>JBQCZX010000264.1:0-2717 GCA_052089485.1 Marinobacter sp. | reverse complement strand
TTGGCTGCTATAACCTTATTACCCAGGTCAACTTCCTGTCAGTTTTTCAATAATGCCTTCAATTCGTACAGCCGGTTCATGGCTTCTCTGGGTGATAATTCGTCTAACTCGATATCCTGAAGCGCGTCTTCCACGGCGCTGGGCTCATTACTGGAAAACATGTCGCCTTGGTAAATAGCCTGGCTGGGTGTTACCGGCGGCTTGGGGCCAGCTTCAGCTACTGACGAACGCAAGGGCGTAGCCGGCGCTGCGTTACCTTCCAGCTGAGCCAATTGCGTTTTAGCGTTGCGTATAACGTTCTGGGGCACACCCGCCAGTTTCGCTACCTGCAGGCCATAGCTTTGGCTGGCAGGGCCTTCGTGTACGTTGTGCAGGAATACAATGCTATCGTCGTGCTCAGTCGCAGTCAGGTGCACATTTACCGCATGCTCAAGGTCATCTGCCAGTTGCGTGAGTTCAAAATAGTGCGTGGCGAACAGTGTGTAGCAGCGAATTTCTTTTGCCATGTGCTCAGCTGTGGCCCAAGCCAGCGACAAACCATCGAACGTACTGGTGCCTCGACCTACTTCGTCCATCAACACAAGGCTGAATTCAGTGGCGTTGTGCAGAATGTTCGCAGTCTCTGTCATTTCTACCATAAAGGTAGAGCGCCCGCCTGCAATATCGTCTGATGAGCCCATGCGCGTGAAAATGCGATCCACTGGCCCCAGTACGGCCCGGTTTGCAGGCACGAAACTCCCGGTGTAGGCGAGTAGCGCAATTAGAGCGACTTGGCGCATGTAGGTGGACTTACCGCCCATGTTCGGGCCGGTAATAACCAGCATCCTGCGCTGGGTGTCCATTACCAAGTTGTTGGGAACGAAGGGCTCATCAAGAAGCTGTTCCACTACCGGGTGCCGTCCATCTTCAATATCGAAACCCGGGGAGTCGCGGAACTCAGGTGCGGCAAAGCGCAACGTGGTGGCGCGCTCGGCAAAGTTGCTGATCACATCCAGCTGAGCCAATGCCTGGGCTGCATCCTGCAGCGGCGCAAGTTGCTCGGCCACTGTTTCTAGCACTTCGTCGTAAAGGCCTTTCTCTCTGGCTAACGCGCGGCTTTTGGCGCTTAAGGCTTTATCCTCGAACTCTTTCAATTCAGGCGTAATAAAGCGCTCGGCGTTTTTCAGGGTTTGGCGGCGAATATAGTTCACCGGCGCCTGAGCCGATTGCGCCCGGCTGATTTCAATGTAATAGCCATGTACCCGGTTGTAGCCGACCTTCAAGGTGCTGATGCCGGTGCGCTCACGCTCTCGGGTTTCTACATCCAGCAGGTATTGGCCGGCGTTTTCACTGATGTTGCGCAGATCATCTAGCTGTTCGTCGAAACCTTCGCGGATCACGCCGCCTTCACGAATTACAACTGGCGGATTGTCGATAACCGCGCGTTCCAGCATGTCCGCCAGCTCTGGGTACTCGCCAATTACTGTGGCCAACTCTGCAATGTGATCGGAGTTGACCGGCTTTAATGTTTCTTGCAGCTCCGGCAGAGCTATAAAAGCATCTCGCAAGCGGGCCAGGTCTCTCGGGCGGGCTGAACGCAGGGCCACGCGGGCCAGTACACGCTCAATGTCACCCACAGCCTTCAGAAGGCTGTGTACCGGTTCATAATGGAAGCCCTCGAGCAGCGCAGATACCGCTTGCTGGCGCCGCTGCACCACATCCACATCCCGCAGTGGGCGATTTAGCCAGCGCCGAAGCTCCCGGCCGCCCATAGACGTTGCCGTTCTGTCCATTACCCAAGCCAGGGTATGCTGTTGGCCGCCCATGAGATTTACGTCTATCTCCAGATTCCGGCGACTGGTGGCATCCAGAATCACCGCCTCATCGCGCAGTTCTCGGGTCAGTTTACGAATGTGGGGCAGGGCCGTGCGCTGGGTTTCTTTTGCATACTGCAGCAGACAACCAGCGGCACAAATGGCCAAATTGAGGTCTTCACAGCCAAAGCCGGTGAGGTCGCGAACCTGCAATTGTTGCGTGATGACTCGGCGGGCGGTATCGCCTTCAAACAGCCAAGGCCCTTGGCGACGAATACCCGTAAAGCCGGCCAAAATTTCTTCAAAAGGGAAGTCTTCGCTAATAAGTATTTCCGCCGGGCGCAAGCGCTGCAGTTCTCCTTGCAGGGCTTCCAGATTGTCCAGTTCTGAAACCACAAACCGACCGCTGGAGATATCCAGTGACGCAAAGCCGAACTGCTCCCGGTGGTGGAATATGGCAGCCAGCAGGTTGTCGCGGCGGTCTTCCAGATAGGCGTCGTCGCTCAAAGTGCCAGGGGTAACAATCCTGACCACTTGGCGATCTACAGGCCCCTTACTGGTTGCCGGGTCACCGATTTGCTCGCAAATGGCGATGGATTGACCTGCTCTGACCAGCCGTGCAATGTATCCCTCAGATGCATGAAACGGGATGCCTGCCATGGGAATTGGGTTGCCGCCGGACTGGCCCCTCGCAGTGAGGGTAATATCCATCAGCTCTGCGGCTTTCTTGGCATCGTCGTAGAACAGCTCGTAAAAGTCCCCCATGCGGTAGAACACCAGCTCATCCGGGTGCTGACCTTTAATTTTGAGGTACTGTTGCATCATGGGCGTGTGCTGGGGTTTGCTGTTCTGAGCTGCTGACATGGACCAGTCCGGATAATCTTGCTTTGGGTGAAGCCACGGATTGTAAGAAAATAACGCCCG
>JBQCZX010000263.1:0-2946 GCA_052089485.1 Marinobacter sp. | reverse complement strand
CTGAAGAAAATCCTGGCCACCAACCCTGTGTAAAAGAGTACGTATCGGCAAGAACGACTAGAATTAAGCCCTGGAAGGCCAACAGGTGGCCATTAACTCCCCCGCACACCACCGGAGTGAAGAATGTTCCTGAATTGGCTCTCGAAGCATCTCGCCGCTTACCTTTCCAAACAGGTGGCACAGCATTCAGTGCGCACCTCAACCTATGAAGCTATGGAAAGAGTACTGCAGCCGGGAGATGTTCTGCTAGTGGAGGGCGATACGCGCATCAGCGTGGCGATAAAGTACCTAACCCAGTCCACCTGGTCCCATGCCATGCTCTATCTTGGGCCAGATGCAGGGCTGGGAACAAACGAAAACGGCGAACCTCTTACGCTGATCGAAGCAGATATAGAGTTCGGTATTCGTACTCTGCCACTGTCCTTTTATCGCAACAGCCATACCCGCATTTGCCGCCCTATAGGGCTTGACAAGAAGGATCTTCACCTGCTTACCGATTATGCTTTGAGCAGGCTGGGCGACCAGTACGACCTGAAAAACGTGTTTGATTTGGCGCGCTACCTTATCCAAACGCCCCCGGTTCCTTCACGACACAGGCACAAGCTGCTGACCTTCGGTAGTGGTGATCCAACACGCACCATTTGTTCGACGTTTATTGCCGAAGGTTTCCAGCGCCTGCGGTATCCCATACTTCCATCCGTTCAATCAATACCCTCAGACGACCCGAACTGCGCCGACTGCATCCGCGAGCACTACCGAATCCGGCAAACATCCTTGTTCACCCCACGGGATTTTGATGCCTCCCCGTACTTCCAAATCGTCAAACCCACACTGGAAGACAGCTTCGATTACAGAGCCATTGACTGGACTGATTGAGCCTCCGCCTAATCAGTGCTCGCGCAGATCCGGGTTCAGCGTATAGGTACCCGTCACCCGGCTACTGGCCAGAATGTGGCCTTTCATAGCGTTGCGCACGGCTTCGCCATCAAATTCCTCAGAAAGGCCCAGAGATTCGATGCCCAACGCATGCACCTCGTAGTAATAGTGGTGCAGCAGCTCATCGTTCCACGGCGGGCATGGGCCGTCGTAGCCGCTGTAAGTACCAGCCATATCAGGGTTGCCAGCCAAAAACTGAGTGAAGTTGTTCACCCCGCGCAGGCCTACAGGGCCTGGGCCGCCGTCTTTACCTTTGGGTGTCACGCCATCGCTGTCTTCGCCTTCGGGAATCCGGCCCACACTGGCGGGAATATCAACTAACAACCAGTGGAAGAAATCCACCCTTGGAATGTCTTTTGAAATCGTTTTGCCTTCCTGGTTTGCATCATCTGCAATGCTGGGCACATCTGGATCAAACATCATCACCACGAAGCTTTTCGTGCCTTCGGGTGCATCACTCCAGGATATTTCCGGGTTGCGGTTCGGGCCAAAGCTCATGTGATCCTCCGGGTGGAACACGCCGAACGCGAATATCTCCGGGACCGGCTTGCCCTCTTCAATACCCTCTACGTTCAGTTTCATGGTGCTTTCTCCTATTGGTTATTGCGGTTAATAGCTCGCCTCTATCTTAGTGATTGTGCCAGAGACAACAACATTCTGTGATAATAGGTTGTATCAACGGTATCGTACCTGTGTCTATAACAACGTCCACAGCAACTTTTCAGCAACCTTTTAAACGGAGCCCAGATGAGCGAACACAAACCCGGCCAGCCGCAAGACCCAGAAAACCAACTGGATGAAGATGCCATTGCCTTTGCCCAAGGGATTTTTGAGTTGGCCCGCAACGGCGGCACCAGCATGTTGCGCCCTATGCTGGAAGCCGGCGTACCCGTGGATATACGCACCAGCGACGGCGAAAGCCTGCTGATGCTTGCCGCCAGCAATGGCCATGCAGATACCGTGCAACTTCTGTTGGAAAAAGGCGCCAAACCGGAGCTGCAAGACGCAGAGGGCAATACTGCATTGAGCCTTGCTCGCACCAAAGGCGCGCAAGATGTCATCAAGTACCTGGATCGCTAGCCCAGACTTTCTCAAAGAGCACCACATGTTCAACAAAGGCGAGATTATTCACCACAGTCGGGACAAACTCGGCAGTATTCTGGTGATCGACTACCGCAAGCACCGGGTACTAACCTTCAACTCAGTGTTTGAGCAGAGCAAGATAGATCGGCGCTACCCGCACGTTCCTGTACATGAGTATAACCGAGCAATGCTATTGCCGGCCGCCTTTAGCACCCCTAAGCACATCACCATACTAGGGCTTGGCGGCGGAGTGTTGGCCAGTGCATTCCACCACCTTTTCCCAGAATGCACAGTGCACGCCGTAGAGTTGAGACAGGCCGTACTGGACGTAGCTCGGGAATACTTCGAGCTGCCCAACAGCAAACGCCTGAGCGTAACCATTGCCGATGCCCGCAACGCGCTGAATGATGTGCCAGACGCCAGCACTGATTTGATTCTGGCCGACTTGTACAGCGCAGACCGGATGAGCCCGGCACAGGCACAACGCCAATTTGTGGAAAGCTGCAGCCGCGCACTTAGCCCCGGTGGTTGGTTGGCGCTGAATTACCACCGCACACCGGAACTCGACGGGCCCTACTTTCGCCAGCTAAAAAAGCATTTTCCCGTGCTGCTGGCATTCAAAAGCAAAACCAACAACACCGTTGTGTACGCCAGTAAACAGCCGGTTGAAGCTCTCGACCCGAAAACCGCGCAGCTTGCGAGCCTGGAAAAACGCCTGCCCATCGACTGGATCCGGCTGATGGGCAGAGTCAGCCGGCTTTGAGCTCACCCAGTTACTCTTTGCCATGCTGATCATGGTAACTGGACAAAAAAACATATAGTCTTTTGCCGTATTAATACAAGTCGGTTTTCGGATTAAAACCGGTTATTACCCATGGAAGGAATACCTCATGAGCAACCTCATGGTCGCCTGCGTTGGCGACACCC
>JBQCZX010000262.1:0-2976 GCA_052089485.1 Marinobacter sp. | reverse complement strand
AGAGTACTTGTGTTTTGTGATGAACTCAGACCACGTAAAGGGGCATATTAAAGATACTGCCACTGGCACCACCGTCCGTCATACGTCCCCAACAAAAATTCTCGAGCCACCAATTCCCGTTCCACCTATCGAGGAACAGGAAAAAATCATGAATATCTTTCAGACATTGAATGACAGATTGACCATGATTGAGTCTACGCTAGCTTCAAATCAAAAGCTTAAAAAAGCCCTAATGCAAGACCTGCTCACCGGCAAAGTTCGCGTCAAAACCGACCAAAGGGAGTCCGTGGTCGCCTGACGCAAAAAGTAAAAAGCCCCGATGAATCCACCGAGGCTTTTTGCCGACCGCGAATCCGCAGTCCAGCGATTAACATACCTGCAAAACCTGCTTATGCAAAGCGATAGGCCACCGGCTTCGCGGCCTTTCGGGTATCAGCACACTAGCCATCCGCCGCGCAGAATTGATGTGTAAATAGCTTACACATAACAGTAGATGGATTACCGTGCACAAGAATGGAACCATGCAAGCTGTTGAAACCACCAAATCCCTTGAGTCGCCCCCGAAGTTACCCCCTAAGCCCCCTCGATGGCACCAAGTAAACCCCAAGGTTGACAAAAAGTAAAAATAATATAAAAGTGTCAACTAACACGTTTCCCACCCATCAAGGAAAAAGAGCCATGTTGCATGATCGTTTGCGTCGTGCGCGTGTCCTGAAAGGCATGTCTCTCCAGCAGGTTGCTGATCAGCTTGGGGACATATCAAAGCAGGCTCTGTCGAAATATGAACAGGGCAAGGATACGCCCAACTCCACCCGCATAATTCAGCTCGCCGATATTCTCGGTGTGAATCCAGAATACTTCTTTCGTTCCGATTCGGTTGAGCTTGGAGAGGTAGACTTCCGCAAGCACTCATCATTTGGCAAGAAACAACAGGAAGCCGTGAAAGAACAAGTGCGAGAGCATCTGGAGCGCTACCTGGCAGCAGAAAGTGTGTTCGAAAGCGAGAGCCCATCCAATGGCTTCACCCAGTGGGCTGAGCGCTTTCCAATATCCTGTGTCGACGATATTGAACGGGCAGCCGAAGACCTGCGACAAGGCTGGAACCTGGGCACCAACCCCATTGGTAACCTAACCGAAACTCTGGAAGAGAACGGCGTTAAGGTTGTGGGCCTGAAAGCCCACGAGAAGTTTGATGGCCTTTGCGCGGTAGTCAACGCTGGGGCCGATGCGGTTATCGTTAGCAATACTGACAGGTCTGGAGAGCGCCAGCGCTTCAACCTGGCCCACGAGCTGGGCCATTTGGTTATGGAGCTTCCAGAGGCTATCCACGGTACCCGCGACGAAGAGAACTGGTGCCACAGATTTGCAGGTGCTCTATTGTTTCCTGCCAGCCAGGTTCGGGCAACATTTGGTCACAGCCGCAAGCGCGTGCTGCTTCAGGAGTTTCTGTTAGCCAAAGAAGAATGGGGGGTTTCCATTCAGGCTATCTTGCGCCGGCTACTCGATTTGGGAATAGTACAACCTGCGTTCTACCAAAATACGTTCCGCTTCTGGTCGTCGAAGGGATACAGGAAGAGTGAGCCCAAGCCGCTGCCGCCTGAAAACTCCTACCATTTACGGCAACTACTCTATAGAGCATTGGCTGAAGGGTTGGTAACTCCCTCTCGAGCCGCCGAGTTACTTGGTGTGGGCCTCAAGGAAATTGAGGATGTAATAGCAAAAGGACAAACAGGTGAAGGCTCGGATGCCAACGAAAGTTCTCGTCTCTGACACCAATATCTGGATTGACCTCCATCGCAGCGATTTATTAGCGCGTGTTTTCGAGCTTCCCCATCAATTTGTTACAACAGATTTCGTGTGGCGGGAGCTTCGCAGGCCACCCGGGCAACAATTAACGGATCTAGGGCTAGCGGTAGAAGCCCTCAGCAGTGATGAAATACCGATGCTACTTGAGCTTAAGCAGTCACTGAACAACTCATCACTGGCAGATGTATCTTGTTACTTTGTTGCCAAAGACAGAAGCTGGACACTGCTCACCAATGATGGAGCCTTGCGAAAGTCCGGGCGTAAAGCTGAACTGGATGTACGAGGCGTGCTCTGGATTCTGGATGAACTGGAGCATTACAGGGTACTGTCGCAAACTGAACTGGCAGATGCGTTGAGCTCAATGCTAAAAGCCGGTGCCCGACTGCCGACTGGAGAATGCCAGCAGCGCCTGAACAGATGGCGCTAGCCCTAAGCCTCAATTTTTCGCCTCAAGCTGCTATTAGCAGCAACCAAAAAATAACAGATGGGTTTGTAGTAGTAGCCACCATGTTTAAAGACGAAGAAACCAAAGTAGAGCAACCCGCCATCAGCCAACTCATCAAGCTGGGCTGGCAGTATGTGCCCGGTGCCAGTCTCGCGCCGGTAGCATCCGGCTATGGCTCACAAAAAGGCGAACGGGATTATTACCGCGATGTGGTGTTGGTTAATCGCCTCGAAACCGCCCTGCGCAAACTGAACCCATGGATCAGCGACGAAAACCTGCGCAAGGTAATGCGCGAGATCACCCACCCCAATCATGCTGCCCTGATGGAATACAACCACGACATTTACCAGATGCTGGTAAATTATCTGTCGGTGGAACAGGATTTGGGCAAGGGGCGCAAAGGGCAAACGGTCAAAATCATCGATTTCGACAACCCCGCCAATAACGAGTTTCTGTGTACCAATCAATTCAAGATTGAGGGCGTCAACCAGAACATCACTCCCGACATTGTTTGTTTCGTGAATGGCTTGCCGCTGGCAGTGGTTGAATGTAAATCGCCCTACGTGGCGGATGCCGTGGGTGAAGGTATTAACCAGTTGCGCCGCTACGCCAACCTGCGTTACCCAGGGTCTGACGAAGGCGCACAAAAGCTGTTCTGGTATAACCAGCTGATGGTCACCACCTGCCGTGATCAAGCCAAGGTTGGCACCATCAGTTCCAGTGCC
>JBQCZX010000261.1:0-3030 GCA_052089485.1 Marinobacter sp. | reverse complement strand
GGCTTCGTCGTCTGAAAAGTATTTGTGCGCAAGACCGCGTAAAATTCTGACCATCAAGGACTCCGGGAATTAGCCGCCGCATTCTATCACAAAGCAGTACTGGCCATCAGTTTCTGAGGAATTCACCAGGCGGTGGCGAGACAACGCCAAAAAGGCCGGGATGTCGCGGGCAGAGCCAGCGTCAGTGGCAATTACCTCAAGCTTTTCGCCGGGGGACATGCCATTGAGTTCCAATTTTGTTTTCAGCAGGGGCATTGGGCAACGAAGCCCAGACGTATCCAGTGTAAGATCAGCCATATAAAAGGTGCACCATCACAAGACATGGAATTCGCAAGCCGGCATTATGCCCCCAGTGATACTGTATTGCATCACAATACCTGTTAATCCGTAGATCCGGATTTTCTACCGGAACTTCAACTATAATCTGCTGTTACAGGAACGGTTCGAATCAGGAGCACACAGCATTACATGATTAACGTTCTTACGGAGCTTCGCTGTTACCGAAAGCTGTCGATAGCCATCGCGTTATCGTTTTCGCTAGCATCAAGCCCTATTTCAACCGCACAAGAAACTCGGCTACCAAACATTGGAGGAACCGGGGGCGGCCTTATTTCCGGGCAACAGGAAAGTGACATTGGGCAGCAGGTGATGGTCTCAATCCGCCGATCCGCTCCGCGCATAACAGACCCCTTGATCTACGATTATCTCAGCTCCGTTATCTACCGGTTAGTGCCCTCAGTCCCCCTGGAAAACCGAAACCTGACGCTTGCTTTGATAGACAGCCCCGCCATCAACGCTTTTGCTGTGCCGGGCGGTATTGTCGGCGTAAACGGAGGGCTGTTTCTCAATGCCGCCACGGAGCAGCAGTTCGCTTCCGTACTCGCCCACGAGCTTGCCCACCTAAGTCAACGACATTTTGCTCGCAGACTTGAACAGCAGGAGACCAGCGCACCTCTGACCATCGCTGGCATGATTGCTGGTATTGTACTGTCTGCGGTGACGCAGTCCGATATAGGCATAGCGGCCATTGCTGGTACCCAAGCGCTGGCGATACAAAACATGCTGGCGTATAGCCGTTCACACGAGCAGGAGGCTGACCGGGTGGGACTGGAGATCTTGGCGAAAGCAGGATTAGACCCACGGGGCATGCCAGAAATGTTCGAGATTATGATGCGCCAGAACCGGCTTCAAGGAAACAACATGCCGGAATATCTCTCAACACACCCACTAACGCAGAACCGTGTGGCCGATACTCGTAACCGTGCTGAGCAATATCCCGAGAAGACAGTCCGGGACGCCCAGGAATACCACCTGATGCGCAGCCGCCTGCAAGTGCATTATGCGACTTCGCCAGAAATTGCCGTGGATACCTTCGAAAGCTACCTGAACAAACCAGATGCGCAAAGCAACGAAGCGATCCAATACGGGCTGGCTGTCGCCTATCTAAGTAACAACCAGTTTGAAAAAGCGGCCGATATTATCAACGAGTTGCTAGCCAGCAACCCTGGGCGGATAACCTTTCAGGTAACACTGGCAGAGATTCGGATTCAGGAGAAAAAACTGGATGAGGCACGCTCGCTGCTAAAAGATGCCCTTGGCCGAAACCCCGGCAACTATCCTATTACCTCCACCCTTGCAGATGTGGAAATCGCAGCCAGCAATGGTACCCAGGCTGCAGGGTATCTCAAACAGTTGACGCGCAGAATGCCTCAGCAGGAGTTTCTATGGCTGCGCTTGGCCGAAGCCGAAGGCATGGCCAGAAACATAGTGGGTGTTCACCGTGCCCGGGCGGAATACGATGCGCTCATGGGAGACCTGGAGTCTGCCCAGAGGCAGCTAAGACAAGCCCAGGAGAAGTTGCCAGCAGGTTCAGCCCAACGGCAGGTGGTAAGCGAGCGGCTGAGTGAAATCACCAGCCGCCTTCAAATGCGCACAAACAGCTAACCTTAGGCGTTATCAGCGGCCTTCAAGTTAATCCCTGCAGTGAAATCCAGCATGCGCCGTAGGGGTCTGAGTGCGGCCTCTCGTGTTTCAGAATCGACACGCACTTCCTGATCGCCGTTCTCAATCACGTGAAGCAGGTTTTCCAAGCCGTTCATGGCCATCCACGGGCACTGAGCACAACTGCGACACGTGGCGCCGTTGCCCGCCGTAGGTGCCTCAATAAGCGTTTTACCGGGTGCCAACTGCTGCATTTTGTAGAAAATGCCGTTATCCGTTGCCACAATAAACTGCTGGTTCGGCAGAGTTTGCACTGCGTGAATCAGCTGCGACGTAGAACCTACCACATCCGCCATTTCAACCACTGCGTCTGGCGATTCTGGATGAACCAAAACCGCCGCATCCGGGTATAGAGCCTGGAGATCTTCCAAGCCGCGGTGCTTAAACTCTTCATGCACGATGCATGACCCATCCCATAGCAGCATGTCGGCACCCGTGGTTTTATGCACGTAATGGCCGAGGTGCTTGTCTGGAGCCCAAAGGATTTTTTCTCCCCGGGCATCCAGGTCCTCAACGATCGCCTGCGCACAGCTAGACGTTACCACCCAGTCCGCACGAGCTTTCACAGCGGCCGAGGTGTTGGCATAAACCACAACAGTGCGGTCGCTGTGCTCATCACAGAAGGCTTGAAACTCATCGGCTGGGCACCCGACGTCCAGAGAACAGGTTGCCTCAAGGGTGGGCATCAAAACACGCTTTTCGGGGTTCAGTATCTTGGCGGTTTCACCCATGAAACGAACGCCGGCCACAACCACGGTCGAAGCTGGATGCTGGTTTCCGAAACGGGCCATTTCCAATGAGTCTGCGACACAGCCACCACTTTCTTCGGCAAGGCGCTGGATGTCCGGATCCACGTAATAATGCGCCACCAGCACAGCGTCTTTTTCCTTGAGGGCAGCTTTGATACGGGCTTCAAGCTGCGCCTTCTCATCAGCGCTGAGCGGCTTTGGCTCTGCGGCATGGGCCAAGTGTTCTTGAACAAGGATTCGGTCTTCAGCTTTAGTCATGTACGGATACTCTCAGTTACTT
>JBQCZX010000260.1:0-3143 GCA_052089485.1 Marinobacter sp. | reverse complement strand
ACGAGCTGAAAAAAGCTCTGGAAAACGAAGCCTTCTTCTCTCACATTCTGACCATTGAACTAGATGGCAAGAAAGAGAGCGTCATCCTGAAGGATCTTCAGCGTCATCCGTACAAGCTCCTGCTGACTCACGCCGACTTCCAACGCGTTAAGAAAGACCAGGAAATTGTTGTTCAGGTTCCGATACACCTACTGAACGAAGATAGCGCGCCTGCAATCAAGACCTTTGGTGGCGTTGCGTTCCGTCTGATGACCGAGGTTGAGGTAGCTTGCCTGCCTAAGAACCTGCCCGAGTTCATCGAAATCGACATGGCTGACGTCGAGATGGACCAGGTTGTTCACATGAGCGATCTGAAACTGCCAAAAGGCGTTCGTATCCCGGCTTTGCAACACGAAGAGCACGACCAAGCTGTTGTGTCTGTTAGCAAGCCGAAAGGCGTCAAGGCAGACGTAGCTGAAGACGAAGCCGAAGACGAAGCCGAAGGCGAAGAAGGCGAAAACAAGGAGTAATAACTCCGGGGGCGTTGGCAGATGGCACAGGATATTGTCATGGTGGTTGGGCTGGGAAACCCCGGCTCTGACTACGAGAATACCCGCCATAATGCCGGCGCCCTTTTCGTTGAAGCACTGGCCCGTGAAGCGGGCCAGTCGCTCCGCCCCGAAAAAAAATTCCACGGGCACTACGCCCGCATTCAGTGGCAAGGCATTGAGCTTCACCTGCTGAATCCCGCTACCTTTATGAACCGCAGCGGCCTATCTGTAAAAGCCCTCGCGGACTTTTTTAAAATCTCTCCCTCCCAGATCCTGATCGCTCACGACGAACTCGATCTACCCCCAGGCACTGCTAAACTTAAAAAAGGCGGAGGTCATGGCGGACACAACGGGCTGCGAGACACCATAGCCCACCTGGGCACCAAGGAATTCCAGAGACTGCGCATTGGCATTGGCCACCCCGGCGATAGCCGTAGGGTAACCGGCTACGTACTGGGCCGCCTCGGCAAGCGTGAAACAGAAGATCTGAACGCAGTATTCGACGAAACCATTCGGGTTTTACCCGATGCAGCTTCTGGTAACCTCGCCGCCGCCATGAACCGCTTGCACAGTTTCAAGACCACGATAGCCTGAACCTTTCCGCCTGCACTTCTGGCTAATCTGCCACCCCTGTTATCCCTTACTCGCACCTGCTGCCGGACACCGGTATAATCCGGCCAAATTTTCCAGTACCAGCAGAGGCATTCCATGGGTTTTAACTGCGGCATCGTCGGCCTTCCCAACGTCGGCAAATCCACCCTGTTCAACGCACTAACCAAAGCAGGCATTGGCGCGGAAAACTTCCCGTTCTGCACCATAGAGCCGAACGCCGGCGTGGTCGCCATGCCAGACCCTCGGCTTGATAAACTGGCGGGAATCGTCAAACCGCAACGTACGGTGCCCACAACGATGGAATTTGTGGATATCGCCGGTCTGGTTGCAGGCGCATCCAAAGGCGAAGGCCTGGGTAACCAGTTTCTTGCCAATATTCGCCAGACCGAAGCCATTGCACATGTAGTACGCTGCTTTGACGACCCCAACGTTATTCACGTTGCCAACAAAATCGATCCGGCTGCCGATATTGAGATCATCAATACCGAGCTTGCTCTGGCAGATATGGACACCGTAGAGAAAGCGATCAAACGCGTACAACGGATTGCCAAAGGCGGTGACAAAGAAGCAAAAGCGCAGATTGAAATCTTTGAACGCCTGCTGCCCGTATTGAACGAAGGCAAGCCAGTGCGCAGCATGGGGCTGGACAAAGACGAACTGCTGCTGATCCGCGAGCTATGCCTGCTCACGATTAAACCTACCATGTACATTGCTAACGTTAGTGAAGAGGGCTTCGAGAACAACCCGTACCTAGATACCGTGCGCGAAGTTGCAACCGCCGAGAACGCAGTTGTCGTTCCAATCTGCAATAAAATCGAGTCTGAGATTTCAGAACTGGAAGACGACGAAAAAAGCATGTTCCTGAGTGAAATGGGCATGGAAGAGCCAGGGCTTGATCGGGTTATCCGCGCTGGTTACAGCCTGCTGGGCCTGCAAACCTACTTTACTGCCGGTGTTAAGGAAGTACGCGCCTGGACCGTAAAGATTGGCGCCACAGCCCCCCAGGGCGCTGCCGTGATCCATACCGACTTCGAACGCGGCTTCATCCGAGCCGAGGTAATCGGCTATGAAGATTTCGTACAGTACAACGGCGAAGCCGGCGCCAAAGAAGCCGGCAAGTGGCGCCTGGAAGGCAAGGAATACATTGTTCAGGACGGCGATGTTATTCACTTCCGGTTTAACGTTTAAGTGACATGACTGAGGAGGCTGCGCAGGAATAACTGCGCAGTCTCTCTCCTGCCCACCATTACGAGCAGCTCAATATTGACAACCAGTTGTCATACTGTAGGCTAGGTACGATCAACGTACCGCTCTCAGGATGCCAACCATGCCCGACTCGAGCGCTCAACCGCACAATCCGTTTACGGCCACAATCCTTCAGATATTTCGCACCAACGGCCAGATGATCAACTGGGGTGACCGCTTTGCAGCTGCTTTCGGTCTTACCAGCGCCCGCTGGCAAATGCTTGGCGCCCTCGCCTTGGCACCCCACCCTCTAACCGCACCTCAGATGGCCTCTAACATGGGGGTATCGCGCCAGGGCGCTCAGAAGCAACTCAACATGCTGCTGAACGAGCGGCTTGTCGAGCGACAACATAACCCCAGCCACAAACGCTCTGTGCTGTATCAGCTCACGCCCGATGGGCAGACTCTTTTCCAGCGCATTAACAGCGACTGGAACCGGCACGCAGCACAGATCGAACAGGACTTCTCTGCGGAGCAGTTAACAACAGCCTTGCAGGTGCTGAACCGCATTCATGAACTCCATCAATCTCCAGAAGAAGAGGCCAACTCATGAGCACACGCGGCAGGAAAGTTCGTATTCACGCCCTGGCAGGCCTGCTTGCCACCCTCACAATTGCCACGTTCTGGCTCTCTACACTGATCTCGGAACTGTTCCTTTCACCCGCCTCGGTAGTCTGGGTCAAGCAACAGATAGTGCTTGGTATGTTCGTGCTGATTCCTTTGCTGATGATTACCGGTGGCAGCGGCTTCTCACTG
>JBQCZX010000259.1:0-3198 GCA_052089485.1 Marinobacter sp. | reverse complement strand
CGAACCAGCTCATGATCATCTACAACCAATACCCTGATCAAAATCCACCTCGCACACCGCTTTCAGAAATCAGCGCGATTGTACCGTTTACAAACGCCCCCGGGTAGATGCAAATCAAAACCTTGAGAGGTCAACCAATTATTTCGGCACACCAAGCCCGGCGGTATTTTCCACCGGGTCGAACCAGACCACCAAATCGCCCTGGCTAATGGCGGTCAATACGCGTCTGCGCTCGGCTAAAGGATTTTCGGTATCGTTGAGCCCGTGATAACGGGTGCAGTACTCTTCTGCCAAGCCATTCAGTTGCTCTTCCGACAGTAGTTCTTTATCTACAATGAACTTTTCCTCCCGAGGATCGGGTTGTGGCTGGTGCGCGGTTTCGTCGCTCATACAATCTCCTGTGAAGAACGCCATCTTAAGGATTATGCTTACCAAGGAGAACCCTTACCCACTTTCAAAAACCAGGACGATTCTCTATCATCCTTCGTTTCAAGAAAGTTTGGATGCTAATGAACTCATTGGTTTTTCGCCTCACACTTCCGATTCTGTTCGGCTACCTCCCCCTGGGCATGGCTTTTGGAGTGCTGTTCACGACCCAACTGGACTACGCATGGTGGGCTGCGCCGCTCATGGGCGTGGTGATCTATGCGGGTGCAGGCCAAATCCTGGCGGTAAGCCTTCTTGCCGCAAACGCGGGCTTACTGGAAGTGTTCATTGCCATGTTCGTACTCAACGCTCGCCACCTTTTTTACGGTCTGTCTTTGCTTGGGCAATTCCGGGGCGCAGGCTGGCGCAAGCTTTATCTGATTTTTGGACTGACCGACGAGACTTACTCACTGCTTACCAGCCGGCCCCGCTCTCAGGACACAATTCATGAGTTGGATGTGGACTTCCGGATCACGGCATTCAATCAGGTTTACTGGGTGATCGGCTGTATTTTGGGGGCACTACTGGGCCGCAATGTAGCATTCGACAGCACAGGCATT
This sequence comes from Marinobacter sp., assembly GCA_052089485.1. GTDB lineage: Bacteria > Pseudomonadota > Gammaproteobacteria > Pseudomonadales > Oleiphilaceae > Marinobacter. The sequence goes on along the minus strand of JBQCZX010000259.1, from coordinate 2,212 downwards.
GAGTTTGCACTTGTAGCTCTGTTTATCGTACTGACAATTGAACAGCTTAAAGCCTTGGGAGACGCATTCCCGGTTTGGGCAGGCGCAGCTGCGGCGGGTATTGCCATGCTGTTATTGCCACCGGCTCATCAGTTAATTGGCGCCATCGCCATCGTTACGGCCGTGCTTTTGTGGCAGTACCGGAACCTGCGAGCAAAATCCAAAACGGAGGGTGCCAGCCATGTCTGAGACAGGCTATCTCGTTGCATTTATCGCCGTTGCTGCACTTGCAACCTTTGCGACAAGAATTATTCCATTCCTGTTTTTTGAGCGTCATACCGAACACCCTCTTATTAAACATTTAGGGCGGTACCTGCCAGCCGCCGTTATGGCTTTGCTAGCAACGGTATTCTTGCAGCGTTCGGGGGATTGGTCAGCAACAGTGCCCGGGCTTGATGCCATTCTGGCGGGCGCGCTGGTGGTGATCGTTCACCTATGGCGCCGCAATGCCCTGCTTTCTATCGCCGCAGGCACAGGTGTCTACATGCTGATACGCCAGACCGGCGTCTTGGAATCGGGCTTTTGAGCCAGGCTTTGTTTTAGCGCTGCGGTTCCAGGTTAGCCACCAGCCTTGAGTCACTCACTGCAGCCGTGCGGTGTTTCACCACACCTTTGTACTCAGAGCTCTCAATCATCGCCATAAACGCATCGATTGACGGATAACGCACAAGCAGAGCTTGATCCCAAGATTCGTCCGGCGGTGCAATGAGCGATCCTACACTTCGGCCAGACCAGATAACTTCAGCGCCCACCGCGCTAACGCTGGCAGCCGCTTCTCGCATGTAAAGCTGGTAGGCTTCTCGCCCGCTCAGCTCACGAGACTCATCGTCATAGCTTGCCTTGTCCCGGAACCTCAGCAGGTTGAGCATTACCACCGGCTGGTCTTTTGGGGTATCAGCCAAGACCTGCTTTAACTGATCCTGCGTGGGGTTTACGGCATTCATGCTAGCCTCATATTTTTTTATAAGTCACGCGTCACTATAGCTCACCCTCCCTAGCATACTGCAAGGGATTTCATTACCTTTCGGTCAGATCTATCATACACGCTTCACTCCCCAGCCCACTGGCCAATCTGAATGGATTTAATCAGCCTTTTCCAACAAACACTGGAAACCATACTCCCGGTTTTTGCCATGGTGTTTATCGGACTAGCCCTTCGAAAAGTAGGCTGGATTGATGACACTTTCGTTCACACGGCTTCCGCACTGGTTTTCAAAGCCACACTGCCTACTCTGGTTTTTCTCAGCATCATAAAAGCCGATCTCAGCACGTCTTTAAATCCCCGGCTGCTAACATTCTATTTTGTTGCCACCCTGGCCAGCTTTGCCCTGGCATGGGTTTGGGCGCGCTGGCGCATCACCTACGAAGACCGGGGCGTGTACGTTCAGGGAGCCTTCCGGGGCAATTGCGGCATTGTCGGACTGGCATTGGCGGCAAATCTTTACGGGGATTTCGGGCTTTCTGCGGGCAGTATTCTGCTGGGGGTAGTTATTCTGTCTTACAACGCACTTTCGGTGATTGTGCTCGCGGCGTACCAACCAGGGCAATCCCCCGAATGGCGCCGCATCCTTCATGACATCCTGCGCAATCCACTCATTCTCTCTGTATTCGCGGCCATTCCGGTTGCTTGGCTTAACCTGAAACTACCGAAATGGGTATTAACAAGCGGCGACTACTTCGCTTCCCTCACCCTGCCCCTGGCATTGTTGTGCATCGGCGCAACGGTGTCATTCAGCGCTCTGCGCACCGACAGTTCAACCGCATTCAGCTCCGCGCTGATGAAAATGGTGATATTGCCAGCACTTTGCACCGGCGCCGCTTGGGCGGTGGGTTTTACTGGGGCCGAACTCGGCCTGCTATTCCTGTTCTTCGCAAGCCCGACCGCAGCAGCCAGTTTTGTAATGGCCAAAGCGCTCGGCGGAAACGACAGGCTGGCGGCGAACATCATTGCGATCACCACCTTAATGGCCAGTGTCACCATAACCTTGGGGGTATTTATCCTGAGAGGCGCAGGCATCATTTAAACCTCGCCACCGCACTCTCAATTATGCGTTCTCGGCGACTCGCTTCGCCACCGCAAACCCACGCTTGCTCACAATGTCATGAAATACCGCCTGCACAGAAGGCTCCCGGATTCTGGAAACCTGATAGGCAAGACGATCCCTCACGAAAA
>JBQCZX010000258.1:0-3200 GCA_052089485.1 Marinobacter sp. | reverse complement strand
ACCATTACGGGCTTTGTTCATTAGCTGCGCACGCCAGGACTCGGTCTGCAGAACAACGGTTGTGGGCTCCGAGGCAGCCTTTTTTCCCCCGCCATCCGAGAACACGTTTACAGAGTCCTCCACTTTCTGGGCAGACTCCGTAACCTTGCTTATTTGCCGCTTTAGCTCACTGTCCCCGACCAGTAAACGGGAAATGCCCTCAGGAGCCTTGCCAGCCCATTCCAACGCTGGCGTGGCAACCGCCAAAGACACACCCGCGATACCCGCAAGCACCAGCAATACCAGAATCAGTGAACTGACCACCCTGGGCACGCGCAACCCGGTATTCATGCGAGAAACCAGAGGCGACAGCAACAAGCTTGTAAGTAAAGCCAGCACAATCGGCAAAATAATCTGGTGAGCGAGGTACAGAGTGTAAAGCACACCCAGAATAAAGAGACCGTAAATAGGCGTGGAAAGGCCAGCGAGAGTCTTGTCGACTCTCGGACTGCGTTGTTTACTCAAGTATTGTTCGTTTTCCATCAAAAATCCGTAGGCTGTCAGCTGGGCAGCACATCAAGGCGCCATCCGCGTAATTTGGTGTACCACCGAAGGTATCCGGTGGCATAAAGGCGAAACAGTGTACCTTTGGTGAGGTGTTATCGCATTATAGGAAGTTGTGAATCAGAGAAACGGTAGCAAACTAAAACGCGTTCACCTTCCTTAGCTTGGAAATTTAGCCTTGCCTACGCAATTGGCTAGAAATACACCCAACTATCGCCGTAAACTGGGGCGTAGATTCTTAGCGCGACGGTTTGTATTGCCATGACTAAAGACTCATTCTGCTCCGAGCTTCTGCTCGACAACCAACTCTGTTTTGCCCTCCATTCCACATCACTAATGATGACCAAAACATACAAGCCACTACTGAAAGCCCTGAACCTGACCTATCCCCAGTACTTGGCCATGTTGGTGCTTTGGGAGGAAGATGGAATTACCGTCAGCCACATAAGCAAGCGCTTGCTGACTGATCCTGGCTCACTCTCGCCTCTGCTCAAACGGCTTGAGGCCGATGGGCTACTGACACGAAAACGTCAGGCAGCCGATGAGCGGGTGGTTGAACTGCACCTTACTGATAGAGGGCAAGAGCTCCAAGATCAGGCCCAGAGCGTCCCCGGCTGTGTCATCAATGCCAGCGGCCAGTCCAAGCCTGACCTGATAGAGCTGAAACGTCAGCTACTGAAGCTGCGCGAAAGCCTGAAAAAACCGGCCTAGCCAAAATATTTTGTATGTTAAGCCACGGACTTAATCATTTACATTGCGCGCTAACCTTTTGTGCGTTAAATTAATACCAGCGCTGCGCAGAGTTTTGGCGCGCTGACTGGTAGCACTACCACACTGCTACCGACTAAACGAAACCACGAGGAGCTTATATTATGGCTGTTAAAGAAATTCTGTACCGTGCCTCGGCTGAAGCAACCGGTGGTCGTGATGGCCGTGCCATTTCCTCCGACGGTGTGCTGGACGTTGAGCTGACCACACCCGAAGCAATGGGCGGGGCTGGCGGCAAGGGCACCAACCCGGAGCAACTTTTCGCCGCTGGCTACTCCGCGTGTTTTATCGGCGCGATGAAGTTTGTGGCAGGCCGCGACAAGCTGCCCATGCCAGACGATGCATCGATTGAAGGTGAAGTAGGTATCGGCCAGATTCCCGGCGGTTTCGGTATCGAAGTGGAGCTGAAAATATCGCTACCCGGCATGGATGACACCCAAGCTGAAACGCTGATCAACGAAGCCCACAAGGTGTGCCCCTACTCCAACGCTACCCGTGACAACATTGACGTTACATTGACTCGCGTATAACTATGTAGTGTGTTGCAAGTGGCGTAAAAAAAGCAGCGGGGGCAGTTCTCCTGCTGCTTTTTTATGTGCGCTGAAAGAATTCCACTGACATTTAAAGATGAAGACTTCGAACTGCTCGCCCAGAAATATGACGTTGACCCGCAACTATCTGACTGAATCCGAGTAATATCTCATTCCAACAGACACCATAATAGACACTGTTGAATCAGGAAAAGGGCTTCATGCCCAGAACCCGCGTAAAACGTTGCCCATCCTGCACCACAGGGAGCCTGAAACCCACCAGCAATCCGGCCATACTCGGCTGCCGGCACTGCCACGGTTTGTGGTTTGAAGACGGCTCGCTGAACCAGGCCATTGCACAGAAACACGATTGCATAGACCAATACGACCACGAGCTTCACCTTGGCCCTGCACTTCGTACCAGTGAACGCCTGTGCATACGATGCAGCGTTTCCATGACCCACTATCAACTACTCGTGCACTACACCACCGAAATCGATTGCTGCCCCGCCTGCGACGGCGTTTGGCTGGATAAACATGAAATCGATCAGGTAATGCACTCACCCAAATTGAAGCAGGCGTTAACGGATCTGAACCAGAAAGTGTCCTGAAAATCCTGGTTATTCCAGTTCCTGACCGCCATGCCTGCGGAGTACAACGTAACACCGCAGCGCACCCCCTGGATCACCCGAACACTGGTTGTTCTGTGCAGCCTGATTTTTGGAGCAGGCCTGCTGTCGCCGGAGGCCAATGAATGGATTTTTACCAACCTGGCCCTGAACTCCGACACCCGAAGCCCCACACACTTTGTGTTGCAACTGCTCACCTACCAATTTGTTCACGGCAGGCTAATGCACCTGGTTGGCAATATGTATTTCCTGTGGATTATTGGCGACAATCTTGAGGACGCATTGGGCCATGGCGCGTTCCTCACTCTCTACCTGTTTGCAGGCATGATGGCGGCGCTGGCAGAACTGCTGTTATTCAATACCAGCCAGGGCTCATTGCTGCTGGTCGGTGCAAGTGGCGCTATCGCTGCCCTGTTCGGCCTTTATCTGATGTGGTTCCGCCACGCCAGCCTTACCTTCATGTTCTTCATTTATCAGAAGAAACTGGCACCCCATTGGTACTTCCTGATCTGGAGCCTGATTAATATTGCAGGCATGATCTCCGGGCAAGGCGGCGTAGCCTGGGTGACACACCTGGGCGGGTTTGCGCTTGGGTTGCTGCTGGGTTATCTGTTGAAAGACTATGTGCTGAGGAAAAACCCGTTGATTGCGATGCTGAATCAGCCTGAGGCTGTAGTGCGACGATGAAGGGCCTGAATAATTGAGAAACCAAATTCAAAATGAGGAAAAA
>JBQCZX010000257.1:0-3223 GCA_052089485.1 Marinobacter sp. | reverse complement strand
TGAAGCGTCAGGGCCACCGTCAGTGGTTTACTGAAGTCAAGATCACGGGTATTCAGGGTTAAGTCCCAGAAAAAAACCCCTTAATCAGGAGGCTTGTCATGGCTCACAAAAAAGCAGCAGGTAGTACCCGTAACGGTCGCGATTCCGAGTCGAAACGGCTTGGTGTGAAGCGCTACGGCGGCGAAACAGTATCTGCGGGCAGCATTATTGTTCGTCAGCGCGGAACGCGTTTCCACGCAGGCATCAATGTTGGCTTGGGCAAAGACCACACGTTGTTTGCGAAAGCAGGCGGCCAGGTTAAGTTCGAAGTTAAAGGTCCGCAGAACCGCAAGTTCGTAAGTATCGTTCCAGCTGCTGCATAAGCAGCGGCGATCCGGTTCTGTCGAACCTTGGGTGGCACTGATATTCTGCTGATACAGTAAGAAGTCAGAACCGCCCGGAGCCCCGCAAAGCTTCCTAGAGGCTGCGGGGCTTTTTAGTTTATGCGCCACGCGCAAAGGGTTTATTTCATGAAATTCGTAGACGAAGCCACCATTATTGTAGAAGCGGGAAAAGGCGGGCACGGCTGCCTGAGTTTTCGACGTGAAAAATACGTTCCCAGAGGCGGCCCCGATGGTGGCGACGGCGGGGATGGTGGCTCCGTATACCTTGAGGCAGACGATTCCCTCAATACGCTGATTGATTACCGTTTTCAGCGGAAGCACAAAGCACAGGGTGGAGAGCAGGGTTCTGGCCGTAATTGCACTGGCACCAAGGGTGAAGATCAGGTGTTGCCAGTTCCGGTTGGTACCACTGTGGTTGATATGGATACCCATGAGGTGCTTGGCGACCTAACCCGTATCGGCCAGCGCTTGAAGGTGGCTCAAGGTGGTTTCCATGGACTGGGCAACACCCGTTTCAAATCTTCGATAAATCGTGCACCCCGTCAAACCTCCAAAGGCTCTGAGGGTGAGCTCCGGAACTTGCGTCTGGAGCTGAAGGTGTTGGCAGATGTAGGGCTTCTGGGGTTGCCTAATGCTGGCAAGTCTACGTTTATCCGGTCTGTGTCTGCGGCTACTCCAAAGGTAGCAGATTATCCGTTTACCACGCTGGTGCCTAACCTGGGCGTGGTGAGTGTGCAGGCGCATCAAAGTTTTGTGATTGCCGATATTCCTGGCTTGATTGAAGGTGCGGCAGAAGGCGCGGGCCTGGGTATTCGTTTTCTAAAACACCTGGTTCGCACTCGGTTACTGCTGCATTTGGTGGATGTGGCGCCTTACGACGGTTCCTCGCCAGCCCATGCGGTCAATACGATTGTTCATGAGTTGGAAAAGTTCAGTGAAACCCTGGCCAGTCGTGATCGTTGGTTGGTGCTGAACAAGGTCGATATGGTACCGGCAGAAGAGCGTGAGGCTCACTGCCAAGCGATTATTGACGAGCTTGGCTGGGAAGGCCCGGTATACCATATTTCTGCATTAAGCGGTGAGGGAACCAAGCCGCTGTCTCAGGCGGTTATGCGCTGGATTGAAGAGCGCGCAGAGGAAGAGGCTGAGAACCCTGAAATTGCCGAGCAGGAAGCTGCAAGACGACAGCAAATGGATGAAGAGGCCAGGGCTGGCATAGAGGAAGAGAAGCAGGCCCGTAAGGCTGCGCGTGAAGAAGACGACGATGACTTTGACGACGACGATTACGACGTTGAAGTGGTCTATGCACCGGACTGAATTTGGCTTTTACCATGACTGAACGCACCCAGCTGCATCAGGCCCGCCGCCTGGTGGTAAAAATCGGAAGTGCCTTGCTGACCAACGATGGCCGTGGCCTGGATGTGGAGGCGCTGGGGCTTTGGGTGGATCAAATGGCTGCGCTGGTAAAGCAGGGCGTTGAGTTGGTGGTGGTTTCCTCAGGCTCGGTTGCCGAGGGCATGAGCCGGCTGGGTTGGAAAAACCGCCCGGAGCAGTTGCATGAATTGCAGGCCGCGGCTGCTGTAGGCCAGATGGGCTTGGTGCAAACCTGGGCGGCGCAATTTAAGCGCCACGGCATTCATACCGCCCAAATTTTGCTGACCCACGACGATCTTTCCGATCGCAAGCGCTACCTGAACGGTCGTAGCACGCTCAGAGCGCTGCTGGATTTCGGTGTCGTGCCTATTGTGAATGAGAACGATACGGTGGTTACCGATGAGATCCGCTTTGGCGATAACGACACTTTAGGTGCTCTGGTTACCAACGTGGTTGAGGCTGACGGCCTGGTTATTCTTACAGATCAGCTTGGCCTGTTTGATAAAGACCCGCGCAAAAACCCGGATGCCAGCCTGATTACCGAGCGGTTTGCCGGCGATCGTGAATTGGATGCCATGGCGGGTGGCAGCGCTGGTGCACTGGGCCGGGGCGGCATGCAAACCAAGCTTCGTGCCGCGCGGCTGGCGGCAAGATCCGGGGCGTTCACCGTTATTGCGGGCGGTCGTATTGAGGGTGTTCTCAGCCGGCTGTGCCAAGGTGATGTTGTGGGCACTTTGTTGCTTCCAGAGCAGGGCCGTATTGCGGCACGCAAGCAATGGCTGGCCAGCCATTTGCAAACCCGGGGCAAGCTAACGCTGGATGAAGGTGCCGTAAAGGTGCTTCGCCAAGGCGGTCGCAGTTTGCTTCCGGTGGGGGTGCAGGCCGTTGTGGGCCAGTTCCGGCGTGGCGAGATGGTGACTTGCGTGGGGCAGGATGGTAATGAGATTGCGCGCGGGCTTGTTAATTATGATGCGGGTGAAGCCAGGGCGATAGCCGGTCGCTCGAGCAACAGCATTGCCGACATTCTTGGGTATATTTCCGATGAGGAAATGATTCACCGAGATAATCTGGTTGTTGTCTAATAAAAAAGTGAGTATCCGAACCAAAAAAACCGGCTAATAGGCCGGTTTTTTTATTTGCAGCAAGAGTTTTCTAGCGCAACGCGCTATCAGTCACTCTTCAGCGCCTTGATCTTGCTGACCATGCGGCTCTTCTGGCGGGCAACCTTGTTCTTGGAGAAGACGCCCTTATTGACCATGCTGTCCATAATTGGCTGGGCAGTCTTGAAGGCAGCCTGAGCTTCTTCGTAGTTGCCGGAGTCAATCTTGACCTGAACCTTTTTCATGTAGGTGCGGGTCATGGAACGCAGGCTGGCGTTGTGCTTGCGGCTGTTCTCGTTCTGACGTGCGCGCTTTTTGGCTTGCGGGGTATTTGCCACCGTAAAACTCCTGAGTACTGAAAGTTCG
>JBQCZX010000256.1:0-3385 GCA_052089485.1 Marinobacter sp. | reverse complement strand
ACCAGTGCTCACGGTAGGTTTCCAGCAGAGAGAGGTTGTGGTTCAGGCCATGGTGGTGAACCCGGATAGGGCTGGACACATGGCGAGAGCCAATGCATGGTTCGTTCACGGCCAGATCAACAGGAATTATGAGTGTGAATTTAGAGCCTTGGCTTTCAGCGCTTTCCAGCGTGAGTGTCGCACCCATCAACTGCGCAAGATGGCTGCTGATAGCCAGGCCAAGACCTGAGCCACCGAAAACGCGGCTGGTGGATTCGTCGGCCTGGCGAAAATTCTCAAAAACCCGTTGCTGATCCTCTTCCCTGATTCCGATGCCGGTATCTTTTACGGTGATTTTGAGCATTCCGTGGGAGTCATCGCTTCGGTTAAACCCGATGCTCACACTCACGTCGCCTTCGTGGGTAAACTTGATTGCGTTCCCGACCAGGTTGCTGCATATTTGGGAGATTCGCAGAAGATCGCCTGTTACACACTTGGGTGTGGACGGGGCAATATTAACCCGTAGTTTCAATCCTTTTTCCTCAGCAACAATGGCAAATAACTCAACGCTACGCTGGATAAGCGCTTCGATTTCAAACGGCTGATAATCCAGCTCTATATGGTCTGCCTCGATTCGGGACAGATCCAGAATGTCATTCAACAATTGCAGTAAGACCTCTGATGCGGAAAACGCTTTGCTCACCAGGCGCCGGGAGTAATCGTTGTGTTGCGCTTCTTTGAGCAGCACCAGCATGCCGATAATCGCGTTCATGGGGGTGCGGATTTCGTGACTCATGTTCGCCAAAAAGGCCGTTTTAACTTTTACCGCAGATTCGGCTTCCTGTTTCTGCATTTTGAGCTCAGCGGTTTTCTCAATAACTTCCTGCTCGGCCCGCCGTTTGGCGTTGGATAGCAGAAGGAAAGCGAACAGTATCAATGCGTTGATAATCAAGCCGCTTATAAGAATGGCGGCAGGCTGTTTGCTAACATTATATTTTTCGAAAAGTTGTGTTGTTTGAACATCAAACGTCCATTTCCGGCCATAGATATCCAGAGAATAAGACGCTTGAAACATGGGTGACGTATCGTAGTTTTTTTCTGCGGTTTCGTTGAACTCGCTGTAAAGCGGGTGTTCGCCATCACGGATGCGAAAGTGAAGTAACCGGTTAGTATTCGCCAGCGTGCCTTCCATTAGCCGGGAAACAATAAATGGCGCGTACACAAGGCCCAGGAAATCGGCTTCCTTGTTGTCTTGTTGCCGTGCTTGTGCCGTGCGATAGAAGGGGTGAAAAAAGAGGAATCCTGGCTTTTTCCCGTCATCCTGCACGAGGACTATAGGGCCAGTAATCTGGGTCTGCCCTGTGTGCATGGCTTTCAAAGCTGCGGTGTAGCGGTTCGATTCGTGGGCCATGTCCAGGCCAATGGCCGCTTCGTTTCCTGCTAATGGCTCAAGATAGGTGATAGGCCAGAAGTCGGCACCTGTATGGGGCGGATGGACGCGAAAGTCCGGGCGTTCTTTTTGTTCTTCCCTAAGAAAGGGTACGAGTTCGCCTTCAGGAATCCTTTTAATAACGCCAATTCCGCTGATTCCGGGCAATCGATCCTGCACGGAAAGTGCCTCTGCGAAGCGCTGCCATTGAGTCAGTGTAACGCTGCCATCATTCATGCGGATGGTGCCAACCCCCGAAAACAGCGCAAACTCGTATTTTTGCATCCGATCCATCAACAGGGTATTGAGTTGTTGGATACGCTGATCAAACTGATCGTTAGCTCTGGCATCGGCAATCCGTGTAGAAATCTGCCAAGCTGTGATAGTCAGCAGCAAGGAGAGGCCCAAGACTATCCAGTGCAGTTTTGTTGTCTGAGCCACGGTGCCCCGGATTTTTCTCATTTTCAGATCTGGCCTCAGTGGTGGGTGGGGATACAGCCAATCAGACTAGCTGAGATCCGAAAAAAGTTCGAGCATGACAATAAGTTATCGCAATTCCGCGATTCGCTTCGATAGCGCTCAAGTGACAGAAGGCGCGAGATTACAAAGAATGGATATGGACCCTGAACAATGGCAGAACATTCTAGACGTTATTCCGGATGTGCGTGATGGCCTAACTCGCACAGAGAGGCTTATTCTATATCTGATACATGAAACCCAGAAAGAGAGGGGCGGGCGGAATGTTCCCACCGTTATGCTTTACGGACGGGTGCTGGAGTACGTCGACATGAGCGAGGCCGAGTTGCACGTTTATCTCGACCGGCTGGGTGTTCGCGGTGATGGCACGCCATAGCGTTTGTACTCTGCTCAGTGATCCAGCACATAGAGCTTACGGCCGGCTCCGAGCCCGGCAATGATGGCGCCAACGGCAATCACACCAAGGAAGGCGCCAGCAATATTCCAGTTATCGAACTTCTCATGCAGAACACCGACAAACAGCGGGCCCAGTGCCGCCATGGTATAGCCAAGGCTCTGGGCCATTCCTGATAAGCGTGCGGCGGTCTGCGCATCGCGAGCTCTTACTGCAAGTAGAGTGAGGGCTATGCTGAATGAGCCGCCCTGACCCAGCCCCAGCACAACCACCCACAGCCAGACCTGTTCGATAGGCGCATAAATGCTGCCGCAAAGGCCCGCAAGAACGGCAAGCATGACCGCAACCACCATAAAGCGCTGATCGCGCATGTGACTGGCTACCCAGGGTGCAACAATGGCGGTTGGTACCTGCACAAGAATGGATATCGACAGAGCCAGTCCGGCGTTAACCGGCTCGAGCCCTCGGTCTTGCAAAATGGTAGGAAGCCAGCCAAATACGGTATACGCCAGCGATGATTGCAGGCCCATATAGAAAGCAATTTGCCAGGCCAGCTTGTCTTTGAGCAGCGATTTGTTCGGTGCGCTGGGTGCTTTGGGAACCTGCTTGCCATCGAGCTGAAGCCACCAAGCCAGTGCTGCGATGATGGCAGGGATTGTCCAGATTGCCAGCGCCGGTTCCCATGCACCGGAAAAAGCCATGCGTAACGGTTCAGTTGCTCCGGCAGCTACTGCTGCCCCAGTGCACAGCACGGCGGTATAAATGCCGGTCATCAGGCTTGCGGATTCGGGGAAGTCGCGTTTGACGATTCCGGGCAGAAGTACACTCATGATGCCTATGCAGCCGCCGACCACTGCCGTGCCTAAAAACAAGCCACTCACGCCAAGGTAGGGCCGCGCAACCATCGCCACGCCCAGAATAATGAGGGCCGTCAGTACCGCCCGCTCCATGCCGAGTTTGCGCGCCGCACGGGGGGCAATTGGCGCCGCCAAGCCCAGAAGCAGAACGGGCAGGGTGGTAAGTACACCCTGACCAATGGATGACAGCGATAAGCCTTCACCAATGTTCGTCAAAATCGGCCCAACGCTGGTTAGTGCCGGGCGTAG
>JBQCZX010000255.1:0-3389 GCA_052089485.1 Marinobacter sp. | reverse complement strand
CAATGTCTGCAATGCGTCAGCGCTTGCCGCGAGGTGCAAAAAGACAATCCAGAAGGCAGCCTGCTGCATTGGCAGCCAGGCGAACCCAGCCGGCAGACTGTTCTGATTCCCATACACCAACTTGATAGCAAGCCCGCCAAACAACGGGCTTAACAGCATTTGAAATGAGAGGAGCCCGAGATGGAAGAGTGGGTCGGCTACAAATGGCACGAGTACATTACTCGCCAGGCTCTGGGTGAATTTCCCGAGTACGCCGTTTACCTGAAAGACGAGGCCCGCAGCCTGGGCATTGTATTCCGCGCTTTTGGGGGCGACCCGGCCCTCAGCCTAGTGACGGCAGAGCCAAGGCACTTTCGCCTGCGCCGCAGATTTTTGCACAAGATCGCGGGAACCCATCGGAAATTTGAACTGGCCTGGCGGGATGAACAGAATCTGCGACTGCCAGAAAGAGTGGCAAAATTTCCATCCAAACGCCTGAATCGGGATCTATATATCTGGTTGGCCGCACTCGCAGCTTGCCCGACCACAACCAATAGCGACTGGTTTGCGGGCAACCAGGCGTTGGTTCAGGATGTGATCGTGCGTTGGCCAGGGCTGGAAAACGTTTATCAGCGCCTGGTTAAATATGTTTTGCACTGGCGCCCCGAGCCCGAGAGTCTCTCACCTGCGGAAGCCATTCGCGAACAGGCAATCCGACAAGCCCTTATCCACCCGGGCAGCGTGCCCGCCCTACCCGTTGCTGATACCGACCCCTGGCCGGTCATCCTCTGGCTATACCCGGCGCTGGAACAAGGGAAAGCCAGCGGACTGGTAACCGGCGATGAAGACACTCAATCCAGCCCTGGGGGCCTAACGAAGAAGAACAAACGTCGGCAAGCAGAGCGAGTAGAGGCTTTCGATCGCGATCAAGGTTTGATGATCTTTCGCCTGGAAAGCTTGTTTTCCTGGACAGACTTCATTCCGGTTGATCGGGCGGGCGACGACACAGACGAAGAAGATGCCGAGTCGGTTGCGGATGATATGGACATGATCTCCGTTTCCAATGACCGCAAGGAAACATCATCATCTATCAAATTTGATCTCGATCTACCCTCTGAAGAACACGACGACCTGCAGCTTGGCCCCGGCATTCACTTGCCGGAGTGGGACTGGCGCAGCCAAAGCTATCGGCAGGCCTTCTGCTGCCTGCAGCCCATGCTGGCAAAAGACGCCGAGCCTGCAGACCTGCCGGAAGCGTTACGCCGGCCGGCAAAACGCTTGCAACGCCAGTTCAGCGCACTAAAGCCCCTCAAGCAATGGCAAAAACGGCAACTGGACGGCGATGAGCTGGATCTGGACGCTTGCCTGGAGCGAGAAGTTCAGAATCGGCGCGGCCAGGGGGCTATCGACCAGAAACTGTTCCAGCGTTGCCAGCAGAACCAGCGCGATCTCGCCTGTCTGGTACTGGCGGATGTGTCACTCTCGACCGAGACTTACATAAACAACCATCAGCGGGTTATCGACGTAGCCCGGGATGGCCTGCAACTGCTTAGCGAAGCCCTGCAAGCCAGTCGCGACCCGTTCGCCTTGTTTGCGTTTTCGTCACGACGGCGTGACCACGTAAGGTTCCATCACCTGAAAGGTTTTGATGAAGCCTATACCGGCACCACTCGGGGCCGAATTCAGGCGTTGGAACCGGGTTTTTATACCCGCATGGGTGCCGCCATTCGTCAGGCCACAAAGTTGCTGAAAGCACGCCACGAACAACAGAAGATCCTTTTGTTGCTGACAGACGGCAAGCCCAACGATCTGGATCAGTACGAAGGCCGATACGGCGTGGAAGACACGCGCATGGCGGTGCAGGAAGCCCACAAAGCGGGCCTTACGCCGTTTTGCGTCACCATTGATGACGATGCCAGCGAATACCTGCCCTATGTATTTGGCAGCAATAACTATGTGGTGATTCGCGACCCGGCACAGCTACCGCTGCAGCTGCCAAAACTTTACCTGAACCTGACACGTTGATATGGCGGACCCAGCTATTGAACCCAACCCGGTAGCCGATACCCGACAGCTTCCGGGCGATCTCGCGGTATGGATCTTCATTTTTGCCGAGCTGGCGGTATTCGGCATTCTGTTCATCGGCTTCGCCGTCGCCCGCAGCCTAGACCCAGTCACGTTCCACGCCGGTCGTGAGGTTCTTCACCCCTGGATCGGGCTACTGAATACCGCTGCGCTGATCACCGCCAGCTATTTGGTCGCGACGGCCGCTCACCAATTCCGTAACAAGCGCCCCGGCGTGCAATGGCGCCTGTGGTTTGCCGTTGCGGTTTCCAGTATTTACACCGTTGGCAAACTGTATGAATACGTAAACCTGTACAGTCAGGGTTATAACCTGGGCACAGACACTTTCTTCATGTTCTATTTCTTTCTGACTTTCTTTCACTTCATGCACGTGATTTTGGGGCAGATTATTTTGGCTACTTTAGCCGTAAAAGTCGGCAATGGAGACTACGACGGCTCCGATATGAACGGCATGGAGTCCGGTGCTTCATACTGGCACATGGTGGATCTGGCGTGGCTGGTGTTGTTCCCAATAATTTATGTATTGGCCTAGGGAGGGCTAACAATGCTGACGGTCTATTTTGCCCTGATGATTTGCACGGCTCTACCAGTCATTGCCCTTAAAGCCGGAATAGGCCCCGAGTTTTTGGCCTGGCTGGTATTTGGAATGGTGATCGTGAAATCTCTACTGCTGGTGGATCACTTTATGGAAATGAAGAATGCACCACGCGGATGGCGCTTGGCGGCTCATGCATGGGCGCCAATAGTGATTGTGTTGGTTGCGGGGTTTCATACCATCACATGATTCCCTAAAGTTTGATAAGCACCAGCGCAGAAGGCCTCCCAAAACACGCTGTGAATACATCCATGTACGCTTGGCTCCGCCATCCATGGCTACGCACAGTTTTGGGAGGCCTTCTGCGCTGGTGTCCGGAATCATTGAACCACTACAGTTTAAAGCCACTTAGCCGGAAAGTAAGGCATCTTCTCAGACATAGCCTGTGCTAGAGACACCATCCCCCAAAGTACAAAGCCGGTGTGCAAGGCTATTGCCCAAACCAAGGCAAACGTTCCGAAATGCCCCACATCTCCGAAGAACATCCAGCCAACGGCAACCCCCGAACTGATCAGGGTAAAACCAATCAACGACATAAACATGGCCGCTCGAGTATGAGCCCGGCGCAGTTCGTTAACCTCTGAACTTCGGATAAACAGCCAGAGCAATATCACAAAACCAATAACCGGCATTGCCAGCAAATTCAGCAAGTACCAGATTGTTGGAACAACCGCGCCACTAGCGGGTTTCGTTCGGGCGCCCGAATACTGCATATACCACCTCCATCAAT
>JBQCZX010000254.1:0-3456 GCA_052089485.1 Marinobacter sp. | reverse complement strand
AATCGCCTGCGTGAACTGGCTGAACGCATGGGCACCCCCGCCCATCTGATCGACAAAGCCTCACAGATTGACCCCCAATGGCTGAAAGGCAAGGGTTCGGTTGGCGTAACCGCTGGTGCCTCTGCCCCAGAGGTACTGGTTAATGATGTGATCGCCCGCCTGCAAGACCTTGGCGGCAGCGTACCGGAGGAAATTGCCGGACGTGAAGAGAATATTGTGTTCTCTATGCCGAAGGAATTAAGGATTGATGCGGTTGAGGTTCAATAGACCTTAAAGCCCGCAGAGATTTTGCTTCGTACCTGTGATAGGCAATAAAAAAGCGTGATGCAAATCACGCTTTTTTATTGCCTATATGCCGCTCATCGTTCGTATCTTCCCGCCTGTCGTTTCTTGGTATTTATTTACATGAGAGTTTTGTAATCTGCAGCTGAAATTCCTCGAGGTTCTGGCTTTATGCGCGTCCGGATAAACAGTGGTTTTACGCTGATTGAGTTGTTGGTCACTCTTGCTGTGGTTGCAATTGTTGCGACCATAGCGGTGCCAGCGATGAGTGATATGGTTACTCGTAGCCGCACAACCGCGGCCTTTAACGAGCTTCAGGGCTTGGTCGGGTATGCGCGAAGCGAGTCGGCCAAGTCGCCAGGAGAGCCTGTCTTGCTGTGTTCATCCAATAATGGAACGAGCTGTACGGGCCAAGCTGACTGGAATGTCGGGTGGCTGGTCGCTCGTGATGTCAACGGTAATGGAAGTGTTGATTCCGGCGAGGCAGTGCTGAAAGTTGTGGGGGCAATGTCTGCCGGAATAAATCTAAAAGTGAAGGTTGGGGCCAGCACCAATTTTAATACCGCATCGATGTCTTTGGTTCGAAACGGCGCGCCAGCTGCCGGTAACCAAATAACGTTCAAACTATGTGATGCCTTTGGTGCAAGCGAAGCTAGGGGCGTGATTCTATCTGTATCCGGGCAAACCAGGGCCGCTGCACGTGATAATAACGGGAACCGTGAAGACCATAATAACGTCGATTTTCAGTGTTGATTCAGGATCCGGGAATAAATTCATGAATAAAGGCAAAGCACAAATAACGGAACATCCGGGCCGACAAAGCGGTATGACATTGATAGAGATTCTGGTCACCGTGATCGTTCTTTCTATTGGTCTTCTGGGAATGGCCAGCCTTACGGTGGGGAGCCTTAAGAATAATCAGGGCGCTTTTTTACGTACTCAGGCGACTATCCTTGCATACGACATGGCTGATCGAATGAGATCAAATACCGCTGAGGCTATTAGCGGAAGTTACAACAATGCCTCAACCACCAGCGCCCCAAGTGCGCCAACTTGTGGTGCCAAAGGTTGCACCGGGGCAGAAAGAGTGGCGGCAGATATTCAGGCGTGGAAGCAACAGATAGAAGGAGCTAGTGGGAATATGGCGATGTTACCCGGAGGCGAGGGGGCTATATCCGGCGGCGGTGGCCCAACAAACGCAGGGAATACGTTTGCGATTACAATTACTTGGAAGGAAGATCGCTGGAATGAGACCAAGGGGACTATGTCGACAGAAGACCAGCAAACCGTTGTTGAGTTTACATTATGAGTGATTCTAAATGTGATGATTTAGCTGTCTTGAAAGCACCGATCGCGGTTCAGTCAGGTCTTTCACTGGTTGAACTCATGATTGCGCTCGCCCTGAGTGTTACTCTCATACTCGGTATATTTACCGTTTATATGGATTCATCAAGAACAACGAGGGTCGGGGAGGCTTTAGCCCGAGTTCAGGAGTCGGGGCGTATTGGTCTAGAGATGATGTCTCAGGAAGTCCGGATGGCTGGTTATCAAGGCTGCTCCGATAGTTACACCGTTCCGGTTCGTGTTATTGCAAACAATCCACCGCCATCACTGACGCCGGCCTCCGGCGAGGAAAGCATATACCTGTATAACTCTGGGTTGATGGGGTGGCAGGTAACGGCAGCAACTCAGTCAAGCTGGGATAGCGGAACAGACTTCGAAGATCTTGGCATTATTGAAGACGAAGCGCTGCCCGGTAGCGATGTGTTGATGGTTCAGCGCGCAAGACTACTCAGCGCTACAATCGCCAATGATATGACAAGCGCAACTGCCTCAATACCAATCGCGGATCCCGAAGGACTTTTTGGATCAGGTGCGACGTTCAGTTCGGGCTCATTGTTGATGATCGCTGGCTGTGAGTCTGCAGATATTTTTCGTCTGACCAACAATCCCTCTGGCTCTCCTAAGTCAGCAGCTCACGCAACTACAGCAAATAGTAGTAATCGCCTATCCTCAGCCTATACAGCCGATGAGGATGCAGAAATATACTCGTTTGAGAGCACTGTGTTCTTCGTTGCCGATACCGGGCGCGTTGATGATCAGGGCAACAACATTTCCGCGCTTTACCGCGCCAGAAATAGCTTTCCCAACAGTGCAACGCCAAGTTTTCAACGAGAGGAGCTTGTCGAGGGGGTGGAAGCATTGAAGGTTCATTATGGTCTTAGAACGGACGCGAGCAGCAACACCATTAACTACGTTGACGCCTCGGGCGTGACTGCCGATGACTGGAAAGACGTTGTGACTGTGCGTGTTGGCATGTTGGTAAGTGCTGCAGGTAACGCCTTACAACAGGATGACAGCCAAACATACGAGCTACCAGGCATGGTGTTTGTCGCCGACAGTCCAGCCGCAGGGCAGCAGGCGCATGCGGCAGACAGGCGTTTACGCAAGGCCTTTGTCAGTACATTAGATATCAGAAATCGACAGTGCGGCGAATTCAAACAGTTCGGGACAACTGATCAGTGGGAGTGGGCAACTGCAGACAATAACGGTGGAGATGGTGACCCATGCAACTAATAAATAGAGAAATGAAGCCCGGTTTAATGCGTTTTTCAGATTCTCCAAGAATGGAAAAGGGGCAGCGCGGCGCTGCACTGATTATCAGCTTGGTTATATTACTGGTTATAACCGTTATCGGGCTGACCAGTATGAAAACATCCATTCTTCAGGAGCGGATGTCGGCTAACGCGCAAAACGCACGGCAGGCTTTTTTGGCGGCGGAAGCGGCGAGCCAGGACCTTTTTAGGAAGCTAGAGCCGATGAACTCCAGCTCGACTGAATGGAAGCGAGCTTTGGATGCGCTAGATGCCGGTATACGAGTTGCCACCACACCCGTGGCGTATGGCGGAGCAGGGTCGGGCAAGGCAGCTACTGCCGAGCTAAGGTATCTCGGCGAAGCGAATCTGGTTGAGGGGCACTCATTTGGAGAAGATATAGAAACGTTTCGCCAGCGCTATGAACTTATTGGGGATGCGACAGTTACAGGTACAGGAGCCCGAAGCAATGTGGTTCGTGGCGTGAGCGTTGTTTTTTATTGAGACTCAGGTCTGCTTCAACAAGGCCGCATTAGTTAGAGGCGTAATAAATGAAAATATCCAACTTAGTGTTTTTCTC
>JBQCZX010000253.1:0-3478 GCA_052089485.1 Marinobacter sp. | reverse complement strand
TCCAGGTTTTGGAGCCGCTCAGCAGGTAGCCGCCGTCCACTTTTTTGGCGCGGGTCTCCATACCACCCGGATCAGACCCGTGGTTGGGCTCGGTCAAACCAAAGCAGCCAACCATTTCGCCAGAAGCCAGCTTGGGCAAAATGCGTTTTTTCAGGGCTTCCTGACCGAACGCATGAATCGGGTGAATAACCAGTGAGGATTGAACGCTCAAGGCGGAGCGATAGGCAGAGTCAACACGCTCTACCTCACGGGCGATCAATCCGTAACAGACGTGGCTCAGACCCGGACCGCCATACTCTTCTGGCAGAGTGGCCCCAAGCATGCCCAACTCGCCCATATCGGTGAAGATGCTGCGGTCGAACGTTTCATGACGGTTGGCCTCGGTGATGCCCGGCATCAGGCTCTTATCACAGAAACTGCGAATGCTGTCCCGAACCTGACGTTCGGTTTCATCCAGTTGTTTATCAAACTGCAGCAGGTCGTCCCAAGGTGCGGAAGCCATATTGTTACTCCTCAGTAAAATCAGTTATTAACTCGTTCAATCACAGCAGCAATGCTCGTCCAATTTGGGTTCAGCCGATAATTTAGGGCGCGCCCTAGGATAAAATCTCTGACTGCCTTACCGTTTGTGCTAGTATGATTTCATCAAGCGAAACTTAGTTTTGTATTAACTATGCAAAAAGACTAATCCGGGTGTGTGTGAAATGCAAGCAGACACCGTCTCCGGCGTCGCAACTATGACATTGACAGAGTAGGCATGAGAGCTGCTGATCACTGGCAATTACTCTTAGCCGGCAATGTAAATATAGTGCAATAAAGAAGGCGGGCATGTCGTTTTAGAGCGAATTTGTGGTGCTTGGATTCATCACCTATTAAAATGCTGCATGTTATGCATTTATGGAAGTTATACCCCGGGACATGGAATCAGGCGACGTTGTTGGAGGGCGCCACATTATGTCAAAAGCAAAAACGACCTCACCGGAACTTATGGCTGCATCCGGTGATGACGAACCACTTAAGCCAGAAAAGGATCGCAAGTTCGTCGAGGCGCTGTCTCGTGGTTTGGATGTGTTGCGCGCTTTCGGTCAAGGTTCGGCGATTCTTGGCAACCAGGATATTGCGCGGCTTACCGACCTGCCAAAGCCAACAGTGTCTCGAATGACCTACACGCTGACCAAGCTCGGATATTTGAGTTACAACACTCAATTGGAAAAATACCAGCTCAGTTCGGGTGTGTTGGCGCTGGGCTATGCCTATGTTTCCAACCTGAAGGTTCGTCAGTTGGCTAAACCCTATATGGATGAGTTTGCCCGCCAGAATAATATGTCGATTGGCCTCACGTGCCGCGACCGTCTTCATATGATCTACGTGGAAAACCGTCTGCCACCGGAAGCTTCGCTTCTGCGTATGGATATCGGCGTTAAGCTCCCAATGGCAACGACATCTGCAGGCCGCGCCTATTACTGTGCCATTTCAGACAAATCGCGCAAGGTCATTGATGACGCATTGGAGCTGAAATATGGCCCGGAATCCTGGCCTGAGAAAAAGGCTGGGCTGGAACGTGCAATGGAGGACTATGAGAAGTATGGGTTCTGCTTGTCACTTGGCGAATGGGATAGAAATATCAACTCCGCCGGTGTTCCTGTTCATCTGCAAGACGGCACGACCATGACACTGACCTGTGCGGCGCCTTCGTATCTGGTTCCGGCTGAAAAGCTTCGAGACTCTATTGCTCACCAGCTAGCGATGTTGGCAAGTGATATTGAATCACTGGGCGTGTAAACCCGTCAGCCCCGGGCTTCTTGGTAAAACCGCAGGATTCGTCCTGCGGTTTTTTTGTGCCTGGATTTTAATTGATGGTTGAAACTCAGCGACAACTTGTATTAAATCGTACTTATGTTTCGCTTGTTAAAACTAAATTCCATATAAAGCGAGGAAGAGATGATGTCAGAGGTCGTAACTTACAGTCGTGAAGGCAACGTTGGCGTGATTACCGTGAATTATCCGCCGGTCAACGCTCTCAGTCATGCGGTGCGTTCGGGCCTGGTCGCCGCGCTGGAGCAGGGGCAGAAGGACTCTGAAGCGAAAGTGCTTTTGCTGGTCTGTGAAGGTCGTACCTTTATAGCCGGTGCTGACATTCGTGAATTTGGTAAACCCATGCAGGAGCCAAGCCTGCCTGTGGTGGTTGAGCAATTCGAAAGCAGCGACAAACCCCTGGTTGCTGCTATTCACGGTACCGCGCTCGGTGGCGGGCTGGAAACGGCGCTTGGCTGCCATTACCGGGTTGCACTGAGCAGTGCCAAAGTTGGCCTGCCGGAAGTAAAACTTGGCTTACTGCCTGGTGCTGGTGGCACACAGCGTTTGCCGCGCCTGGCCGGTGCGCAAAAAGCACTGGAAATGATTACGTCGGGTGAGTTTGTTGGCGCTAAAGACGCGCTGGCGTTTGGCATTGTGGATGCTGTTGACGATGGTACCGACGTGAAAGCCGCAGGTTTGGCCTACGCAAAGCAGATTGCCGATGAAGATAAGCCCGTACGTCGGGTTCGTGATCTAACGGACAAAATTGCCGCGGACAAGGGCAGCGACGTATTCGAAAAATTCCGTGCCGTGTTGCAGAAGAAGGCCCGTGGTCAGTTTTCCCCGTTTAAATGCGTAGACGCTGTTGAGGCGGCGTTTAATCTGCCTTTTCCTGAGGGCGTGAAGCGCGAACGTGAACTGTTTATGGAGTGCATGGATTCGCCCCAGCGCGGAGGCTTGATCCATTCCTTTTTCGCAGAACGTGAGGTTTCCAAGGTTAAAGGGTTGTCGAAGGATACACCGGTACGCGATGTGAAGAGCGTCGGTATCATTGGCGCCGGCACCATGGGTGGTGGCATCGCCATGAACTTCGCCAACGTGGGTATTCCCGTCACCATCGTGGAAATGAAGCAGGAAGCCTTGGATAAAGGCTTGGGAATTATTCGCAAGAACTATGAAAGTTCTGCGAAGAAGGGGCGTATTACCCAGCAGCAGGTGGAAGACCGGATGGCGCTGGTCACTGGCAGCTTGAACTATGACGATTTCCAAGACGTGGATCTGGTCATTGAGGCTGTGTTTGAAAACATGGCTGTTAAGAAAGAGATCTTTGCGAAGCTTGATGGCGTCTGTAAGCCCGGAGCCATTCTGGCGTCCAACACATCTACGCTGGATATCGACGAAATTGCATCTGCCACCAAGCGTCCGGAAGACGTGGTAGGGATGCACTTCTTCAGCCCCGCCAACGTGATGAGGCTGCTGGAGAATGTTCGTGGTAGCAAGACCTCTGACGAGGTGAAAGCGACTGTGATGGCCGTTGCCAAGAAGATTAAAAAGGTGGGTGTGCTGGTTGGCAACTGCCACGGCTTTGTGGGCAACCGTATGCTGCACAAGCGCGGTGCCGAAGCCATGGCGTTGGTCAATGAAGGCGCCACGCCACAGCAGGTCGATAAAGTGCTGACGG
>JBQCZX010000252.1:0-3553 GCA_052089485.1 Marinobacter sp. | reverse complement strand
CTTCAGACATGCCGAACTTCATCTTCCGGGGTTTGAGGTTGGCCACCATTACCGTAAGGCGCCCCTCAAGATCCTCGGGATTGTAAGCAGACTTAATACCAGCAAACACGTTGCGTTCGCCATGCCCCAGATCAAGGGTAAGGCGAAGAAGCTTGTCAGCGCCTTCAACATGCTCGGCTTTCACAATTTTCACGACCCGAAGATCCACCTTTGCAAAGTCATCAAATTCTATTTCATCGGCAATGGCTTCGCTTTTTTCCGGTTTGGTGGGCTCAGCCGGTTTACCCGTCGCTGCAGGCAGTTCTTCTTTCGAGGCATCGAGCATTTTTTCGATCTGTGCCATATCCACCCGGTTCATCAACGGCTTGAATTTGTTGATGCTATGGTGTTCCAGGCGCTCGCTGCGGTTGTTCCAATCAAGCTTTGCGTTCAGGAAAGCTTCGGCCGCCTTGGCGGTTTCTGGTAATACCGGCGCAAGGTAGGTCATCAGCAACTGGAACATGTTGAGAGCGTTGGTGCAGATAGCTTGCAGATTTTCATCCTGGCCTTCTTGCTTGGCAATTACCCAGGGCTGTTCATCGTTCACATATTGATTGGCGATGTCTGCCAGCTCCATGATGCGGCGCATGGCACGGCCAAACTCACGGGCTTCATAGAGCTCTTCTAACTCTTTACCGGCTGCGACGAATTCTTTCAGCTTGTCGTGTTCTGTTACTTCGCCAAGTTTTCCGTCGAAACGTTTGGTAATGAAACCGGCGCTACGGCTGGCAATATTGACCACCTTGCCCACCAGATCCGAGTTCACCTTGGCGGCAAAGTCCTCCAGGTTGAGATCCATGTCATCCACGCCACCGGTAAGCTTGGACGCGAAGTAATAACGCAGATATTCGGGATTTAGATGATCCAGGTACGTGCGGGCCATAATGAACGTGCCCCGGGACTTCGACATCTTTTTGCCGTTAACCGTGACAAAACCGTGAGCCCAGACTGCGGTTGGCGTGCGAAAGCCAGCGTCGTAAAGCATTGCCGGCCAGAACAGAGCGTGGAAATTGATGATATCCTTACCGATGAAGTGATAAACCTCGGCGGTGGAATCTACTTTCCAGAAATGTTCAAAATCGATGTTTTCCCGGTTGCACAGGTTTTTGAAGCTCGCCAGATAGCCAATAGGTGCATCTAGCCAAACATAGAAAAACTTGCCAGGCGCATCCGGAATTTCAAAACCAAAGTAGGGCGCATCGCGGCTGATATCCCACTCTTGTAGACCGGCATCAAGCCATTCAGCCAGCTTGTTGGCTACCTGTGGCTGCAGCGCACCACTGCGGGTCCACTTGGTTAGAAAGTCAGTGAAGTCCGGCAACTTGAAGAAGTAGTGTTCTGACTCCTTCTCGATCGGCGTGGCGCCGGATACGGCAGAACGAGGGTTGATTAGCTCAGATGGCGTGTAAGTTGCACCACAGGCCTCACAGTTATCACCGTACTGATCCTCGGTTTTGCATTTTGGGCAGGTGCCCTTGATAAACCGGTCCGCGAGGAACATGTTCTTCTCAGGATCGAACGACTGAGTGATTTTGCGGGTCGCAATGTGGTCATTATTCTGCAACTGACGATAGATGTACTCGGAAAAATAGCGGTTCTCTTCCGAATGAGTGGTGTAGTAGTTATCAAAGTGGATATTGAAACCACTGAAATCCTCCTGATGCTCCCCACGGATCCGGTCAATCAGTTGTTCAGACGTAATGCCCTCACGCTCAGCCCGGAGCATAATAGCCGTGCCATGAGCGTCATCGGCGCAAACGTAGTAGCAATTGTGACCTCGCATATTCTGATAGCGCACCCAGATATCTGTTTGAATGTATTCCAGCAGATGGCCCAGGTGAATGGGGCCATTGGCGTAGGGCAGGGCGCTGGTAACCAGAATATCGCGCTGTTGCTTTGAACTCGCTTGCGTCATGGTGTGTCCGAACCTTTCGTCAGATAAGGGTTGTATGGTCAGAAACGGCCTCAGATGATACCTTTTGAGCAGAGTTTTTTCACCCGAAACACCTGTTTCCATGCTGAAAAGTCAGTATGAGCTAAGTCCGGAGAACGAGATGACACAGATTTCAGAGCAGGCCCTGCAGGCAGCGGTTCGTGAATACCGAGACCCGTACCTGGAAAAGGATCTGTACGACTTGGGTGCCGTAAAGTCCTTGGTCGCGGACGAGGCAGGCAAAGTAACCCTGATGGTCGAGCTGCCATATCCCTCTAAAGGCATCGCAGGAGGCCTGAAACAACTGGTCACCAATGCGCTGGAAAACGTTGCTGGAGTTGAAGCGGCTGATGTTCACGTGGCCCAAAAAATTCACTCCTACAAAGTCCAGAAAGACCTGCCGTCCGTTCCCGGCGTCAAAAATATCATCGCCGTTGCCTCCGGCAAGGGCGGCGTTGGCAAATCCACCACCGCCGTTAACCTGGCCTTGGCACTGCAAGCCGAAGGCGCCCGTGTAGGCGTCCTGGATGCCGACATCTACGGCCCGAGCATCGGCATGATGCTCGGCGTCCCCGACGGCAAACGCCCAGACACACGGGAAGAAAAATACTTCCTGCCCATGGAGGCCCACGGCCTACAAGCCATGTCCATGGCATTCGTAACCACCGACAAAACTCCCATGGTATGGCGCGGGCCAATGGTTAGTGGCGCCGTAATGCAGCTGTTGCAACAAACCCTGTGGAACGAACTCGACTATCTCATCGTCGACATGCCACCAGGCACCGGCGACATCCAGCTCACCCTGGCCCAAAAAGTCCCCGTAACCGGCGCCGTTATCGTCACCACACCCCAGGATATCGCACTGCTTGATGGCAAACGCGGCATAGAAATGTTCCGCAAAGTCGACATTCCGGTACTGGGCATTGTTGAAAACATGAGCGTGCACATTTGCAGCAACTGCGGCCATGAAGAGCACTTATTCGGCGACGGCGGCGGCGAACGCATTGCCAACGAATACGAAACAACCCTGCTGGGTCAGTTGCCTTTGCACATGACCATCCGCGAACAAACCGACAGCGGCCAACCTACTGTTGTGGCAGAACCAGATTCCGAAGTCGCCCGCCGTTACGGCAACATCGCACGCCGTGTGGGTGCGGAGCTTTCAACGCGAGAGCGCAATCTCAGCGGCTCTATCTCAAGTATGTCTGTAAAGTCGCACTAAACACGGTGGTCTGAGCACGCGAAGACAAGCGCACATGGATGTGCTCGTAGCGGTTTTTGGACGATTGTACCTGTGACCGCAGCCACCGAATGTCCCTGCAGGCAGGCAATTAACAGCTTCGACAGAACCCAAGCGAACAGGTAAACTACGCCCCAATTTCCCCTAGTGGCTACGAGACTTCACCCATGAGCATCAAATCCGATAAGTGGATTCGCCGCATGTCCGAACAGCACGGCATGATCGAACCGTTCGAAAGCGGTCAAGTCCGTGACACGGATAAAGGCAAAGTCATCTCCTACGGCACCTCCAGCTACGGCTACGACGTACGTTGCAGCAACGAATTCAAAATCTTCACCAAC
>JBQCZX010000251.1:2621-3566 GCA_052089485.1 Marinobacter sp. | reverse complement strand
CACCATCCAGCTCTATCGCGACCACAGTCGGATAAAATTCTATAGCTGGGGCGATGAAGAGTGTTGCTTACCAAAAGGCAGTACCCGTGCCACTCTGGATGGCGAGTTGGTTCCGGAGATAGCGCCGGAACAGCCGGGCTGCGAGCCTGATAACAAGCAAGACACGGATGTTAAAGCTGCTACAGGCACAGCGTCCCAGCTGCATCTGAAAGCAGGTGACGTGCTGATTTTTGAAGAAGTGATTGGTCCCGAAACCGGCCATCCGGGCGATGCCAACCCCGGCCATCGTCATGCCGTGCGTTTAACCGCCGTCCATGCGGGTGTTGATCCACTTAATAACGATGCACCCGTGGTCGACATTGAGTGGGCCGAAGAAGACGCCTTACCGTTCCCGTTGTGTCTTTCGGTGCTTGGGCCACCGCCGCAATGCAGATACATCGTTGAGGTAAGCATCGCCTGCGGCAATATTATTCTGGTGGACCACGGCCACACCCGGGAGCAGAATCTGGGCCGGGTGCCAGTAAAGGACACCTTTGAATGCTGTATAGCCGAAGGGGTATTGGCGGATCAGATGCTTATCCCCGGGCTCTATCGGCCGCAGCTGGACTCGGCACCGTTAACCTTCAGTCAACCGCTGGCAGCGGATAAATCGGCCTCGAAAACGTTGCAGCAGGATGTCCGCAAGGCGTTACCACAAGTTGCGCTCACCGCACACGCCGGAGAAATCGAGGCGTCACCCTGGGCAGTACAACCCGACTTGCTGGGCAGTGGCCCCGATGATCAGCACTTTGTCGCCGAGTTGGATAACGATGGCCGCGCGCAGTTACGTTTCGGCGAAGACACCTCCGGTGAACAGCCCGATGGGGGGTTAGCCTTCCAGAGTCGATATCGTGTGGGCAATGGCCTTGCGGGCAACGTGGGTGCCGGCTCCATTCGTCATTTGGT
>JBQCZX010000251.1:0-2611 GCA_052089485.1 Marinobacter sp. | reverse complement strand
CGCGATAAGCTGCTAAGTGGTGCCACCGTGACCCTGCGCAACCCAATGCCGGCACAGGGGGGAACCGCTCCCGAGCCAGTTTCTGATGTTAAGTTGTTTGCGCCCCGGGCTTTTCGCAAAGAGTTACAGCGGGCCATTACCGCCGATGATTATGCCGCCATTGTAGAGCGGGAATTCAGCACCCAGGTGCAACGGGCGTCCGCAAAACTGCGCTGGAACGGAAGCTGGTACGAAGTGTTGGTGGCGGTAGACCCTTATGGCCAGGAGCAAGCAGACGACGAGTTGCTGGAAGCCATTAGTGGGCGCCTACACCGATACCGGCGCATGGGTCACGATTTGGTGGTCAAGTCCGCACATCGCGTACCACTGGATATTGAGATTCTGGTGTGCGTGTTGCCCAACTATCTGCGCGGTCACGTCAAAGCGACCTTGTTGGGCCTGTTCAGTAATCACGCCTTGGCCGATGGCAATCTGGGCTTTTTTCACCCGGATAATCTGAGCTTCGGTGAAGGCATTTATCTAAGCAAGCTGGTGGCTGTCGCCCAGGCGGTCGAGGGTGTCGGAAGCGTTCAGATCAGCCGGCTACAGCGGCAGAATCAGCCACCCAATAATGAGATTGAGAATGGCGTATTAGCCCTCGGCGCCTTTGATATCGCCCGTCTGGATAACGATTTCAGCTTTCCGGAAAACGGACTCCTGAAACTGGATATGCGAGGTGGAAGATGAAATCAAGATGCAGTGATTGTTGTCATCCCCAAAGCACCAATCCCGAGTCTTGTGGTTGCTGCGAAGGCATCGAAATTGTCACCCCGTTGCCCATCCGCAATCGCCCGGGTTTGTCGGAGCTCGTGTATCGCATCGGCCACCATGGCAGTTTTCTGGAAACCATGACGGCGCGGTTATCGGGTACGGATTACCCGGCGTTAGCAGGGCTTACCACCCGTGGTGCCAATGACGCGTCCCTGGCGCTGCTGGATTCCTGGGCCACCGTTGCCGATGTGCTCACATTTTACCAGGAACGCATTGCCAACGAAGGCTACCTGCGTACCGCCACAGAACGGCGATCGGTATTGGAGCTGGCCAATCTGGTGGGTTACACACTGCGTCCGGGTGTTTCTGCCAGTGTGTTTCTGGCCTATACCATTGATGACAACACCCAAGATGAAGTGATCGTGCCAAAAGGCAGCAAGGCGCAGAGTATTCCCGGGCCGGGTGAGTTGCCGCAGTTGTTTGAGACCGGCGCCGATATAGCCGCACGGGCGGCCTGGAATAACCTGCAGCCACGGCTAAGCCAGCCGCAGACCCGTGAAACCATTCGCAATGCTCAGGTAAACAATAGCCATGCGGCGGCGACCATTCAGGGGCCAAGGCTTTATTTAAAAGGCGTTACCACCAATCTGAAGCCCAATGATCCGTTACTGATCGATTTTGGTGACGGCAGTAGTGATCCGGAATTCAGCCGGGTCATCGCGGTGTATCCCGATGCTGATGCCGACCGCACCCTGTTGACATTGTCACTCAGCGAAGCTGCAGGTGAAAAGCTGGAGCTGGCGGCAGAGCTGGATGATATCAAGCTAATCAAAGAGCTGACGCAGCCTCCTTCGATCCAGCGGCAAAACGCGTTACAACTGCGCCGTGATCTCAGTGAGCAGTTTAGTAAGGGTGCCAGTGCAGGGTATGGGATGGCGGCGGCTTTCGTACCAGAACTACGCACGACCTTATCTTCTGCGTTCGGTAATGCTGCAGCGACAGCAAATAGCGCTATCAGAGTTTATGCATTACGCACGAAAGCGTCTCTGTTTGGCAGTAACCATCCGGGGACGCCAAGTTATCAGTTGGATTCTGATACCGGGATGATCAATATCACAAGCTATAGCGCACCAACGTTAGAAGGGGTTTGGCCATCGTCATCGAATATGTTGGACGACGATGGGTTCTCTAAAATTGCTATTGACCCACCAGAAGACAAGCTAATAGAAGGAAGCTGGATCGTCATTGAACGACCAGCCTTAGATAATGATTGTTCAGAAGAAGGTCAAATTTATACGGTGCATAAAGTGAGCGAGGTGCACCCAACGACTTTCTCTGCTTTTGGCATTTCATCGAAAGTCACTCTAATCGGTGTTAACGATAAATGGTTGGCTGATCTCAGCGCAGAGCAGCTCAAAATTCAGCTAAGCTGCGGAGCATTGCTCAGAGGTACCAGCGTCTACGGTTTGTCTGAAGAGTTAGAACTTGCCGAAGAGCCAATCGAAGCGCCGGTGTGTGGCGGCACGGAAGATCTGATTGAGCTTGATGGCTTCTATGAAGGCCTGGAATCCGGCCGCTGGGTTGTGGTTTCCGGTGAGCGCGAACTGGCCGGTACCAGCGGTGTTCGTTTTAGTGAACTGGCGATGCTGAGTTCAGTTACTCAGAGTAATGAATCTCGTCCTGGTGAAAAAATTCATACTTTCATCAAACTGGCGGAAAAACTCGCCTATTGCTTCAAGCGCGATACCGTCACCCTCCACGGCAATGTCGTCAAAGCGACCCATGGCGAAACCCGCCTCGAAACACTTGGCAGTGGCAACGGAAGCAAAGCGTTGCAATGGTTTGAGCTCAAGCAAAAACC
>JBQCZX010000250.1:0-3657 GCA_052089485.1 Marinobacter sp. | reverse complement strand
GGCGGATGTTCAGGCCACGTTTATTTCCCCGGCGTACCTAAGCCTAGGTGACGATGGTCGCCCAGGTGTGAAGTACGTTGATGAACAAAATCAGGTTGTTTTTCGCACCGTGACATTGCTCAGTGTTTCTACCGAAGGCACTTGGGTCACGGGTTTGCCAGACGAAATCCGCCTAATTACCCGTGGCAGTGGTTTTGTCAGTGAGGGTGATCAAGTCAAGCCTGTTGACGCCTCCGAAGAGCGAGGCTGAGCGGCATGCGCGCACTTATTTTCGCTGCCATAGATCGCAGCCGTACCACACTACTTGCTCTATTGTTTTTGACTCTGGGCGGCATGGCCGCGTTCCAGGCTATCCCCCGGGAGGCAAATCCAGACATTACCATTCCCATGGTTTATATCTCCATGACACTGGAAGGTGTCAGTCCGGAAGATGCAGAGCGGCTGTTGGTTCGCCCCATGGAACAAGAACTGCGCTCGATTGAGGGCATCAAGGAAATGCGTGGCTCAGCTTCTGAGGGGCACGCCTCCGTGATGCTGGAATTTGATGCCGGTTTTGACCCGGACGCCGCGTTGCAAGACGTTCGAGAAAAAGTGGATACGGCCCGCAGCAAACTCCCCCAGGAAGCCGACGAGCCGCGGGTGAATGAGATCAATGTTTCGCTATTCCCTGTACTTTCCATAGGCCTGTCGGGGCCCTTGTCCGAGCGTGAGCTGATTACCGTTGCCCGTGGGCTTCAGGATGCAATCGAAGCCATTCCCGAGGTGTTGGAGGTAGAGATCGGCGGTGATCGGGAAGATCTGCTCGAGATTGTTGTGGATCCGCAGGTATTAGAAAGTTATGGCATAGACTTCGATCGGCTCAGTTCTTTGGTCACCCGTAATAACCAGTTGGTGGCAGCCGGGTCTCTGGATACCGGCAACGGCCGGATGACACTAAAAGTGCCGGGCGTAATCGAGAATATTGAAGACGTCATGTCGATGCCGATTAAGGTTGATGGCGACACAGTGGTGACTTTTGGCGACGTTGCCATGCTGCAGCGCACCTTCAAAGATCCACAGGGGTTTGCTCGCATTAACGGTGAGCCTGCGGTGGTGTTGGAAGTCTCCAAGCGTACGGGTGCCAACATCATTGAAACCGTGGCCCAGGTGCGCGAGCTGATTATCCAGGCGCAGCCGCAACTGCCGGACTCGCTGGATATTCGCTATATCATGGACCAGTCCGACGAAGTCCGCGACATACTAAGCGATCTGCTCAATAACGTACTGACGGCCATTGTACTAGTCATCATCGTCATCATTGCTGCCATGGGGCCGCGCTCGGCCATGCTGGTGGGACTTACCATTCCCGGTGCGTTCCTTACCGGTATTCTGGTGATCTGGAGCATGGGCTTCACTCTTAATATCGTTGTTCTGTTCAGCCTCATCCTAGTAGCCGGCATGTTGGTGGATGGTGCCATTGTGGTATCCGAATTGGCAGATCGGAACCTGTCTGAAGGGCAAACGGTAAAAGGTGCATGGGCAGAAGCAGCAAGCCGCATGGCCTGGCCCATCATCGCGTCCACCGCAACTACGCTGGCGGTGTTTGTGCCGTTGCTGTTCTGGCCCGGCGTGGTGGGCGAATTTATGAAATTCCTGCCGATTACGGTGATTATTTGCCTGGTGGCTTCTCTGGCCATGGCGCTTGTTTTTCTGCCCGTTTTGGGCGGAGTGAGCGGAGGGCGTCGCGCCCGCACGGTCGATACCAACGGGCGAATGATGCAACGTTATCGTCGCCTGCTTTCTACACTCTTGTCTTATCCCGGGTTTACCCTGATAGGTGTGCTGGCACTGGTTGTGGTGGTTTACGTCGCCTATGGCAAGTTCAATTATGGCATTGAGTTTTTCCCAAGTGTGGAGCCGGATTCTGCGCAAGTGCAGGTTCGTGCAAGGGGCGATCTTTCGGTTATGGAACGGGATGCCATTGTGCAGAAGGTAGAGGACCGTTTGCAGGGAATGCCTGAGGTAAAAGCTCTTTATGCGCGATCTATGTTGAGCACCAACACACAACTGGCACCCGATGTAATCGGCGTGCTCCAGTTCCAGTTTACTGACTGGTTTACCCGCCGCCCGGCGAGCGCCATTCTTGATGATTTTCTGGCCCGCACTGACGATATTCCGGGTATTGAACTGGAGTTCCGAAAGCAGGAAAGCGGTCCGGCTGGCGGTAAGCCTATTGAACTGCAGGTCAGCAGCCGCGACAGCAGCAAACTGAGTGGGTTTGTGGATCAGATTGAAAACCAGATGCGCGCTCAGGGCGGTTTTGTGGATATTGAAGATGATCGTAGTCTGCCGGGGATTGAATGGCGGCTAGAAGTTGATCGTGAAGCTGCTGCCCGCTTCGGAACCGATGTGCTCAGTATTGGCAGTGCCGTTCGCCTGGTCACCAACGGCTTGGTGCTAGCCACCTACCGTCCGGAAGATGTGCGCGACGAGGTGGATATTGCGGTGCGGGTTCCGAACAACTGGCGAGAGCTTGATCAGCTGCAGCGCCAGACCATCAACACGACGCGAGGGCAGGTGCCGTTGTCGCAATTTGTAAATCTGCAGCCGGGGGAGAAAACCGGCAGTATTGCTCGGGTAGATGGCCAGAGAGCCATCACGATCAAATCAGATATACAACCGGGCGAGCGGGTAGATGCATTACTGAAAACACTTCAGGCAGAAATTCCAGAGGCGCCTGAGGGTGTGTCGGTTAAGTTTGCCGGTGAAAACGAAGATCAGCAGCAGGCCTCTAATTTTCTGTTAACGGCATTTCTGATCGCGCTTGCGATGATGTTGCTCATTCTGGTGACCCAGTTCAACTCGTTATACCAGAGCTTTTTGATTCTTTCGGCGATCGTGCTTTCCACGGCGGGCGTTCTTTTGGGATTGCTGCTGAATGGTCAATCGTTCGGAATTGTCATGGTAGGTATGGGCATCATTGCGCTGGCGGGCATAGTGGTGAACAACAACATCATTCTGATTGATACCTACAACCAGATGAAAAAAGACGGCATGGCCGCCTTTGAAGCGGCGTTGGAAACCAGTTGTTTGCGCCTTCGCCCCGTGTTGCTGACTGCCGTTACGACCGTGTTGGGTTTAATGCCAATGGTGCTAAGTATCAATGTAGATCTGGTGACCCCATCTCTCGGGCTAGGTGCCCCGTCAACACAATGGTGGGCGCAGCTTTCCAGCGCCATTGCTGGCGGCCTGGCTTTTGCCACCGTGCTAACGCTGCTGCTAACGCCCGCCATGTTGGTGCTCGGCGACAAGGTGGGTCAAAAGCTCAGAGGTGCAAAGCGACGCCTGAGCCGAAGCTAGGGTACTTGAACGCAAACCGGATCGACATGTCATTTCAGGTATGAGTTCACACGCCCGTTATATTAACCGGGTGTGTGAACACAGAGGGGCATTACATGTTGCGGGATTCTTTAATTACATCGTAAGCGTGGGTGATTTCCTGTGTACGTTCTTCCGCCATTTCACGCATGCTCTCCGGAAGGCCACGCCCTGCAAGCTTATCGGGATGGTTCTCGCTCATCAGCTTGCGGTACACCTTTTTGAGCTCGGCATCACTGATTGAAGGAGAAACTCCCAGAACCTTGTAGGCATCTTCGTTTTGCTGAGCCGTCGATCGCT
>JBQCZX010000249.1:0-3706 GCA_052089485.1 Marinobacter sp. | reverse complement strand
CGGCTTTAATCACGCTAACCCCACGTCATGAATAAGGAAACAGAAAGACAGGAATGCCATTCTTTTAGAAATACTAACACAGTCCAAACCTTTTGCCCGCCCAGTAGAGGCCCCTATTACCGGCAGAGTGGCCAACCAGATTCAGCGGCTGGAACTATCAAACCCGGGTTAGCTCCCACTGTTTATCGAGGCGCTTTGCGGATACGGTCATGGCTGTCCCCAACTGTTGGGCAAAAAACGACACCCGGAATTCTTCCAGCATCCATCGGTAAAGCACAAGTTCCGGGTCGCGAACGCCCTGCTTTTGTTGCTCTTGCCTCTTGCTGGCGTATCTAGCCCAGAGGGGTTCTACCGTGTGCAGAAACTCACGTTCGCGGCCCATTTCCCTGGCCATTTTTTCCAGCCTAACTAACGCGGCCTCAAAGTAACGACCAAACTCTGCCAGCCACTGAGAATGGGTTGCCACCAGAAACCCCGGGTAAACAAGGTTTTGCATCTGAAACTTCAAGTCCGCCATACTGTTTGCCAGGGCAAGATTGATCTTTCCCTTGAGCTTCTTCGCTACTTTTTGATAACCCATCATGGCTTGATACAGGCGCTCGTCCGCCCGCTCAAGCGCGGGAATAAAATCCCCTCGATGTTGATCGAACAGCGCATCAAACGCTTCACGGGTGTCTGGTATTTGGTTCTGTAAAAAATGCTCCATCGCAGTAGCTAAAAGCAGATCATCCAGAAGCACTCTTGCCTGACCTATGGGCGCAAACATCAGGGCAGAGTGTTTGAAGCGTGGCAGTTTTCGCTCCAGCTCATCCAGAGTATTGCCAAACCGATTCAGGATAAGCCGCGCAACCCCTTTGCAAGTGGTATCTTCAGCGGTAAGGCGATCCAGACAGCGAATCTGTTTAACGCGCTTGCCCATATCTTCAAGCGCTGGGTAAACCGTGATCTGCATGCCGCCTTTTTCAGTTTGCACCTGCTTTGGTAACGTGCCGAACGCCCATTCTGCGTATTCGGTCGCAGGCTCCTCAACGCGACTCTCGCTGGTGGTTGAGGCAAGCGCTGCCTCGGCTCGCCCCTCAAGCTGATCCTGAAGTTCGCCGGTCTCCCGACTTTCTGCAATCACCTTGCCGCCATCGCCGAGAACTCTCAAGTTCATTCTCAGGTGGCGGGGCAGCTCATCTCTGGGCCAGGTTTCTGGATCAATTCGCACACCGGTCATGCGGCGCAACTGATCCCCTAGCTGCAAGGCAAGCGGCTCGTTTGAAGGCTGAAGGTTGGCAATCGCGGCATCCACAAAGTCCGGCACTGGCACAAAATTGCGCCGTAACGCTTTTGGAAGGCCTTTAACCAACGCCACGCACTTTTCCCGAAGCAGCCCAGGCACCAACCACTCCAAACGCCGCGAAGGAATTTGCCGGAGCGCCATCAGTGGCACCTGAAGCGTAACGCCGTCGCGCTCGCTGGTCGGCTCAAATTCATAACTGAGCGGGTAACAGACGCCCTCCCACTCCAGAAAATCGGGGTACAAGTTTGCTGCTTGGGCGTCAACCGGCCTCTGGAGAACGTCTTCCTCAGTTAGCTCGAGGTTACGCAACTCCTCTGCCGTCAGGCTCTTCCACCAGCTTTCAAAGTGTCGGCCACTGACAATCTCGGCAGGCAAGCGCTCATTGTAAAACCCCACCAGCACTTCGTCGTCCACCAGAAGGTCCCGGCGCCGGGTCTTCTTTTCAAGATCCTCTACACTTGCGAGCATCTCGCGGTTGCGGCTAATAAACGGCGCTTTTGAGCGATAATCGCCTTCCACCAGAGCGTGGCGTATAAACAGGTTACGGCACTCAGCAGGGTCTATTTTGCTGAACGCGATAGCCCGTTTAGGCACCACATCGAGACCGTACAGGGTGATTTTTTCATACCCCATCACTTGGGCCCGTTTCTGCTCCCAATGAGGCTCAAAATAATGATGCTTCACCACATGCCCCGCCAGGGGCTCTATCCATTCGGGCTGAATGGCGGCCACCATGCGGGCAAACACTCGGCTGGTTTCAACGATTTCCGTGGCGACAATCCACTTTGGCCCGGTTTTCGACACTTTCGAGCCGGGAAAAATCATCACTTTACGATTGCGGGTAGCCAGATATTCCTTCTTCTCAACCTTTACCGCGACCTGCCCCAACAGCCCGGCCAGAATAGCCTTATGCACGGCATCGTAAGTGGCGGCTTCTTTGTTGAACGACAGTTTTTGATCACGACAGATCAGCGTAAGCTGGCGGTGAATGTCGCGCCATTCACGCATGCGTATCCAACTCAGAAAACTCTTCTGACACACCCTTTTAAGCTGATTCTGCGATAGTTCCTGGCGCTGTTCTTCGTAGAAGTTCCAGATATTGAGCAGAGTTATAAAGTCTGATTCTTTGTCATTGAACGGCGCATGGGCCTGATCTGCAGCTTGCTGTTTGTCTTGGGGCCGTTCTCTCGGGTCTTGAACACTCAGCCCCGCAATAATTACTAGCGTTTCTGCCAGGCTGCTCTGGCCTGCAGCTGTTACCAGCATACGAGCCAGGCGCGGGTCTAACGGTAGCTTGGCCATGGTGCGCCCAAGCTTTGTCACCCGGCGCTGGTCGTCTACCGCACTCAGCTCTTCCAGCAGCTTGTAGCCGTCGTTAATCAGGCGCTTGTCTGGTGCTTCCAGAAACGGAAAATGCCGGATCTCGCCAAGGCCAGACGTCGCCATCTGCAATATGACGGAGGCCAGATTGGTACGCAGTATTTCCGGGTCTGTGTATTCCGGGCGATTTAAAAAGTCTGCTTCGTCGTACAGCCGAAAACAGATACCCGGCGCAACCCGACCACAACGCCCTGCCCGCTGATTGGCACTGGCTTGGGATACTGGCTCTATGGGCAGGCGTTGAATTTTGGATCGAACACTGTAACGGCTGATTCGGGCAACGCCGGCATCGATAACGTAACGAATACCCGGTACCGTTAGTGAGGTTTCCGCTACGTTGGTAGAAAGCACAATTCTGCGGCCGCTATGGCTCTGGAATACCCGGTTTTGTTCCTGGTTGCTCAGCCGGGAATACAGCGGAAGCACTTCTGTGTGCCGGAGTTCGGCATGTCGCAGCACCTTGCTCAGGTTACGAATCTCTCGCTCACCCGGCAGGAATATCAACACATCGCCCGGCGGCAACTTTTCGCGGCGCTCATGCTGCTCAATTTCATCAATGGCGGCCAGAACGCCATCGTTCCAACCTTGATCGCGGTCATCCTCATCGCCGGTAAGCGGACGATAGCGCAGATCTACCGGGAAGGTACGACCACTGACTTCAAGCACCGGTGCTTTGTCGAAAAACTCACTGAACCGGTCCACCTCAATGGTAGCGGAGGTAATAATAACTTTAAGGTCGGGACGTTTCGGTAGAAGTTGTTTGATATAGCCCAGCAAGAAATCGATATTCAAGCTGCGCTCGTGGGCCTCATCAATAATCAGCGTGTCGTAGCGATCAAGAAAGCGGTCATGCTGGACTTCAGCCAGCAAAATCCCATCGGTCATTACTTTGACCCGGGACTGCTCCGAGGTGTTATCGGTAAAACGCACCTGATAGCCAATTTGCTGGCCCACCTGCTCGCCCAGTTCGTCGGCGATGCGGGCAGCCACACTTCAGGCAAGCCTTTACTGGACGTTCTGATGCACTCCAGCCAAATGCCA
>JBQCZX010000248.1:0-3725 GCA_052089485.1 Marinobacter sp. | reverse complement strand
TCAAAGCTAAAGCCATAAAAAATCCTGATTTACGCATGCTTATCTCTCTCATTGAACAAATGAACAAATGAACAAATGTGATGTTATCAGACTAATGATTTCATAGAAATTATCCGGGTTATATCGTCATAGCGTAAAGTTTAGGTAAATGTCGTGTGGTCTCGCGTGGGGCACCACGAACCTGGCCGCCGGTTCGATTCCTGCTGCTGAAGATTAAAAAGGGTTGGAGCGTAAAAAATGAGCCTGATTCCGCCCATTGCTTTTTGCGTGGTACATAGCCTGATCGGCATGGCGGAGAAGTATACGAGGGTTATTACCGTCCTGAGGGTAGCGTGCGACACCAATGCTGGCCGAGACACTTGGCGCATTTTCGCCAATATCATAGGATTTCTCCAGTTCATTGATAATATTTTGAGCAAGCAGCTGTATTTGTTCAATGTCAGTTATGTCCAATAAAATCACCGTGAACTCATCGCCACTTAGCCAGGCAACCGTGTCTTCGCTTCGCACGGTGGCAACAATGCGTTCGGCCGCCTTTATTAAAACCTGATCGCCGGCTTCATGTCCCTGCAGGTCATTGACCGCCTTGAGGTTGTCAAGATCGATGAAGAGCAATGCGAAAAACGCGCCCGTCCGCTCGGAATGCCTGATTTGCTGTTCTAGCCTGTCTCGGAACAGTCGCCTGTTAGGTAAGTCGGTCAAGAGGTCGTAAATTAGCATGGCGCAGGATTTCAGCCTCAAAATGCCGTCTCGCGATGGTATCCCGTGCTACGCCGGCGATGGCTTCAACTGAACCACCAGCATCAATCACAGGTGAATAGGCATATTCATACCAACGTTTTTCTGGGCCAGCGCTGATGTAATCCCCCCAGAAAATAATCCAGGTTTTGAGTAGAGACTTTTACAATGATCGCAGAAGGAGCGATAGATGAAAAAGTCTCGATTTACTGACAGCCAGGGCATGGCAATGCTGAAGCAGTACGAAGCCGGAGTTCCGTTGGCTGAACTCGCCCGTGAGCACAACGTCAGTGCCGTTCGAAGTTTGGTGGCATGGATGCTTCGATGATGAAGCGCCTGAAGGAGCTGGAGGCGGAGAATGCGCGCCCCAAGAAAATATATGCAGAAGAGCGACTCAAAGCCGAGCTACGTCAGGAAGCTCTTGAGGGAAAGTTGTAAGGCCATCTCAGCGCCGGGAGATGGCCAGAGAGGGCGTGATCAAACACGGAATTAGCATTCGATTGGCGTGTGTAGTGTACGGCATTAGCCAGACCTGCTACCGCTATCAATCGAAGCTGGACGGTGAAAACGCTCTGGTTGCTGATTGGCTGTTATGTCTCACACAGGCCCACAAGCGCTGGGGCTTTGGCCTGTGCTTCCTTTATCTGCGCAACGTGAAAGGCTATGCCTGGAACCACAAAAGGGTATACCGAATTTATCGAACGCTTGAGCTGAACCTGAGGATCAAGCCCAGGCGAAGAATCCAGAGGGATCATCCGGGCGAGTTGGACGTTCCTACAGCGCCAAATCAGGTCTGGTCCATGGACTTCATGCACGACCAGTTAGAGGATGGCCGAAGTTACCGGCTGTTCAATGTGATTGATGATTACAACCGGGAAGGTCTTGGGATTGAGGTAGATCTGTCGTTACCGGCCGAGCGAGTGATTCGTGCGCTGGATCAGATCATTGAATGGCGCGGCAAGCCCGCAGCCATTCGCTGTGACAATGGTCCAGAATATATCTCGCAGTCACTGGTTGACTGGGCCAACAGGAACCGGATTACGCTGATCTACATTCAGCCGGGCAAGCCCACTCAAAATGCCTATATTGAGCGCTTCAATCGAACCGCGCGGCACGAATGGCTGGACTTGCATCAGTTTAACAGCGTTCCCCATGCCCAGCTATTAGCTACACAATGGCTGTGGCAATACAATAACGAGCCGTCCAAATACGGCCATCGGAGTAATACCTCCATCAAGGCTGCTGAAGGCAGCTTAACCCTCTACTCAACAAGACGGTTAAAAATGGGGGGATTACACTGGGGTGTAGATGCTGCTTTACGGGCGGTGATACATCCAATAACATTTCGTTACTTGCTAGTTGAAGAAGTCTCAAAACGCATAGGGAAAAAAGCCATGAGAGCATTTCAGACAATTGCTTTGGTAGGAATTACCGCTGTATCAATATCTGCGCAAGCCAGCGTCATAACTTTTCCAGAATCAATTACTTTCGATATTAACGCCGATCCAGAAACATTTTCTGTTCCTTTTACAGGCGATCTGACGGAAGGTTTCAGGTATGGAATCGAGGTGCCGACAGTCATTTACACACTGGAAAATGACACCTTTTTTGCCACTTATGACGGCACCGGATATTGGGATGGAATCATGGACTTTGGCTTGCAGACACTGTTTTCTGCTAGACGGCCTGACTTTCCGGGCGAAGATAGGAAGCCAATCGAGGGGCCTTTGCTTGATCAGGTCTATATTTATTCTGTGTCCTTCACATTTCATGAATTGCTTCCCTGTTCTTCGCGCTTTGGGCTCTGTGGCATAGGTACTAGTGGCCATGTTAATGAAAGCGTGAAGGTGTCCTTCTTCGATGGCTCCGCTCAGGAAGTACCTACAGGACCAACTGCGCCGCTGCTGCTGACAGGACTTGTTGGGCTGTGGTTAAAGAGGGAGACCTATGTGCAGCATCAGAAGCTATTGCGGTATTGGAAGAACTGACCCTCCGGTGTTTGCCTGCAGGAGCTGACTCCAATCCACCCTGAGCGGCATTGGTTGAAGACCGTCGTTGTAGGCACCAAGAGAAAAGACTCATCCATGTGGTGTGTCAGGCAGGTGCCAAAAGACCAGTACAAGCAAGCCATCGTTGAGGTGTCGAAATTGAAAATTGACATCAAAACGGGGAAGGCACAACTATCCCTGAGATAGATCCACCGGGAACCTGCTTACTGGATAGATGATGTCCGGCATAGAGATAGAGCTTATCTTAGAATCTGTCCTTTATGTGGACTCGTATGTATATCGGGGCGAAAAACCCGCACATGATGCACGTTCGGTTACTCGATAACGCTGTTGGGTAAGCGATTGAGTGCTGTTGTATGTGAAGCGTTGGCCAATGTACTCCGCAGTGGAAAACAAGGTGCCGATTGTTACGCCCAACCGACCAAGATAGTTGTCGCTAATCGGTCATCCAAATTGTCGCCGAACACCGATGGATTATACGGTGGCTGCCGGCACTTGTTTTGGATAATCTTCAGGCGCCAATAAACGAACTGGCGATAAATCAAGGACTGCTGTTTACAAAAGGCGTTGCCGGACAATCCGGAAGCTTTGCAATCATCAACCTGTTGCTGCCAAAAATGCTTTTTTCAATAGGGCTCATACTGAATCCTCGTAAAATGGATAAGTATGTCAGTGTGTGCGATTAAAGAGATGGGGTGTAGGTGCTGACTCTTTGGCGCTTACGGTTCGGGTGCTAATAAGTGACGCCTATCCCTACAAAGACGAACTCACGGATCTGGTTCGTTGTCCGGTTTCGGGGTAGATGCTCGGGCTCCCCCGGCCCGACGCAAAGGGGAGAACGGGGGGCAGTTTGTCCAAACAAGAGGGGTTGATCAACTATTGAACAGTCAGGGCCGAAGCTAAAGGTAATCCCCCCCCCCATTTTAGGAGGGTGTCAAAAGTAGAGTTCAGGCCACCATGGCTAATTTCTGTTGTGGT
>JBQCZX010000247.1:0-3731 GCA_052089485.1 Marinobacter sp. | reverse complement strand
AGTCAGAGGCACCCTGTTTTGCCGAGAAGGCAAGCAGTTCAGTAATATCCATAGAAGTCCTCGGAAGGCTTTTTTCTTTTATCCAGGTAGCGTCTGTTCGACATAGGCCCGCTGTTATCACTTGGCATTTCAGTGACCTGCGAGTAATGTGTCGCCATGGAACAGGCGAACCAAACGCGACTATTTCAAACCATGAGCAGCATAGCAGACAACCTCGGGAGCGTAACCCGACTCATACAAAAAGCAACATTCCAGGCGGCTCGCAAACCCGGCTCTGTGAGCCTGTTAGCGGTTAGCAAAACGCGCTCAGCGCAAGAGCTTCGGGAAGCCGTGGCTGCGGGCCAACAGGCGTTCGGGGAAAACTACCTTCAGGAAGCCCTCGACAAGATGGACGCCCTTAGCGATCTGGCCGACATCGACTGGCATTTTATTGGCCCGATACAGTCCAATAAAACCCGACAAATCGCTTCGGTTTTTTCTTGGGTGCACAGCGTCGATCGCCTGAAAATTGCCCGCCGCCTCAGCGAACAGCGGGAAACTGACCTGCCGCCCTTGAATATTTGTCTTCAGGTTAATATTAATAATGAACTGAGCAAATCCGGGTGCCAGCCAGAGGAACTGCCAGAATTGGTTTCCGAGATAGGCCAACTGCCGGGGCTCTCGCTCAGGGGGCTTATGGCGATACCCGACCCAGATCAGGCAGAACCTGGCTTGAGAGCAAGTTTCCGTAAGCTTGCCAATATCCTGAAAGAGCTGAAACAGGATCACCCGAATGCCGGGCCGCTAGACACCTTATCTATGGGCATGTCTGGCGACCTTGAGTTGGCAGTTGCGGAAGGCGCTACCTGGGTCCGTATCGGTACCGCTGTCTTTGGCGGTCGAGCGCCGAAGAGCTGAATCGGCCGGTTCCTGCTATTATCTGGCTCGATGTTTAACCGAATAACCGTTGGAGCATATCTTGAGCAAATCACCAACCATTTCGTTTATCGGTGCAGGCAATATGGCCAGCGCTATTATTGGCGGCATGCTGGATAGCGGCTTCAAGGCCGGCAACATATGGGCCAGCGCCCCCAACGACGAGCACCTGCAATCCATTCGCAAACGCTTTGGCATCAGCGTAACAACGGATAACCGCTACTGCGCACAGCAGGCTGACATGGTTGTGCTCGCGGTGAAGCCCCAAGCAATGGCCGATGTATGCCGTGATATAGCCCCCATCGCGCAGAATACCCGACCGTTAATGGTGTCTATCGCCGCCGGCCTGGGCACAGATACGCTTGATGAGTGGCTTGGTGGCGGCTTACCTATTGGGCGAGTCATGCCAAATACGCCTTCCTTGGTTGGCAAAGGAGCAGCAGGGCTTTTTGCCAACGACAGCGTGAGCAGCGCCCAGAAAGAGATGGTGCAGTCGGTATTTGAAGGCATCGGCATTGCGGTGTGGGTTGAGGATGAAGCTTTGCTGCACGGCGTAACGGCGCTTTCCGGCAGCGGCCCTGCCTATTTTTTCCTGATGCTGGAATCGCTTGAGGCAGCGGCAACCGAAGCAGGTGTAGACCCGGAAACGGCTCGGCAGCTAGCCATTCAGACCATGGCAGGCGCAGCCGAAATGGCGGCCAAAAGCGAACACGACCCGGCCCAACTGAAGAAAAATGTTATGTCTCCAAACGGTGTGACTGAGCAAGCCATTCACACCTTTGAAGAAGGTGG
The DNA here is from genome assembly GCA_052089485.1 of Marinobacter sp. Taxonomy (GTDB): domain Bacteria; phylum Pseudomonadota; class Gammaproteobacteria; order Pseudomonadales; family Oleiphilaceae; genus Marinobacter. Next base: position 2,024 of record JBQCZX010000247.1, on the reverse strand, counting down.
CATGCGCGATCTAGTAAAAAAGGCGTATAACGCTGCCTACAAACGCTCAGAAGAAATGGCCAAAGAACTGGCAGGCAAAGAGTAAAACAGTCACTGACAACGGAGAAACAGCTACATGCTGGCAGACATCCTGATTACGATCCTGCTGATCGCGTCCACCTTTTATATGACGATTATACTGCTGCGCTTTTTGCTGCAGCTGGCTCGTGCCGACTTTTACAACCCGATTTCACAGTTCGCGGTGAAAGCCACCAACCCTCTGCTGAGACCTCTGCGGCGTATTATTCCTGGCTGGGGCGGGATTGATGGCGCAGCCCTGGTTCTCGCCGTTATCATTCAGGCCATCACCTTCTTTATGATTCTTGTTGCCCTGAATGGCGGTATTCCGTCGTTCAATCCGCTCACACTACTGGTCTGGGCTGTTTTGAACGTTTTGGATCTGATCGTCAAGATCTACTTCTGGTCGGTGATCGCCGTAGTGGTTGTCAGCTGGATCGCACCGGGCAGCAGCCATCCCGCCATTCAGCTTGTTGCACAAATTACGGAACCGGTCATGCGCCCGGTGCGTAAAATGATGCCGTCCATGGGCGGGCTCGACCTGTCACCGATTATTGTGTTCATTATTCTGAACGTCCTTTCTGTTGTAATTGAGCACATGAAGGTGGCAGCAGGCCTGGGGGCTATTGGGCTGGGGATGTAAACCGCGTCTCAAACAAACACTTTGTAACAATTTCCCACAAAAAGCCTGACGCGCAAGCCGCAAATTCATCCCTTTGATTTTGCGGCTTTTTTTATGTAACTCCTGTAACCAATTGCCACACACCTACAGGCGCTTGGCCGCAATTCCTACCGGGACAGGTTAGTATTAACCGTAATTAATTAGCCAATCCGTCACGCGGATCCCAACGAATCTGCTTGGGGAATGCTGGAAGTTGTGTAGAGGGAAAATCCGATGAGTCTTCAGGGAAATCTGACCCAGCAGGTAGAGGCCTACCACAACTGGAAAAAAGAGCTAATCCGCCAGATCGGCCGTTATCGGCTATGGCTTCAGGACAACAACCTGTTCTCTGACGACATCAGCACGCGAATCCGCCACGGGCTTGAACTCCTTATTGAAGATGAGCTAACTATCGCGTTTGTTGGCGAGTATTCCCGCGGCAAAACGGAGCTGATAAACGCGCTGTTTTTCTCAGAATTTGGCCAGCGAATGCTGCCTTCCCAGGCTGGGCGCACAACCATGTGCCCAACTGAGCTGTTTTTTGACCGCACCGCCAACGAAAACTATGTGCTGCTACTCCCTATCGAGACCCGCATCGGCGACCTGTCATTGCAGCAGTTACGTAAACAGCCAGAGCGCTGGGTAAAGCACGATTTGGATGAGCGCAACCCCGAGATCATGCGTGAAGTTCTGGGCGAAGTGGCCCGGGTGAAATCCGTCTCTCCCACAGAGGCACGAGCCCTGGGCTTTGACGAAGACATGCTTGAGCATGACCGCTACAACCCCGGCAAAGTTCTGGTGCCCGCGTGGCGCAATGCCCAGATCAGTATCCGCCACCCCCTATTCGAGCGCGGCCTGCGCATTCTCGACACGCCAGGGCTAAACGCTCTCGGCTCCGAGCCCGAACTTACCATCAGCATGCTGCCGCGGGCCCATGCCATTATATTTGTTCTGAGTGCAGATACTGGCGTTACGGCCAGCGACATGACCATCTGGAACGAGCACATAGATACCGAACATGCCGATCATCGTGCCGGGCGATTTGCGGTACTGAATAAAATTGATGTGCTGTGGGATGATCTCCAGGGCGAAAAGCACACCCACGACACCATTGAACGGGTACGCGGCTATACCGCAGACCACTTGGGTATCCGTCAGCAGGATGTTATTCCGCTTTCCGCTAAGCAGGGATTGGTTGCAAGAGTCCGGAAAGACAGTGACCTGTTCGTTCGCTCCAACATCGGCAATCTGGAGCAGCTGATCATTCAGCGCATTCTGATGCACAAGGAACAGCTGATTACCCAAA
>JBQCZX010000246.1:0-3806 GCA_052089485.1 Marinobacter sp. | reverse complement strand
CCTTCCTTTAAAGAGTTTGAGCTGTCTGCGGCCATGCAGGCCAATCTTGCCCAGTTGGGCTTTTCTGAGCCAACGGATATTCAGGCCCGCGCACTGCCTCATTGCCTGGCCGGGCGCGATGTGATCGCCATGGCGCAAACCGGTAGCGGTAAAACGGCTGCCTTTGGTATCGGTCTGATTGAAAGCCTTAAACCGAAACTGTTTGCGGTGCAGGGCCTGGTGATGTGCCCGACCCGCGAGCTGGCGGATCAGGTTGCAAAGGCATTGCGGGAGATGGCCAGGGCGCAGGAAAACATAAAAGTTCTTACTCTCTGTGGCGGTGTGTCCATTGGCCCGCAGATTGGCTCTTTGGCTCACGGTGCTCACATTGTTGTGGGTACTCCGGGGCGAATCGCTGACCATCTGCGCAAAGGAACTTTGGACCTGAAGCGCGTTACCACACTGGTTTTGGATGAAGCAGACCGAATGCTCGATATGGGCTTTCAGGACACCATGGAAGAGATTCTTGGCTATATCCCAAAACAACGCCAGACGCTGATGTTTTCGGCGACTTGGCCGGAATCGATCCGCAAGCTAAGTGCAGGTTTTCAGCGCGATCCTGTGGATGTGCGTGCTCAGACCCAGAGCGTGAATAAAGATATCCGTGAACTGTTCTACGAAATTCCTGGCCAAGAGCGCACACGGGCCATCGTGAGTTTGCTGTCTGAGCATCAACCAGCCTCCTGTCTGGTGTTCTGTTCCATGAAGCAACAATGCGATGAGCTGGCGGCAGAACTGGGTAATCAGGGTTTCTCGGCATTGGCGTTGCACGGCGACCTTGAACAGCGTGAACGCGACAGCGTGTTGGTGCGCTTTTCAAATCAGAGTTGTCAGGTGCTTGTAGCCACGGATGTTGCGGCTCGCGGGTTGGACATCAAAGCTTTGCCATTGGTGGTTAACGCTGAGCCAGCTCGAGACCCTGAGGTGCACACCCATCGGGTAGGTCGCACCGGGCGTGCTGGCGAAGCAGGACTGGCAGTCACTTTTTGTAGCCCGGCTCAAGGCCATAAGATCAACCGCCTTGAGAGTGAGCGTGGCAGCCCGGTTACTTGGGGCGATACGGAGATCTTGCTCTCGGTACCCGCACAGCCGGTTGTGCCAGCCATGAAAACCCTTTGTATTGCCGCAGGACGTAAGGAAAAGCTCCGGCCGGGTGATGTACTTGGGGCGCTTACTGGCGAAGCAGGGCTTAACGGGAAATCCGTTGGAAAAATTGATTTGTTTGATTTCCAGTGTTTTGTAGCGGTAGAAACCGGGCAGGCAGGGCGTGCTTTGAAGCGCCTTGAAAGCGGGCGCATAAAAGGTCGCAAACTAAGGGTTAGGTTGGTCTGAGCTGGCCTGGGAGTAGGCGGCAACGGACTTTTCCGGTAGGTCAGCGAAGGCGCCAGGCGCTCGGAAAGTCCGTATAGTCATTTGCGTTTTTGTTGCTCACAGCGTGCGAAACCGGTAAATTACGCTGGATTTTGACTCCCGGCCAGCACCGGCGTGCCCTAAGACTTAAGCCTTGGGTGTTCTGGTGATTCGGTTTCCCGGGTAAATCCATAAACCAATAACAGGTAGCTATTCAATATGGATGAGCTGATGTCTCAAGCCGTCGATCTGATGGTTGCGGGTATGGGGTTCGTGTTCGCGTTCCTGGTTTTCCTGGTGTTCGCGACTCTGCTGATGTCCAAACTGCTTACCCGGTTTGCTCCGCCTGAGCCGGCAACCCCGGCCAAATCGCCTCGAGCCAAGTCTAAGGCGCCTGCATCAGTTGACCCTGATACGGCAGAGGCTATCAAGAAGGCGATTGCCCAATTCCGGTCGCGCCACAAGAAGTGACCCGGTAACCGATTAGAAAGAACCTTTAAACAGAAGGCTGACACGATGACTGACACAAAGAAACCGCTAGGGATTACGGACGTTATACTTCGCGACGCCCACCAGTCCCTGCTTGCCACCCGTATGCGGCTTGATGACATGCTGCCCATTGCCGAGAAGCTCGACAAAGTTGGTTTCTGGTCTTTGGAATCCTGGGGTGGAGCCACCTTCGACTCCTGTATTCGTTACCTGGGCGAGGATCCCTGGGAGCGCATCCGCGAACTGAAAAAAGCAATGCCCAACACGCCCCAGCAAATGCTGCTGCGTGGCCAGAATCTTTTGGGCTACCGGCATTATGCGGATGACGTGGTAGAGCGGTTTGTAGATCGTGCCGCCGAAAATGGCGTGGACGTGTTCCGTATTTTTGACGCGATGAATGACCCCCGTAACCTGCAAACGGCTATTAAAGCGGTTCGCAAAACGGGCAAGCACGCACAGGGCACTATCTCTTACACCACCAGCCCAGTGCATACCGTTGATATGTGGGTTGAGCTGGCGAAAGAAGTCGCTGATATGGGCGCAGATTCTATTGCAATCAAAGATATGGCGGGCATCCTTAAGCCCTACGTTGCTTTTGATTTGGTCAGCCGCCTGAAGAAAGAATTGGATATTCCGATTCACATGCAGTGCCACGCGACTACGGGCATGTCTACCGCTACGGCCATCAAAGCAGCGGAGGCCGGTATTGATAACGTGGATACGGCCATCTCTTCAATGAGCATGACCTACGGTCACTCGCCCACTGAAGCAGTTGTTGCCATTCTTGAAGGTACAGACCGCGACACTGGCCTTGACTTGAATCTGCTTGAAGAGATTGCCAGCTACTTCCGCGAAGTACGTAAGAAGTATGCGAAATTTGAAGGTAGCCTCCGTGGTACCGATTCCCGCATCCTGATTGCTCAGGTGCCTGGCGGCATGCTGACCAACATGGAAGGTCAGCTTAAAGAGCAGAACGCGGCTCATAGATTTGACGAAGTACTGGCGGAAATCCCCAAGGTTCGTGAAGATCTCGGGTATATCCCGCTGGTAACGCCAACGTCCCAGATTGTTGGCACTCAGGCAGTGCTGAACATTCTTACGGGTGAGCGTTATAAGTCCATCTCCAAGGAAACCTCTGCAATCCTGAAGGGTGAGTACGGTTCCGCACCGGCGCCGTTCAACAAAGAGCTGCAGGATCGGGTTCTGGACGGTGGCGAAGCGATTACGTGTCGCCCAGCCGACAAGATCGAGCCAGAAATGGACAAGCTGACCGACGAGCTGAAAAAACTGTCGGAAGAGAAAGGCATCAAGCTGGCGGATAACACCGTTGATGATGTTCTGACTTATGCTCTGTTCCCGCAGATTGGCCTGAAGTTCCTGGAAAATCGTGGCAACGCAGAAGCCTTTGAGCCGGTTCCCACGGCTGAAAATGCGCTACCTGCTAAGAAATCCGATGGACCCGAAACCTATACCGTTGATGTTAATGGCAAGAACTACGTGGTCGCGGTTTCTGAAGGTGGCGAAATTACCCAGATTCAGGGCGAGGGTGGTGCTTCCGCACCGGCTGCAGCTTCTTCTGCACCTGCCCCGGCTGCCGGCGAAGGTGAGCCGGTTATCGCGCCGCTGGGCGGCAACATTTTCAAAGTGTTGGTGTCACCGGGTGAGGCTGTGGAAGAAGGCGATGTGCTGATCATTCTGGAAGCCATGAAAATGGAAACAGAGATCCGCGCACACAAGGCCGGCACTGTCGGTGAAGTCTTCATCAAGGTCGGCGATGCCGTCGCTGTTGAAGATGAAATGCTGACAATCGCATAAGGGCCGGCATTCCATGGATAAAATTATGACATTGTGGACAGGTAGTGGCCTGTTCAACCTAGGGCCCGGTCAGTTCTTCATGATCTGTATCGGTCTTCTTCTGCTGTTCCTTG
>JBQCZX010000245.1:0-3838 GCA_052089485.1 Marinobacter sp. | reverse complement strand
CGACGTATCGTAACTCGGTAAGAGTCATGGTGATCTCCGGTCAAAAGGATACGGGTCGAAGTTTCACTAATTTATGGGTCAAAGGATAAGGATTGATATTGTCTATGGCAATCGCTGATCGCAATAGTATGCCCGGAATTCTCATAGCGGGTTGCGGCAAACTCGGTGGCGCCATCGCCGGCATGCTGAAAGAGTCCGCACAGGTGTACGGGTTACGCCGTACCCCAGAGAGGGTACCGGAAGGCATAGAGGGCATAGGTGCCGACCTAACCCGCCCAGAAACCCTGGCCGGCAAGCTGCCGGAGAACCTGGATACAGTTATCTACTGCCTTACCCCGTCTAGTTACGATGAGCAGGGATATCGCGATGCGTATGTTAACGGGCTATCCAATCTCCTTGACGCATTAAGCAATCAACAGCTCAAGCGACTTATTTTTATTAGCAGCACCAGCGTTTATTCCCAAAACGACGACAGCCTGGTGGACGAAACCAGCACAACTGCCCCTTCTCGCGTCACGGGCCAGCAGATACTTGCCGGTGAACAAACGGCATTACAGAGCCGCCACCCAGCCACGATTGTCCGGTTTAGCGGTATTTACGGGCCATCAAGGCGGCGCTTTCTGGAGGAAGTTATTGCAGGCCGTATGAACCCGGTGACACCTGCGCCATTCAGCAATCGCATTCATGAGGAGGACGCAGCCGCAGCTGTGGCTTATCTCAACGGGTTAGCGCTTTTGGAAAAGCCACTGGATAACTGCTACGTGGCCAGCGATTGCGAGCCGGTTCGCCTTGATGAGGTGGTTGATTGGGTTCGCCAGCAAATTCCTTGCGCCGAGCCGGCAGCTGATGCCAGAAAAGGCGGTCGGGCTGGCAGTAAGCGCTGCAACAACCAGCGGCTACTGCAAACTGGGTTTACCTTTCGCTACCCGGATTTCCGAGCTGGGTACCGTGAAATGATCGAAAAGGGCTAGGCTCAAAACGAACCCGAAACGAACAAAGGCGGCCCAAGGCCGCCTTTGTTCTAACTCTCTTGCCGTTTACTGCTGTATCAGCTCAGCACCATCACAGCTTCCACCTCTACCGGTACACCCTTGGGCAAAGCTGAGACCTCGACAGCGGCCCGGGCTGGGTATGGCTCTGGAAAATACGTCGCCATGATTTCGTTAACCGTGACAAAATTCGACAGATCGGTCACGTAAATATTCACTTTAACAATATCTTTCAGCTCACCGCCTGCGGCCTCACATACAGCTTTGAGGTTATCGAATACCTGGCGGGTTTTGGCTGCAAAATCCCCTGCTACCACTTCCATGGTTTCGGGAACCAGCGGAATCTGACCAGAGATATAGACCGTGTCACCTGCCTTTACAGCCTGGGAGTAGGGCCCAATTGCCTGCGGTGCATTTTCAGTCTGAATAATGGATTTATTGGTCATACCGTGTGATTTCCTCTCGTCCAAAACACTAATCCTCGCCCTTCCACACTGGAGCTGTCAACCACGCAGTCTTGGCTGGGCTCAGTATTTCACGCGATTGATCGAAGTAACCGCTTTGATGTTTCGAACCCGGCGCATTACGCGGGCTAAATGCTTGCGGCCATGCACTTTAACCACAACGCTGACCACACCGAAACGGGCATCTTGCTCGTCCACGTTGATACGCTCGATATTGCCATCTGCCATGGCCACCGCGCTGGCAACCTCGGCAATCACTCCGCGCTGGCGCTCCAGCTCAACGCGCAGCTCTACGGAGAATTCATCGGTAATATCCTTGGCCCAGGTGAGATGGGTCAGGCGGGATCGACCTTCGCTGTCTTCCGGTAGGCGAGAACAGGTGTCGGAATGAATAACCATGCCGCTGCCCGAATCCATCACCCCAACAACCGGGTCCCCAGGGATCGGTTTACAGCAAGCGGCAAAGTGAACCAGCATGCCTTCGGTTCCCTTTATCGTCACCCGCGCATCATTACCACCCTGAATATTCTTAGCCGTTTGGTTAGACGCTGTACTTTGGGCACCGCTCACAAGCTGACGCGCAACCAGGTAAGCCATTCGATTACCTAAGCCAATATCGCTAATCAGATCGTCGAAGCTGTTTACCTGGTTGTGGTTAACAACCGCTTGTTTCTGGACATCATCAATATCAGACAACCTAGCGCCAAATCCATTGAGGGATTTTTTTAGCAGTACACGCCCTAACTCCAGAGATTCGCTCAGCTTTTGACTCTTAAGAGTATGACGAATGCTACTGCGTGCCTTGCCCGTAACCACAAAACTGAGCCACGCCGGATTAGGTCGGGCGCCGGGCGCCGTAATGACTTCTACCGTTTGGCCACTCTGCAGCGGCCGGCTCAGAGACCCCAGGTTCCGGTTTATGCGACAGGCTACCGTGGCGTTGCCAATATCTGTGTGGATTGCATAAGCGAAATCTATCGGGGTTGCGCCACTAGGCAATTCCATGATTTTACCCCTTGGGGTAAACACATAGATTTCATCGGGAAAGAGATCTACCTTTACGTGCTCGATAAACTCGAGTGAGTCGTCCGCTCGCTCACGCATTTCCATCAAGCCTTTCACCCAACGGTCTACCCGTGTTTGATTCACGTTGGTTACGCTGCTCGGCTCATTCTTGTACATCCAGTGCGCAGCAATACCATTGTTGGCAATGTGCTCCATTTCCTCGGTGCGGATCTGGATTTCAATGTTCACATGCATGCCAAACAAGGTGGTGTGCAGTGACTGGTAACCGTTGGCCTTAGGCATGGCGATGTAATCTTTGAATCTGCCTGGCATTGGTTTATAAAGACTGTGAACCGCCCCCAAAATCCGGTAGCAGTCGTCCTCGGTGCCGGTAATGATGCGGAAGGCGTATACGTCCATAATTTCGTAAAACGACTTCTGCTTGAACTTCATCTTGTTATAGATGCTGTTCAGATGCTTCTCACGCCCAAGTATACGGCCGGGCAGACCACGCTCTTCCAGTTTTATCTGAAGGCAACCTCGGATATCTTCAATTATTTCACGGTGGCTGCCGCGAAGCTTATCGACGGCCTTGGAAATGTAGCGAGAGCGCATAGGATGCAGGGATAAAAAACCCAGATCCTCCAGCTCGGTGGAGATCGCGTGCATACCAAGACGATTGGCGATGGGGGCATATATATCGAGGGTTTCTGTAGCAATGCGCTGGCGCTTTTCATAGGGCATGGGCCCAAGGGTGCGCATATTGTGTAGCCGGTCCGCCAGTTTCACTAGAATAACTCTGATATCTCTGGCCATGGCCAGGGTCATCTTCTGGAAGTTTTCAGCCTGGGCTTCTGCGCGGGTGCGAAACTCTATTTGGGTAAGTTTGCTTACGCCGTCTACCAACTCCGCTACATCCTCACCAAATTGCTCAGAAAGCGCATCTTTGGGAATGCCGGTGTCTTCAATAACGTCGTGAAGCATGGCGGCCATCAAGCTCTGATGATCAAGCTTGAGGCCAGCAAGAATGTGGGCGACTGCGAGGGGGTGAGTTATATAGCGATCACCGCTCTTACGCATCTGGCCTTCATGAGCCTGCTCAGCGTAATAGTAGGCTCTTCGCACCTGATTGATGCGATTGGTATCTAAATAGGTACTGAGCTCACCAGCCAGCCCCTCTACCGTAGCCTCGAGCGACACCGCGCCTCCATCTTATGTTCGCGGTCGCTTTACTCTTCCTCAACTTCAGTAAGCAAGTCGCGGGAAACCAGGCCGCCGGCAATCTCGCGCAGGGCGATAACCGTGGGCTTGTCGTTTTCTTCTGCAACCATCGGCTCGGCACCTTTGGTGGCAAGCTGACGGGAACGCTTAGTAGCTAGC
>JBQCZX010000244.1:0-3876 GCA_052089485.1 Marinobacter sp. | reverse complement strand
CCGGGTGTACCATAAATACGATTTCGTAGTGACGCATGAGTTCTCCCTACGGTTTGAACAGCTTTCATTCGTTCTCGGGTTGGCCGGGAAGCATGAAAGCAAGGAGGTGGCAGCCTAAGCTGCCGGTTTTTTTGCTTTATCAATAAGGCTTTGCCAGAAAGGCTTGATCAAAAGCGAGGCGTTGCACGCCCAACCAAAGGCAATACAAAACCTGCCCCTAAAAAAGGGGTCACGTATTCTAGGCGGACACGCCCTTCTGTGCAAGAGTTAACCAAGACGTTGGCGCAAAGCCTCGTACAGACAGACACCCGTAGCAACAGAAACATTGAGACTATCCACATGGCCAAGCATGGGGATATTGATAAGCTGATCGCAATGCTCGCGGGTTAGCCTGCGCATGCCCTTGCCTTCCGCCCCCATAACCAGCGCAACAGGGCCTTTGAAGTCTGCCTGGTACACAGTTGCTTTTGCCTCGCCGGCGGTGCCAATCAGCCAAACCCCTTGATCTTGCAGGGTACGAAGAAAACGCGCCAGATTGGTCACGCGCACAAACGGCACAGTCTCCGCCGCACCGCAGGCAACCTTGCGGGCCACCGGCGTAAGCGTAGCGGACTTATCCTTGGGCACGATAACGGCTTGCACGCCGGCCGCATCGCAAGTGCGCATGCACGCACCCAAGTTATGGGGATCGGTTACGCCGTCCAACACCAGCAAAAACGGCGGCTTATCGCTCGCTGCAAGCTGGGACAGAAGATCGTCTTCTGTCCACTCGCGGCTTTCACTAACCGCCGCAACCACACCCTGGTGAACACCACCAACCCGCTCATCTAGCTCGCGACGATGAACAACACTCCACTTAACCCCGAGTTCGTCCAGGGTATCTGTGATGGTCTTTACTCGCTTGTCCTGCCGGCCAGTCTGAATCCAAACCTGCTGCAACCTTCCTGGCTCGCGCTTGAGGACAGCCTCAACCGCATGCCAGCCAAATACAAATTCTTCAGACACTGATTCGGCTTCCTGTTATTTGTCTGTCTTGCGTGGTTTGCGCGGCTTGCTGGCACCGGCAGACTTACTTGGGGATTTTTTCGGCTTTTTGCCAGCTTCACTGGCGGCATCAGCTACCAGCTGAGCTTTGGCACTGGCCGGTTTGCTCGCCTTTCCAGGTTTGCCAGCCTTTTCAGACTTCTCAGGCTTTTTACCTTTGGCACCTTTTGCGGATTTAGCCCCCGCAGGCGCCCCGCCCCGGCTACGGCCCTTATCGGCCCGCTTGCCGTTCTTGGCATTCTTGCTGTTTGGATCCCGCTTGGCCACGCTCAGCGCATCTCTATCCGCTAGGCGACGCTTCGGCTCGCTGACCAATTCCAAATCAATCTTGCGATCTTCCATGCCAACGCGCATCACACGCACGCGCAGCTCGTCACCCAGGCGGAAGCTAATAGCCGTGCGTTCACCAATCAGGCGGTGCTTAGCCGAATCGTGATGGAAATAGTCACCATTGAGGGTGGAGACGTGCACCAAGCCTTCGATATACACGCCAGACAACTCAACAAAAAACCCGAAGGGCACAACGGCTGCAATCACCCCATCAAACTCTTCGCCCACATGCTCGCTGAGGAATTCGCATTTGAGCCACGCCATCACATCTCGGGTGGCGTCATCGGCGCGCCGCTCAGTCATGGATACGTGCTCACCCATCTGCCCCATACGAGCGTAATCGTATGGGTACTCCACCAGTTCAGGGTCAAACTCAACTGGCGACACCACATCCTTTGTTACCTCTGGATTGTGGATGCGGGATTTAATGGCCCGGTGCACAATCAAGTCGGGGTAGCGGCGAATCGGTGAGGTAAAGTGAGCATAGCTTGGAAAGCCAAGACCAAAGTGACCGCTTTCTTCGGGGCTATAAACCGCCTGGCTAAGCGAGCGCAACATAACTGTTTGAATTACATTGGCATCTGGCCTATCTGATATCTGGGATAACAGTGCCTGATAATCGGCTGAGGTCGGCTTATCTCCGCCGCCTAATTGTAAGCCAAGCTCACCAAGGAACAGCCGCACGGAATTGAGCCGTTCTTCAGAGGGGCCATCGTGCACCCGATAAAGGGCCGGCATCTTATGCTTCTTGAGAAAACGGGCGGCGGCCACGTTGGCGCAGAGCATGCTCTCTTCCACAATCTTGTGCGCATCGTTGCGATGCACCGGCACAATTTCTTCTATTTTGCGCTCGGCATCAAAAACAATTCGGGTGTCGGTGGTTTCAAAATCAATGGCACCACGTTCGGTTCGCGCTTTGCGCAGCAACTTGTATAAATCGTACAAATTGTGCAAGTGCGGAAGCACATCGGCGTATTGAGCAGACAGCCGGTAGCCTGGCTCTGAATCTGGCCGCTCCAGCATGTCACTAACCTTGTTATAGGTTAGCCGCGCATGGCTGCGCATAACGGCCTGATAGAACCTGTAACCGCTGATGTTACCGGCTGCGCTGATGGTCATATCTGCCACCATGCACAAGCGATCTACATCTGGGTTCAAAGAGCACAGACCATTGGATAGCTTCTCAGGAAGCATAGGCACTACGTGATCCGGAAAGTACACAGAGTTACCCCGGCGTATGGCCTCTTCATCCAGCGGCGACCCCGTGCGCACATAATGAGATACGTCGGCAATAGCCACTACCAGACGATACGCGCCTCTGCCCCTGGGCTCACAGTATATCGCATCGTCAAAATCCCGAGCGGTTTCGTCGTCTATGGTCACCAACCGCATATTGCGGATATCCACCCGGTGCTTCTTATCCTTCTCTTCCACTTCAGCCGGAATAGCCGCTGCCTGCTCGCCCACCTCGGTGGACCAACTATGGGGAATGTCATAAGAGCGGATAGCCACATCAATCTCCATTCCCGGGGCCATGTGCTCACCCAGAATTTCGACGATCTTGCCAGTGGGCTGAGTACGAACCGTAGGCTGGCGAAGAAGATCTACAACCACATATTGGCCATGAACCGCCTCACCCACATGCTCTTCCGGTATCAACACCTCATGATTGATGCGTGCGTTCTCTGGCACTACAAACGCGATGCCACTTTCTTTAAAGAAACGCCCAACTGTCTGCTGCGTGCGATGCTCAATCACATCAACAATAATGCCTTCACGGCGGCCACGGTCGTCTACTCTGTCTACGCGGGCTGCAGCCCGGTCGCCGTGGAAAACCTGGCGCATCTGACGGGCGGTAAGAAACAAATCCGACCCGCCATCATCTGGCACCAAAAAGCCGAAGCCGTCTTTATGGCCAATAACCCGGCCGCTAACCAGATCGGCCTCTTCAATAGGCAGAAACGCATCGCGGCGGTTAGAAATAAGCTGGCCGTCGCGACACATGGCAATCAGTCGACGCCTAAGCGCTTCGATGCCTTCCGGGCTTGTTTGGCCTAGCTCGGAACACAGTGTTTCGTGTGTTGCCGGCGCCCCCCGCTCCTTCAAATGTGCAAGAATGAACTCCCGGCTTTGGATCGGGTTGTCATAATTTTGAGCCTCGCGGCCAGCGTGGGGGTCTTTGTGTTTTTTATTCCTGGAAACCATTCGGGTCCTTGTTCAATACGGCGCCAAACCGGCGCGGCTTACATTCATTTACCATACAGTATACGTTGGTACGGGTAGACTGCCTAACAACCCACCCTTTATAGGCATAAATACGTGACATTTATATAAAGAGAAAACGTTTGACAGCTTAGGTGGGAATTATTAAAGTACGCGCCATCAGATGAGGCAATATATCATCTTAGGCAGAAAAGCCCAGTTTTCAACAAACTAACGGCAAACCTGCAAATCACCTGCCGAGGTGGTGAAATTGGTAGACACGCTAGCTTCAGGTGCTAG
>JBQCZX010000243.1:0-4012 GCA_052089485.1 Marinobacter sp. | reverse complement strand
TGTGCCGCAGTGAGCGCAACGGCGGAGTCCTTAATGCCGACAAGCGCACCACCAAACACATCCTGCAACATCGGGCTGGCCATAGAGATAACGGCAATGCCCGCAGTTACGTTCAGGAACAGAACACTCCAGATCAACCAGAACTGCTTGGTTTTCCAGGCGCGATTCAGGTGAACATGGCCGTGAGTAATCATGGCATTGGCTTGCTGGCCCTTGGGAGGCTCCCAACCTTCTGGCTTCCAGCCGTTAGGAGGTACCCGAAAGCCCAGTGCGCCCGCCATCATCACAAAGAAATAGATAACACCCATGATCATCAGCGTACTAGCCACACCTGTTCCGCCGTCTGCTGAGAATTGCCCCATCAGCCAAACTGCCAGCGGAGCGCCCACCATGGCGCCGCCGCCGTACCCCATAATGGCAAAACCGGTTGCCATGCCACGACGGTCCGGGAACCACTTAATCAGTGTTGAAACCGGCGTAATATAACCAAGCCCCTGGCCGATGCCACCCAGCACACCGCAGCCCAGATAAAGCAGCCACAGCTGATGCGTCATGACACCCACGCCGCCTAGGATCATGCCGCCACCCCAGCACAGAGCCGCTATGGCGCCCGCCTTACGCGGGCCAGCATGCTCCAGCCATGCGCCCCAAAGCGCGGCGGATATGCCAAGCATGGCAATGAATATACCGAAAGTGTAGGTAACGTGGCTAACGGCCCAGTTGCAGGAAGTTGTCGTTAGTGCTTGAAGGAAACTGATGTCTGCACAGGCGACCGGGTCTGCACCGGACACCAGCGTAGACATAGGCAACCAGAATACCGAAAAGCCATAGGCCATGCCGATACATAGGTGAATTGCCAGTGCGGCGGTGGGCACCAGCCAGCGGTTAAAGTTTGGGCCGGCAACGGTGTTCTCCCGGTCAAAAAATCCCGGTTTTGTACTTGCAGCATCGCCGCTGAACGAGCGATCGTCGGCTATCCCATCCATAAACAAACCCTTTTGTTTTTGTCGTTTTGTTATTGGCATTCGCGAGGTTACTGTTCATTGCCAACCTACATATGCACTCCGAGTCATATTTATAAGGCAAATAGACACTCGAATCCTCGCCAATGATTTGATTAGTTAGGGTACAAAACATCAACTAGCTAAAAGTATTATGACTTCCTATGCCTATTCAGAAGACACCCACCACTCGCGCTTGTTTACCGGGCTCGCGATGGGCAAACTTATAGCTCAGCGCTTCTGCCGGTTCCCGGCACGTATTCTCTAGTGGAGTTCCGATGGATCCAATGCTCACCTTGGTAGGTGCCCTGATGCTTGTCATCAGCATCGTTCTAAGCCCAATCTCCAGCCGGGTCGGTATGCCGGTGCTGCTGATTTTTTTAGGAGTGGGCATGATGATGGGTAAGGACGGCCCAGGCGGTATTGAGTTCGATGATTTCCAACTTTCGTTTTTGGTCGCCAACCTGGCGCTGGGCGTTATTCTGCTTGATGGCGGCATGCGCACCCGGGCAGAAACCTTCCGCGTAGGGCTAAAGCCGGCGCTGGTACTGGCAACCGTTGGCGTTGCCATGACCGCCTTAGGGGCTGCTTTTGTTGCCTGGCTGGTTTTCGACCTGCACTGGATGACCGCCCTGCTCATTGGCTCGATTATCTCGTCAACCGACGCGGCAGCCGTGTTTTCACTGTTGCAGGGTCGTGGCTTGCACCTGAACGAACGGGTCAGTGCCACCCTGGAAATTGAATCCGGCAGCAACGACCCGATGGCGATATTCCTGACGTTGATGATGGTCACGCTGATTGCCAGCGATGGCGATCATGCTATTCAGGATTCGCTGGTTCTACTGTTCAAACAGTTCAGCATTGGCGGCGTTGGCGGCCTTGTTGGCGGTTTCTTGATTGCAGAGCTGGCCAACCGCATTCGCCTCAACCCCTCGCTTTATCCTCTGCTGGTGGTCGCTGCCGGTATTTCGGTGTTTTCTGCTACCAATGCATTGGGGGGTAGCGGGTTTTTGGCCATTTACCTGTGCGGCGTTGTAATCGGCAACCGCCAGGTACGCATGATGCCAATGATCCTGCAGGTACACGATGGCTTGGCTTGGCTGGCTCAGCTCTGTCTGTTCCTGATACTCGGTTTGCTGGTAAACCCTTCAGATCTGCTGCCCTTGGCTGGGAGCGGTCTAATACTGGCCTTAGCTCTAATTTTTGTGATTCGGCCGCTAACTGTCATGCTCACTGTTTGGCCCTTTGGCTTTAACCGCCGCGAGATAGGTTTTATCAGCTGGGTTGGTCTCCGGGGCGCGGTGCCCATTGTTTTGGCACTGTTCCCGATCATTGCTGGCTTGCCGGAAGCGCAAATGGTGTTTCACGCAGCCTTCTTTATCGTGCTGGTGTCCTTGTTGGTTCAGGGCACCACGATTGCCCCCCTTGCCCGCAAACTACGCCTGGAAATTCCAGCAGCCGGCGAGCCTTACCGGCGCTTGCCACTGGATGCCCCAGCCGCTGGAGATCACGAGCTGATGCTATTCCCTTTGCGGGGAAAACATTGGGAAACGCCAAGTATGTTGGGCCAGCTGCGCTTTCCGGAAAACACAGCCGTTGCCGGTGTATTCCGCAACCGTGTTTGCCTGCAACCAAACGCTGACCTGGAAGTATCCAGCGGCGACGTGGTTGCCATGTTCGCCACGCCCAGCGTACTGAAAGAGCTGGGCAAAGCGCTCAGTGGCCGCCAGACGCCAAAACACCTGGCGGAACGGGCCTTCTTCGGGGACTTTGTGCTGAACGGCGATGCGTTGCTGGGAGATGTTGAGCAGGTTTATGGTATCGAGTTCCACGAACTATCGCCTGAGCTGTCACTGGCGGCGTGCTTTGCCAAACGCACCAAGGGCCACCCGGTTATTGGCGACACAGTGGTTCTGGGGCCAGTCACTCTGGTGGCAAGGGCCATAAAGGCAGACCAGGTCACCAAGGTTGGCTTAAAAATGGAAAACGCGCAAAACACTTAACACGCGCACCGGGTAGCTGTAAAAGTTAACAAAACCCTCTAACATCTAGTCGGCCCGTTATGTTATAAGACAGCTCTGCGTGAAGATTAATTATTGGTAAGTTAAGGTTATGGCTATGCCCCGTATATTAACCCGGTGCCTTCTGGTTCTGTTTGTTACAGCAAGCTTTTCGGCCAACAGCTCAGAACTGTTGGCCAAAGCAGACACCCGCATGCCGGTGATAAGCAGTTCGCCCGGCGAGTCACTGATGGTTAGCAGAGTATTGGTAAGAAAAGAAAAACGTCGGCTTGATTTGATGAACGGCGAAAAAGTTATTCGAAGTTATCGCATATCCCTTGGAGATAATCCCGAGGGTCACAAACTCTATGAAGGCGACGAGCGCACGCCAGAGGGCGATTACACGCTGGATTGGCGTAATTCGGGCAGTAGCTTTTATAAGTCCATTCACATTTCTTACCCAAGCCTAAAAGACCGTGAGATGGCAGAAAACTGGGGTTTAAGTCCTGGTGGCAGCATCATGATTCACGGCTTACCCAATGGCGCAGAAGACATGGCGTTTGCCTATACAGGCCTGGACTGGACCAACGGGTGCATTGCTGTTAACAATCAGGAGATGGATGAAATCTGGCAACTGGTTAACAACGGCACCCCCATACGTATCGTTCCTTAACCGCACCTCCCATGACAGTAATATTAAGTTGGCGTCATAGCCGAAGAAAATTTACGTGTACTTAGTTAACATTTCCTCCTAGAGTGTTTTACACTGTTTGACGACTCCGGTAGTTAAAGCCTATCAGGCCAAAGCTGACAGGAAGTCGTCTGAACTGACTTTCGGATCAACAGGAAATAACTCGACCAATAAGGGGATTTAGTATGCGTAAACTGACAATCGCCGGAATCGCACTGGCTACTGCTCTGACTGCAGGCTGTGCAACCTCCGACCAGGACGCGATGGACGAAGCTAATGCAGCTCAACAGGCTACCAAGCAATCTGCAGATAAGGCAATG
>JBQCZX010000242.1:0-4050 GCA_052089485.1 Marinobacter sp. | reverse complement strand
GATCTGAAGAAAGTGGCATGGTGTTTCCTTGTCTGGTTTTGGTGGTCAAATACTTTCGGATTGCTTGTCCTGATCAAGGGTTAAATCTCGTTCAGTCTCATTCCACTGTTCGGAAAATGCTTCGTACGCATCTGAGAAGCCCTTTTTGGCCCGCTCCCATGCCGATGCTGAACTGGCTTTGAGTTCGTTATACCAAGACTGCACTCGTTCGCGCTGTTCGCGCAGAGACGCCAGGCTTTCCTGTGAGCGATCCCGCGCAGTGTCGCTCATATCGTCCCAGTTCTGCGAAAGCTCTTTCTCCAGCTCTGCAATCCGTTTATCGAGAGCTGAGAGCATTTGGTTAATGGAGTCTTCCGCCTGATCTTTCTGGTCGGCACTATATTCTTGCAGTGCACGGCCAAGCTCGCGACTCTCTTGCTTGAGCTCATTCACTGATGAATCTTCAGATTCTGCGTACAGGGGCCCTGCAAGCGTGCAAGACGCAGCTACAACCAGTGCGCATACAGTATGCTTTAAATCCATAAATTACTCCGAACCTGCGTCTTTCAAGAATAGCAGCAGTGCAACGATAACAATACACCGACCAACAGCTTATCTTATAAAAGCGTAATCAATCGCCAATAAAACTCATTTAATCTAATCAAAACATAGACTTAAATACTAAAAATACACTAAAAGTCATACAAGGACAGCTCTGGGAAAACTCATTATTTGTGCATTCTTGCGAGCTGTGCCATTTTTAGAGTGAAGCCAAACAAGGAGGATTTGCCATGCTTTACTGGGCTGTAGTCTGTCTCGTCATCGCGATTATTGCTGGTGTTTTAGGGTTTGGGGGTATTGCAGGTACTGCGGCAGGTATCGCCAAAGTACTGTTCTTTATCTTTCTCATTCTACTAGTCGTTTCTCTCGTCGTGAATGCGGTACGCGGGCGGGGACCAAAGATCTAGCGCTGTTTGTGAGTCGGGTAACAATACTCCGACAAGTCTTAATGTTTTTTCGGCCTGTTGAAGCCGTATAATCACGCTCACGTCTGTTTTACATGACCGGCAGCTATCAGGCTGCCGGTCGCGCTTCCCGTGAGTAGCCCATGCCCCACCCCCGATACATTATCCTATCTTTCATAGCCGTTCTGGTCTGGCTTTCAGCACCGGCTATGGCAGACAGCATCAAGCGGATTGTGCATCCCGATGGCCGTGTTGAGTTTACCAACGTTAAAAGCAGCAACCCCGGCCGGGCCTCCAGCAAAAGTGAAACTGTTTTCCGATATAAGGACGGCAACGGCATTATCGCGTACAGCGGCACCCTGCCGCCGGTGGCGGATTTCGACGTTATTAGCTTTCACTGTTATGCCTGCAATCCAAATTCTCGTGTTAACTGGCGCACCACGCCACTGTTCGCTGGCCGTTACGAGTCAGAAATAAAAACAGCTGCCCTGGAATATGGCGTAGACCCAGCCCTGGTTCGTGCAGTCATTCACGCCGAATCTGCCTTCAACGAGAAAGCGCTATCGCCAGTGGGCGCGCAAGGACTTATGCAGCTAATGCCGGGAACGGCTTTGGAAGTTGGCGTACAAAACGCCATGGTGGCAGCAGACAACATCCGTGGCGGTGTTACCTACCTTGCTAAAATGCTTGAGCGTTTCAAGGGTGACACCCAGTTGGCAACCGCTGCTTACAATGCCGGCCCGGGTGCCGTAAGACGTTATGGCGGAATCCCACCCTACGCCGAAACCAAGGCTTACGTTGAGCGTGTTGGTATACTGCGCGAACGGTATGCCAGTAACTGATTACGGCGCCAGCAGCCCCTTCCTTGGGTGCCACCGGTGCCGATAAAGCTTACTCAGATGCCGCGATCAGGCTGGCGTTGCCGCCGGCTGCGGTGGTGTCCACACAGAAGTGCCGCTCAATTACGAAGCGCTGATCAAGGGTATGCTCGGTAATCAGCGGCACCAGTGCGCCGTCACGCTTAGCAAGCGCCTGTCGGTACTTGCGCAGAACCGGCTTTTCGGCAGAGCTTACAACCGCTTCAAACCCATTCGCAGCGGCCAAAGCTTCCGGCTCCAACTGCCCCTCAACACCTGTGATGGGTAGCCCAGCCTGAGCCGCACGGTTCACCGCATCACCAACACCTGGCGCAACTACCACTACCTTATTGCCCTGAGACAACGCCATAGAAGCCTGTGCCAGAGCCGTTTCCTTGTCTGGCCCTATGCATATCACCACACCACGGGAATAGTTGGTTAGGCGGTTAAGCTCGCCGGTTGGCCCTGGCAACTCTTCAGCTTGGCCTTCTAGCTGGTCAGGCACGTTCCCGAAAATCGGTTGCATGGCCGCGGCCCTGGCTTCCGACCCCAGTATTTTTAGTTTATTCAAATCGCCAATTAGTCCGCTAAGCTTCTTGCCATCGATCGTTTTGCCCCCGGATTCCACCGAGCGCTCAACCGTAGCTCCTTTCAGGAAACGACGAACATACTGCGGCCCACCCGCCTTGGGGCCAGTACCAGAGAGGCCTTCACCACCGAATGGCTGAGAGCCGACGATGGCACCAATCTGATTACGGTTAACGTAGGTATTGCCTACTTTGATGCGGTTTGAAATCCGCTCAACCCGATTATCAACCCGGCTGTGGATACCGAAGGTCAGCCCGTAACCCCTGGCATTCACCGAATCGACAACCTTGTCGATGTCTTTGGCTTCAAAAGTAGCCACATGCAGGATCGGCCCAAAGACTTCTTCTTCCATATCTTCGATCCCACCGACTTTAAGTACAGCAGGCGATACGAACAACCCGTCATTCGGCACTGGAATCTTTTTGAGCAGGCGTCCTTCGCGTTCAAACTTGTCGCAGTGGTCCACAATCTTCTTGCGGGCGGTTTCATCAATCACCGGACCCACGTCTGTGGACAGCGCCCAAGGATCGCCAATGCCCAGCTCTTCCATAGCGCCATAGAGCATTTCCAGCAGGTGCTCAGCAATGTCCTTCTGCACATACAACATACGCAGCGCTGAACACCGCTGGCCAGCACTCTGGAACGACGATGCGAGCACATCACGCACCACCTGCTCCGGCAACGCGGTCGAATCTACAATCATGGCGTTCAGACCACCGGTTTCCGCCACCAAAGGCGCATCCGGAGCCATGTTTTCGGCCATCACTTTGTTGATCCGCTGAGCGGTTGCGGTGGAGCCAGTAAAGCACACCCCCGCCACTCGAGGATCAGAGGTAAGTGCAGTACCTACCGTAGAGCCCGTACCTGGCAGAAGCTGGATAGCGTCTTTTGGGATACCCGCTTCGTGCATTAGCTCGACCGCACGAACAGCCAGCACAGACGTTTGCTCTGCGGGCTTGGCGACCACTACGTTGCCCGCCGCCAGGTTCGCCAGAATCTGACCGCAAAAAATGGCCAACGGGAAGTTCCAGGGCGAGATACAGCAGATCACACCGCGAGCTTCGCCATTATCTTTGTTACGGATACCTTCGTTGGCGTAAAACTGGGAGAAATCCACCGCCTCACGAATCTCTGCAATGGCATCCAGCAACGATTTGCCTGCTTCGCGGGTTGTCAGCGCAAACAGCTCATCCGCATTCTGTTCCAGCAGATCGCCCACTTTGCGAACGCAGGCGGCACGCTCTTCTGCCGGCATGGCCGACCAGCTTGTAAAGCCTTGCTGTGCAGCGGTAATAGCCGCCTCAACATCGGCTTCATTAGCGTGAGTAATATGCCCAACCAAGTCATCTGGCTTCGCGGGGTTTTTAACTTCCAGCACTTCGTTGCCGGTTATGTCTGCAGCAATGAGTGGGCCGCCTTCCCAGCGATGGCTGAGGAAGGCATCGCGACCTTCATCGATCTTCGCAACTGTCACCGGATCGGTAATATCCCAACCCTTGGAGTTACGGCGATCGGCACCAAACAAGTCTGCAGGGTGCATAATCACTTTACTGGAAACGCCGTCACCCAACTCCTGAACGATATCAATCGGGTCTTTTGCAATTTCCTCAGGGCTGATGCTGGTATCAACAATCTGGTTAACGAAAGAGCTGTTGGCACCG
>JBQCZX010000241.1:0-4071 GCA_052089485.1 Marinobacter sp. | reverse complement strand
ACAGCCATGTTGTACGGGCTGGGTACCGTTCTGCTCTGGTCCACCGTTGCGACAGCCTTCAAACTGGCTCTGGCTGACCTGGCACCTGTACAGATGCTACTGGTTGCTTGCACCGCGTCTGTGGTGGTTATGGCAATCATTCTGGTATTGCAAAAACGCTGGCATCTGGTTTTTTCACTTCAAAAAAAGCAATACGTTCAGTCGTTTGGCATGGGGCTGATTAACCCGTGTCTTTATTATTTTTTCCTTTTTGGAGCGTTTGACCGGTTGCCAGCACAAGAGGCCCAGCCGCTGAATTATACTTGGGCGTTGGTTCTGGCTTATCTGTCGGTGCCCTTTTTAGGTCATCGTCTGCGCAAGCTGGATATTCTGGCAGGGTTGGTGTGTTATGCCGGGGTGGTGGTGATCGCCACCCGGGGGGCTGTTACTACATTGAGTTTTTCAGACCCACTGGGCGTTGCGTTGGCGATTGGTAGCACGCTGGTGTGGGCCTCTTACTGGATCATTGCGACCCGGGACACCCGAGACCCAGTGGTTGGCCTGTTTCTCAATTTTCTGTTCGGCCTTCCGGTAATCGTACTGATTTGCTGGTGGACTGAAGGGTTGGCGCTGCCAGTAACGGGTTCGCTGGTGGCGGCGGTGTATGTAGGTGTATTCGAGATGGGCATAGCCTTTGTGCTCTGGTCTTATGCCATGAAAAAGGCGGAAAACACGTCCAGAGTGAGCAATCTGATCTTCATATCGCCGTTCTTGTCACTTGTGTTCATCTATTTCATTCTTGGCGAGCAGATTCTGCCGTCGACCTATATCGGCTTGGTGCTAATCATGATGGGGCTATGGTTGCAGCAGAAAAAAGTGAAGGCGCGTGAGCAGGGGCTAGCAGGTGGCCAGTGACTGGTTTGTTTATATGGTTCGTACCGCCAGTGGCGCGCTTTATACCGGTATCAGTACCGATGTATCTCGTCGCTTTGCCGAACATCAGGCCGGCGCCCCAAAGGGAGCTCGAAGCCTGAGGGGCAAGGGCCCGCTGAAGCTGGTGTTCTATTCGCCAGCCGGTGACCGCAGCCGAGCATCAAAGCTGGAGTGGCATATCAAGCAGTGGCCCAGGCAGCGCAAAGAAGCACTTGTGCTGGGCACGCTCAGTCTGCCAGATGCTCTGTGATATGCTCGCCTGCCGTTTTCACCGCTGCGGTGGCTCTGTTTAGCTGCCCGCTGTGAACCTGGAACACGTGCCAAAGGTTGTTGAACACCTCAAACTGTGTTTTCACACCAGCCTCACGGGCTGCGCTCGCTAGTCGCTCTGCGTCGTTGAGCAGCATTTCCTGGCTTCCAACCTGAATCAGAAGTGGAGGCAAGCCCTGGAAAATCCCGAACACCGGCGAAAGCATAGGGTCGCGCAGGGATTCCTGACCGGCATAGAGCTTTGCGGCCTTCGCAGTCCAGCCTGCTTGCAGCACAGGTTCGCACGTTGGTGAATACAGGGCTTCTTGGGTCAGATCTGTCCAGGGTGAAAAAACCGTGAGGGAGGCAGGCAGTGGTTGGTTGCGGTCACGCAAACGCATCGCCAGCGCAATGGCCAGGCCGCCGCCGGCGGAATCACCGGCAATGGCTATTTGCTCAGGCGCAAGGCCTTCATCAATCAGTGCCAGCCAGGCCGCTTCTGCGTCTTCAAGCGCGGCCGGGAACGGGTGTTCTGGAGCAAGCCGATAGTCCGGGGCAACCACCATGCAGCCACTTTCTTTGGCCAAGTGCCCGGTAATACCTCGATGCGTTGCTGCGGAACCGATAATATACCCGCCGCCGTGAAAATACAGCACGGCGCCGCGTGTGGCCTGGCCGAAAGAGCTCCTGATAGCTGGTCTGCCTGCCAGTGTATCTGACTGGAATCGGCAGCCACGGGGCGCAACGGAGCTCCGGTAGGCCTGGCTTATCAATGTGCGTTGAACTGAAACCGGTATGGCCGGGTGCAGAGCCGGTTTGACCAGACAACTCATGGTCTGGCGCAGTGCATCTTCAAGAAGATGTTGCAACATCTGTGTTATGCCCCCGCTATGAGTTAGGATTGTGCATCGTAATTCGTATTATCTATTCACGACAGGCGTTTAACTCTACGTGTACTGGAAAACAGATACCATAGAAATACCGGATTGGGATCGTGGATCCCTGCTGGACAGGCTTGAGCCATTCGATCCGCAAGAGCGGAGAGAGCTCAGTACAGAAATGGTGGCCTACTGCCATTTTTATGGGCTTGACCTCTGGGTGGAACACCCGGAAGTTGAATACCATCAGGGCTATGTAACGGCGGACCAGCATGATGTCATGGTGCATTACTTCCGGCTGCCGGAACCTCGTGTGCAGCGCGGCACTGTGTTCATTTTACATGGCTATTTTGACCATGTGGGCTTGTATAGCCAGTTGATCGATCGTTGCCTGACGGCCGGATTTGATGTGCTGGCGTATGACCAGCCGGGCCACGGGCTTTCCAGCGGAACACCGGCGGCAATTGGCAGTTTCCTGGAATATCAGGGGGTGCTGTCAGAGGTTCTGACCCATGTCCGTGACAAAATCCGTGGGCCATGGTTTGCGGTTGGACAGAGTACGGGGGGAGGCATACTGATTGATTACCTACTATCGAACCACCATTCACAGGAAACCTCGGAGTTTCGTAAAGTGGTATTGCTGGCGCCTCTGGTGCGGCCGGCAGGCTGGTTAGGTGCCAAAGCGTTGCACACGGTGGCAAAGCCGTTCCTTACCCGGTGGCAGCGTGCGTTTTCAGCGAACAGCGGCAACACCCGTTTTTTGCGTTTCCTGCGTGAATGTGACCCGCTGCAGGCAAGAGCTGTGCACGTGGATTGGGTAAGCGCGTTGCGCACTTGGATTCCGCACATTGAATCTGCTCGCCCGGTCAATTTCCCGGTTACGGTTGTTCAGGGCGAAAAAGACCAGACAGTAGACTGGCAGCACAATCTGAGAATTATTCGTAACAAGTTTGCATCGGCAAAGGTAGTGAAAATTGCCGACGGCAGACACCATCTGGTAAACGAAGCCAAAGATTTACAAGCAACCGTGTTCAATACGATTATTGATACGTTTAATGATACAACAGCAGACGCCCCTTAAAACTCTTGAAGCCGCGATGGGAAGGTTAGGGAGAATGAAGGCTCGAAGCTTGAAAGGTGACTGCAGGAAAAACCGCCACAGGAGAGTTCGGTGAAGAAAACGATGTTAGCAGTAGCAGTAACAACCATGAGCCTTGCCGGTTGTATGACGTATGACCCATATACCGATGAAGAGAAAACCTCGAGTGCCACCAAGGGCAGTATCATCGGCGCTATTGGTGGCGCAGCCATAGGTGCTGCAACCTCAAGCAAAAGTGACCGTGGCAAAGGCGCACTGATCGGTGCGGCAGGCGGCGCAGCTGTTGGCGGCGGTGCTGGCTACTACATGGATCGCCAAGAAGCCGAGCTGAGACATAAGCTGAAAGGCACGGGTGTCCGGGTTGTTCGTAACGGGGATGAAATAGAGCTCATCATGCCTGGGAATATCACGTTTGAGTTGAACCAGACGTCCATCCGTCCGGGTTTCACAAGTACCCTGGAGTCGGTGGCACTGGTGGTGAAAGAGTTCAGTAAAACCGCGATCCAAATCGAAGGCCATACCGACAGTTCCGGCGCTGACGACTACAACCAGTTGCTGAGTGAGCGCCGTGCGGGCACCGTGCGCGACTTCCTGCTTAACCAGGGTATTGAGCCCAAGCGCACCCGTGCAGTGGGTTACGGCGAGCGTTATCCTATCGCCTCTAACGACAACGCGGGCGGCCGTGAGCAGAACCGCCGGGTTGAGCTAACGCTGATCCCTACGAAGTAAACTGAAACCAGTTTAAAGTCCCGGTTTTGTCCGGGCATAAAAAAACCGGAGCTACATGCTCCGGTTTTTTTATGCTGACAGGTGCGCCTTAAAACAACACGCGGGCGCGGATGGTGCCTTTTACCTTTAGCAGTTTCTCCAGAGCAAGTTCACCATAGGCCTTATCTACATCAATCACTACGTAACCAATGTCTTGCCTGGTCT
>JBQCZX010000240.1:0-4142 GCA_052089485.1 Marinobacter sp. | reverse complement strand
TAAACCTCAACCCCAAGTTGGAAAAAGCCTTTACGACGCAGCTCTGGATTGGGCTTTACCTTCAAGCATGGGCTGTCGGTGTGAGCACCCACCATGCGGATGCCAGATGCCGTGGCATCCTGAGCGCCGGTGCGAAAAGCAACGATGGAAGAACCGTTACGGACAACGTAATAACCACGGTTCTGCTCAAGCGACCAGTCGTCTTTTTCGTCCAGCTTTTCGAATCCGGCTGCACCCAGCCGTTGCTTCATGGTCGCCACGGCGTGCCAAGGCGTGGGTGATGCGTTCAGAAACTTCAGTAAATCTTTGTTGAATTCAGCGTGTTCCATGATGTCCCTGATAGAATAGGAATGACCACAACAGTATGGCATGAAGCCTTAACACCTCATACTGCGGCAACAGGCATTAGCTTACGCCCAAGATACGGAGCCAAACATGGCAGCACCAAGATTTCTAGATATTGAATACTGCCAATCCGATGACGTTCTCTTCCCAACTGCCATGGCTTGGTCGCTAGAAGATGGCCAGATGAAAACCGTGGTCATTGCACCGGCTGATGAATGGCTGCCAGAAGACGGCGATTACGGTGACCTAGACTTGGACTACCTTGATGAACAAGGTGTGCCATTGCTTGAGCTTATCCAAGAGCTGCACCAGGATTTGCCCGACCAGACGGTATACGTAGATGGCCTGGACCCGGATGAAATTTTAGTGGATCTGATTTTCGGTGCCATGAACCAGGAGGCGCCTTTTGAGATTGCGCCAATCACCGAACTAATCACCGGCCTGGACAGCGACGCTTTGGAAGACCGCCGCCGTGAACTCCTGTTTGAAGAGAGTCTAGAACCCCAGCTGCCAGAGAACGGTGTTTATGCCCTGTTACGGATGGCCCAGGAAGAAGGCCTATTTGAGGAAGACTAAAATGTGACGCGGGTCGACGTAACAATCGGTTACACAAGGCAAACTCAGCCCGTAACCGCTCACGTCAGGAAACCCAATAATAATGAACAAGGTTGTGCGAACACACCTGCTACTCACTTTGGTGCCTGCTTGTCTGCTTTCCGCCCAGACAGCTCTGGCCCAGGAAACGCCCCGTGAAGACAAACACTACGCAGGCCTACTGGTCACGGCCTTCAACCACCGCACCATAGGTAGCGCCTCAAATGAGCAGGCCACGGGAAGCGGTGCAGCCGTTATGGTGGGCACCCACGTTAATCACCTGTTTCATGCTGAGGTGCGTGCAGGCGGAGGATACCGAGACGCTGAGGTGCCCAGAGGCGATCTGACCCTTTCTATAGACTACTTCGCCAGCTGGTACATGGGCCTGCACTACCCAGTTACGGACTACGCCAACGTGTATGCGCAAGCTGGGTTTTCCTTTATTCACGGCACCGCCGAATTCACCGATGCAACCGGAGAAGGAAACGCACAATTTCGGGATCTGAAAGGCGACTTTCCAGACAGCAGCTTCAGCGTAAGCTGGGTATTTGGTGTGGATGTCGAAGTGCTCAGCGACACCTATCTTGTACTTGAGGGTGGAAAACTGTTCAAAGACACCGGCACAGACGCCAATACCTTTCAGTTTTCCACCGGCCTTAAGTACGAGTTCTAAAGCACCCAGTATCTGCCCTTAACCTGAATACTACGCGCTTTGACGGATGTGCCAGCACCGGTGGATTCGTGCGTTCCGCTGAAAATCCTTATCCAGGGTGCTTTGGCTAACCTCCTTCACTTCAAACTCCGAAGCCAGTTCTTCATCAAGCTTAAAGCGCCGAAAATTATTGGAAAAAATCAGCAAACCGTCTGAGCTTAATCTGGCCATTGCCTGCCGGATCAACTTGGCGTGATCCTTCTGAACATCCAGCACTCCCGCCATGCGGGCCGAATTGGAGAAGGTTGGCGGATCCATAAAAATAAGATCGTAAACCTGATCCGGTTTGGGCTTTGCTGCTAGCCAGGCCAGACAATCCATCGCCTCCACCTTATGTTTGCGCGGGTCTGCCCGGTTCAACGCTAAATTGTCCTCAGCCCAGCCGACATAGGTTTTCGACAAATCCAGGCTCAGCGAGCGGCTGGCACCGCCGGCAACGGCATGTACAGTGGCTGCACCTGTGTAGCAAAACAGGTTCAGGAAACGCTTTCCCTGAACGTTCTGTTGGATCCAGTGGCGCACGGGGCGATGATCCAGAAACAACCCGGTATCCAGATAATCCTTAAGGTTTACCTTCACAGTGCAACCGTGCTCTTGCACGTGAAAGAACTCACCGCTGACGTCTTGTTTCTCGTACTGATTAGTGCCCGTCTGGCGCTGCCTCTGCTTACAGATCATCCGATCCCGTTCGATACCCAGCGCCTCCGGAATAACGGCCAACGCTTCGGCTAGGCGCTCTTTAGCAGAGCGCTCATCAATGGATTTCGGCGCAACGTATTCCTGCACATGTACCCAGCCCTCATAGATATCAATGGCCAACGCAAACTCTGGCATATCTGCGTCGTACAGGCGATAACAGCTTATCTCCTGCTTGCGGGCCCACTGGCCAATGGTTTTCATATTTTTCTTCAGCCGGTTGCCCAGCATGGCTGCGCGCTCGTCGTTTGCGATTCTAGGCAACACTTCACCCGGCGCTGCGGGCTCACGGGGGGTGCGCACACTGGCTTCGTCTATGGTGAACAACAAAAGTTGCGCGGGCAGCTTACCGTTGAATAGCTTGTATTGTTTAAAGCTACGCAGGCCAATAGACTTGCCGAACTCCGGCACACCGGTAAACACGCCCAGGCGCCAGCCTGATGCAGCCTGTTTTACGGCATCGCCAAGTGATTCATACAAACCTGCAAGGGCTTTTCTGTCGCTCAGGCGCTCGCCGTAAGGTGGGTTTACCAAAACCAGCCCGGTTTCGGCCCTGTCGTCTGCCAAGGCAAGTTCTTCAATCGATTGAACCTGAAACTCGATCAAGCTCTCAAGACCCGCTCGCTGCGCATTATTGCGCGCGGTAGAAATGACTCGGCTGTCCTGATCAAAACCCAAGAACGTCGGTATTCTGCCCTGTTTACCCTCGTAGGCGCGTTTTTCTGCCTCTTGGCGCACAGATAGCCAGGTTTCTGGCTGGTGCCCCAGCCACTTTTCAAAACCAAAACGCTCCCGACGACGGCCAGGGGCAATATCCAGCGCCATCATAGCGGCTTCAATCACCAGAGTACCGGAGCCACACATAGGATCGACAAAATCGCCCCCTGCAGCTGCGATTTCAGGCCAACCCGCGCGCATCAGAAGAGCGGCCGCAAGGTTTTCCTTCAAAGGCGCGAGGCCCTGTTCTGTGCGGTAGCCACGCTGGTGCAAGCTGTGGCCACTAATATCTATACCCACCGCAAGTCGGCCACGATGCAGTCGCGCTGACACGGTTACATCGGGCATTTTCGCTTCCACCGCCGGGCGTTTTCCACCGCTCATGGTAAAGCGATCCACAATGCCGTCTTTTACTCGCT
Source organism: Marinobacter sp. (assembly GCA_052089485.1). Taxonomy (GTDB): domain Bacteria; phylum Pseudomonadota; class Gammaproteobacteria; order Pseudomonadales; family Oleiphilaceae; genus Marinobacter. The sequence goes on along the minus strand of JBQCZX010000240.1, from coordinate 659 downwards.
GGGCGCCGAACTGGGTGTTGCGGATCTCTTCGTTTTCGCCAATAAAATTAACGCGAAAGCTACCATCAACGGGGATGTGCTGTTGCCAGTCTAGGTGAACCACACCATCGTAAAGCTCGTCGGCACTGGTAGCAGCCACTTCATCAAGGTGAAGGATTACCCGGTTTGCCAGGCGCGACCAGAGGCAAGCGCGGTAACCGGCTTCCAGTGGCCCTTCTACCCATGCGCCCGCAGGTGCGTTTCTTACCAGCCCAAGACCAAACGTGCTGAGCTCGTCCGCCAGGAGGTATTCAACCCCCTTTGGGCAGGTTACAAAAAAGACAGATTTGGACAAGTTCAACTCCAGGTTCTTTGGCGATTCGCGGTAAGTCGCGGGAATCGCGGCGTTCATAGGTTTGGATAATTCAACTATCTGTTATTGATCTATTAAACATAGTTTATAGACCAAAATGATAGTGTACTTCTGCTCAAGGTTAAGCTTACCTTGTAGGTGACGCGTCGTTCGGGAAGGGTAACCCCCTTTCAATAACAGGATCCTGACTGCTCTGGCTGAAGCTGGCAATAGTGGGTTATCCCGGAGAGGATTCCACACGCCATGGTCACTGCAGAAGTGTACACGCTTGTTCTGTTAATCCATTAGTGAGGAACGGCATGAAAAG
>JBQCZX010000239.1:0-4145 GCA_052089485.1 Marinobacter sp. | reverse complement strand
ATGATCATGCCGACAGGTTGCCCATCCAGGCGTGCTATCCAGGCAGTCACCGGCCCATCTGTGGCTAGCCGATCGCTGGCGGGTAGAGCCACCGTGTCCTTGAGCAAATCATTGTTGTGGTCGCTTTCGGGGATGATTTCAAACAGTGCCTTGGCTTCTGCTCTGGCTGCCTGCTCGGTGATTCGTTCCTCGGTCAGTGCTTGGGTAATCGCAATTGTGCCGCCGGTAATAACGGCAAAAATGCCAAGTCCTATGGCGCTGCGACGAATGGATTGAGTCATGGTCGCCATGGTTTAGCTCCTGTCCCGACCGGGCATTCCCCGGCGAGCTTTGTGGTGCCCGTAGGTCCTTGGCGGCGTGTAGTGATCGATAAAGGGTACAGCAAAGTTCATAAGCAAAACGCTGAATGCCACGGCATCCGGGTAGTTGCCCCAGCTTCGGATCAGGTAGATAAGTACCCCGATTCCCGCGCCGTAAATTAGTTTTCCCTGATGGCTGGTGGCGGCAGATACCGGATCGGTTGCGATGAAAAACGCCCCGAGCATGGTGCCTCCGGCCAAGAGGTGTAATGACAGCGGAGCATACTGATCCGCGTTGCTGCCAAAAGCTAAACTCATGACGACCAGCGCCCCCAGAAAAGCGGCGGGAATATGCCAGGTAATAATTCGTAGGCCAATCAGTACAAGCCCGCCCACGAGAAATGCAGCGTTAACCCATTCCCAGCCTTTGGCAAAGCCGTCGCCAAACGTGGGATGGGCAAGAACTTCAGCTGCGGTATGCGTAGCAATCTTGTGTTTGTATTCGTCTAGCGGAGTGGCCATGGTCCAGCCATCAATCGCTGTTTGTTGCCCCGAGGCGATTGCCGCCAGGGTGTCCCCGAAACCAGGTGCGCCATTCCACAGTAACGCCGGTTCTGCCCAGTTGGTGGTCATGGCGACCGGGAATGAAATAAGCACCAGCGCGTAGCCTACCATAGCCGGATTGAACGGGTTGGAACCCAGACCACCATATAACTGCTTGGCAATCACGATGGCAGAAATGACGGCGACTGCTGAGACCCAATAAGGTGCAAATTGCGGCAATGAAAGCCCCAGCAAAAGGCCGGTTACAGCGGCCGTGTTGTCCCTGAGAAAAAACGCGACCGGTTTACTGCGCAGCTTCAGAATGGCCGCTTCCGAGGCCAGAGCAATGGCGATGCACCAAACAACGTTGATTAGGTTGCCCCAGCCAAAGAACAGCGTCTGAGCCAACAGTCCAGGCAATGCCGCGAGTATGACCCAAAGCATCACCTTGGATGTTGGGCGTGCCTTATGGGCATGGGGTGAAGACTGTTGAACAAACGCCATGAAAGTTGGGCCTGATTCCTATTATTCGGTGGATTTGGGTTTCGTTTGAGTCGCCAGCGCTGCCTCAGTGCTGGCTTTCTTGCGAGCTAAAGCTTGTTCCACTAGAGCAGATCTTGCTGTTCGTTCGTCCACTGCCTCGCCGTTGGCAGAGGCGTTCTCAGCTTCGGTCTTCTTTTTGGCCTGGGCATCTGCGGCGGCCTTGGCGCGCTCTTTACGGCGCAGATCCTTCTCTCGCTGCTCGCGGTCGAGCCGTTCCTGTCGAGCCTCGAAGCGCTCTCTGGCCCGATCTGCCTTCAGTTGTTCTACGCGCTGCACCCGAATTTCACCCTTGGCGTAGCGGTAGTACTGCACCAGGGGAATAGAGCTGGGACATACGTATGAACAAGCGCCGCATTCGATGCAATCGAACAGGTTCAGGTGCTCTGCTTTTTCAAACTCCGTTGCTTTCGCGTGCCAGAACAGCTGTTGCGGCAGCAACTCCATAGGGCAAACTTCTGCGCACTGGCCACAGCGGATGCAGGCCTGTTCGGGAGGCGGGGCGGGTAACTCGTTGGCGGTCGCGGCAATAATGCAGTTACTGGTCTTGATAACCGGTACCACCGTGGTAGTCAGCGTATAACCCATCATGGGCCCGCCAAGAACCAAGCGGTTGACCCGATCTGGCTGCAGACCGGCCTGTTCAAGCAGATAGTCCATCGGTGTGCCGAGAAGAACTTCGTAATTGCCAGGCTGTTCTACCGCATTACCGGTAACCGTCACCGTGCGACTGATCAGTGGCCTACCGTCAAAGACCGCCTGTCCAACGGCCAGGGCAGTTCCAACGTTTTGACACATAACGCCTATATCGGCTGGAATCCCGCCACTGGGTACTTCCATGTCGGTGAGAATTTGGATCAGCTGCTTTTCACCACCTGAAGGATATTTGGTGGGGATGATGGCGATTTCAATTTTGGTGTCCTGAATGGCTTTGCGCAGAGCAATGGCGGCCTCGGGCTTATTGTCCTCAACACCAATCACGCAGCGCTCAGGGCGCAAAATCCAGGCCATGACCTTGAGCCCGGCAACAACGTCGTCGGCCCGCTCGCGCATGGTCATATCGTCGGCGGTAATGTAAGGCTCACATTCCGCACCGTTAAGTATCAGGGTATCGACCTTTCGATCCTGGGGTGGCTTCAGCTTTATGTTCGTGGGGAAACCAGCGCCACCCATGCCGGAGATGCCCGCAGACTGGATGATCTCCAAAACCTGATCCCGGTCGAGTTTACGGTAATCGCTGACTGGGTAACGTTCGCACCATTCATCCTTGCCGTCAGGTATTAAAACGATGCATGTGTCTGTCATGCCAGAAGGGTGTGGCACTGGGTAGTCGCCGATACGTTCAATCACGCCAGATGTCGGAGCATGCACCGGAACACCCATGCCGTGGCTAGCGTTTGCTATTTTCTGGCCTTTCAGCACGCGGTCGCCAATGTCTACGACCGGCTCTGCGGGTTCGCCAATATGCTGCTGTAGTGGCAGTACCAACCGCCCAGGAATGCCCGCTGCTTGAATGGGGCAGCTGGTTGAAATCTGTTTGTGTTCTGCGGGATGAACGCCACCGCTAAAGTCCCAAAGCTTAGTCATTGGGAGTTAGCCTCCTGACGATCTGTAGCGATAATTCCTGGCTCAGGTTGAGACCAGGTCCAACCGCGGATATCCGGTTCAATGGTTATCATGTCGATACAGTCGACAGGGCAGGGCTCCACGCACAAATCGCAGCCTGTGCACTCACTTTCGATAACCGTGTGCATGTGTTTTGCGGCACCGAGAATGGCGTCCACTGGGCAGGCCTGGATGCATTTAGTGCAACCTATGCACTCATCCTCACGGATTACAGCAACACGCCGAGCCTGTTCCACGCCGTGCTCTGCATCCAGTGGCTGGGGCTCGACATCAAGCAGGTCTGCCAGTGATTTGATGGTGGACTCACCACCCGGAGGGCACTTGTTGATTGGGCCACCATCGGCAATGGACTCGGCATAGGGGCGGCAACCAGGAAACCCACACTGGCCGCATTGGGTTTGCGGCAGCAACGCGTCGATTTGTTCCACCAGCGGGTTACCCTCAGCCCGGAATCGCTCGGAGGCGAAACCCAGCAAAGCGCCAAACACCAAGGCAAGGCCGAGCAGGGCCAGAACCGCGATAATAATGCCTGTCCACATAAAAACGCGTCTCCGTTAAACGCTAACCAGGCCGGTAAAGCCTAGAAACGCCAGTGACATCAACCCTGCGGTGACCATGCCAATGGCGGCGCCCTGAAAGGAAACAGGAACGTCCGCCACAGCGATACGCTCGCGCATTGCGGCAAACAGCACCAGTACCAGCGAAAAGCCAGCAGCAGCGCCAAAACCGTAGAGTACCGATTCAACGAAGTTGTTGTTTTTGTTTAGGTTAAGAAGTGCCACGCCGAGCACGGCGCAGTTGGTGGTAATCAGGGGCAGGAAAATGCCCAGCACCCGGTAAAGCAAGGGGCTGGTTTTGCGCACCACCATCTCGGTGAACTGAACGACCACCGCAATCACTAAGATGAAAGTGATGGTTTTCAGAAACTCCAGATCCAGAGGCGCCAACAGATAGGTGTAGGCTAGATAACTGCACACGGATGACAGGGTCAGCACGAACGTAGTGGCCAGGGACATGCCCATGGCCGTTTCCAGTTTGCCTGACACCCCCATAAAGGGGCACAGGCCAAGGAACTGAACCAACACGAAGTTGTTCACCAGAATGGTGCTGACCAATATCAGTAAATACTCTGTCATC
>JBQCZX010000238.1:0-4169 GCA_052089485.1 Marinobacter sp. | reverse complement strand
CGGTTAATCAGATCACCGGCCACCCACAAGCGATCCCGTGAAGAAGAAAAATCCACCTTAGCCAGAACAGCTTTCAAAGGATCGTAACAGCCCTGAATATCGCCAATGGCGTAATCAGTCATTATTGTCCTCGCTAATGCCTTCGTTGCTTTCCACCCTACCGTTTTCGGCTACAAGCATGTCCGCGATGCTCACGTAATCGGCCAAACTGAGGTTTTCTGGCCGCAGGCCATCGTTGATGCCTAGCGCCTGAAGCTGCTCAACTGTCACCAAGCTACCCAGTGCTTTGCGCAGGGTTTTTCGGCGAGCGTTAAACGCGGTTCTGACCACCGCTTGCAGAGTGCCGAGATCCTTCGCTGGGTACGGAAGCTCCGTGTGGGGCACCAGGCGCACAATGGCAGAATCAACTTTTGGAGCCGGCCGGAAAGCACCCGGGCCCACTTCAAATAACGGCTGAACCTTGCAAAAATACTGGGTCATAATCCCCAGCCGGCCATAGTTGTTATCGCCAGATACCGCTGCCATCCGCTGCACCACCTCTTTCTGCAGCATGAAATGCATGTCTTGCACTACGCCCGCCTGAGACAGCAGATGAAAGATCAGTGGCGTGGAAATGTTATACGGCAGGTTGCCGATAATACGCAGAGGTTTTCCGTCTGAAAGCTGGCTGTAATCAAACTTCAGCGCGTCGGCTTGATGAATACGAAAGTCGGGGTAGTTAAAAAACTTGGTGCGCAGTATGGGAATCAGGTCGCGATCCAGCTCCACCACCTGAAGCTTGGAGTTAACGGCCAGGATCTCCTCCGTGATGGCGCCAAGGCCCGGGCCGATTTCCACAATGGCATCGTCCGGCTTAGGATGAATGGCGCGAATAATGCGCTCAATCACGCCCGGGTCGTGAAGGAAGTTCTGTCCAAACCGTTTCCTGGCCTGATGGCCGGCTTTTTTACTCACTCAGGTTTCTCTCGATTGAGGGCTTTGCGATTAACAGATTTCAGAGAGCGTGCCATCTGCTCACCCACCAAAATGGCGGTGTGCAGGCTGCCGGCATCAGCCTTACCGGTACCAGCGAGATCCAAAGCGGTGCCGTGATCCACGGAGGTGCGGACAATGGGCAAGCCCAAGGTGATGTTTACCGCGCGACCAAAACCCTGGAACTTGAGAACCGGCAGGCCCTGGTCGTGATACATAGCCAGTGCAGCATCGGCACCGTCAAGCCAATGGGGCGTAAACAAGGTGTCGGCGGGTAGTGGGCCGGTTAGCTGCAGACCATCGGCTCGAAGTTTCTCAAGAGTCGGCTCAATCACTTCAATTTCTTCCCGGCCAAGATGGCCGCCTTCACCGGCGTGGGGATTCAAGCCAGCCACAAGAATTTTTGGCTTTTCAATGCCAAAGAACTTCTTCAGATCGGCATTCAGAATGGTCGCAACCTGGGTCAGCCGTTCCGGCGTAATCGCGGCAGACACGTCTTTGAGAGGCAAGTGGGTCGTTACCAACGCCACCCGTAATTCTTCTGTGGCCAGCATCATAACCACCCGTTCCACACCGCAGAGCTCCTGCAGAAATTCAGTGTGGCCGCTGAACTCAATTCCCGCGTCGTTGATAACGCCCTTGTGAACCGGTGCCGTGACCATGCCGTCAAAGTCACCCTCAAGGCAGCCGTTGGCGGCAACAGTGAGGGTTTCCAGAACATAGCGGCTGTTGGCAGTATCCAGCTTGCCGGCTTGAAAAGACGCGCAGCCTTCAACCTCCAGCACCGACAACTCGCCAGCAGCCGTTCGCGGCTTGGTGCCCGGCTGCCAGGGGTATAGAGAAACGTCGAGCCCAAGCAACCTCGCCCTTTCGTTCAGCAGCTGCTGGCTGGCGATGACAACTACACCGGCACTGCGCTGCTCAGTAGCCAGCTGCAAGCAAAGCTCGGGGCCTATGCCTGCTGGCTCACCGGCCGTTAGGGCCAGAACAGTTCCATCACGCATTATTGTGCAGCGCCCTGCCCGTTGCTGGTCTCGCCTTCCGCTTCGTCTTCTGCATAATCACCTTTGAACTCAATAAAGGCCTCGTCCCGAATTTCCCGAAGCCAATTTTGCAGCTCGGTTTCGAATTTGCGTTGATAGATTGCCTGGCGAGCCTCGGTTTTCTTCACCTCGCCACTGACGTCCTTCTGGCGGCGCTCTTCAACTTGAAGAATGTGCCAGCCAAACTGGGAGCGAAACGGCCCTTTGAGCTCGCCCACATCCGCCTCCTGCATAGCCTGCTCAAACCCTGGCACCATTTGGCCTGGGCTCACCCAGCCAAGGTTACCGCCGTCGGAGCCGGATACCGAGTCGTCGGAAAACTCACGGGCTATCACGGCAAAATCGGCACCATCCTGAATCTGCTGATAAAGGTCACGGATGGCCGCTTCGGCCTCAGTATCTGTGACCGCCTCAGAAGGCCTTATCAGAATATGACGCACCCGGTTCTGCTGAATGACTTGTTTCTGCGAACCACCGCGCTTGTCCATCACCATGACCATGTGGAAACCGCTGTTGTTCTCAAGAACATCCGAAGGCGTGCCAACTTCCAGCGCTGGCACAATTGGCGCAACCAGCGACGGCAACTGGCGCTCGCTGCGCCAACCCATGTCGCCACCCTCAAGGGCATTACTGGCATCGGATTCCGCAACGGCCACTTCGCGGAAATCGCGACCGTCCACAATAGAAGCGCGGAGTTCTTCCGCTTTTTCACGGGTTGCATCCACCGAAGCATCATCAGCTGGGTTATCCAGCTCAATAAAAATATAGGCAAGGCGATATTCCGCATCGTTTCCACCGCCGGTCTCCAGCGCCTGAAGATAGTTCTCAACCTCTCGCTCGGTCACACGAACGCGACTGCCCACTTGGCGCTGCTGCACCCGGCTAGAGATCATTTCTTGGCGGATCTGCTCCCTCGCCTGACGGTAACTTACACCCTCGGTGGCCAGTTGGCTCTCAAACTCCGATAGGCTCATGCCATTACGATCGGCGATGTTAACCAAAGTTTCGTTTAGCTCGTTATCGCTGATGCGCATACCCATTTTTTCGGCCATCTGCAGCTGAACAGATTCGGTAATCAGCTGCTCCAGAACCCGCTCTTCAAGAAGACGACGCGGCGGCAGGCCAGTTCCCTGAGCACTAAGGCGCCCGGTGATGGTGTTAATTCTTGCTTCCAACTCGGTCTGCAAAACAACATCGTCATCCACAATGGCAACCACCTGATCGAGCAGTTTGCGCTCAGCCTGGGCCGAAAAAGAAAGCACCACTGCCAGCAGCATCAGCAGTGTCTGTAAACCTTGGCGAATCGTCGCCTTCATAATCACCTCTTAATGAAGATATAAGCCTGCGGCTAGAGTACCGGAATGGCACGGTTGCCGTCAGGGGGTGTCAATTAGGACGCTCCATTCAGGGCGTGCCAAAACGGCGCCGTTCGCGCTCATCAAAACCGTAAATGGCTTCGGAGATCGACGTTGAAGAACCTCCGCTGCCGCCCAGGCCTTTAAGCTGAACCTGGAATAGCAATCGGCTGTCCAGCTCCTGATCGTCGGTCAGGTAATTCTGATGAACCACCTGAACACTCCAACAGCAATTGTTGTATTCAATCCCGGCCAAGGACCCTACGGTACGTTCCAGATCCGAATCGTATACCCAGCGGCCGATCAGACTAACACGGTCTGTTGCCGGGATAACCGCTGCAATGTCCGACTGTTCCAACTCACCCTTGCTGTAAGTATGACCAACGCTGGCAAGATACCGGTAATCCTCGGTGTGGAAAACCAGCTGACTACGGCCCTCTTCGGTATCGCCGGTATTCGGATCCCAAAGCCCTGAAGACCGGATCTGCAGATTCTTTAGGGGGTTAAGCACAACCTCCCCAGCCAACGGTGAGCGGCTGCGATTGCCGCCGCCTTTACCAAACAGTGTGACTTCGCGATCCCTGAAATACTGAACCTGACCAATACTAAAGCGGGCTCGCTCAGCGCCGGTCACCAGGTCATTGAACCGGCTGGTCAGTGCCACGGTTAGTTGGTTAGCATCGCCTACCCGGTCGCCGCCAACAAAGCGATCTGGCCGGAACAGTTGCTCAAAACGAAAGGTTTGCAGGGCTGTATCAAACGCTGGAATCGTGTTTTGATCTGATTCCGCGTCGGCCCA
>JBQCZX010000237.1:0-4191 GCA_052089485.1 Marinobacter sp. | reverse complement strand
GGTTTTCCTGTTTGGTGCGCCTCTGGATTCCCGCGATCTGAGCACTCGCCAGCGCGTGGGTTATATGTCCCAGTCGTTCTCGCTCTACAGCGAGCTGACGGTGCGTCAGAATTTGGTACTGCACGCCAAGTTGTTCCATCTCGCGCCAGAACGTATTCAGCCAAGGATGGATGAGCTGGTCGAAGAGTTCGATTTGGCCGATGTTTTAGACGAGCTTGCCGGTGATCTGCCGCTGGGTGTGCGCCAGAGGTTGTCATTGGCAGTGGCGGTGGTGCACTCACCGGAGTTGTTGATTCTGGATGAGCCTACCTCAGGCGTGGATCCGGGTGCGCGCAACAATTTCTGGCGCCTGCTGCTGCGGTTATCCCGTGAAGACGGCGTGACTATCTTCATCTCCACACACTTTATGAATGAAGGCGAACGTTGCGACCGGATTTCTTTGATGCACGCCGGTGAAGTGCTGGCGTGTGATACCCCTACCGCCCTAATTCAGCAAGCCGGGACCGAGAATTTGGAAGGCGCCTTCATGCAAACGCTCGAGGCCGCCGTCGATCCGATCGCAAGCCAGGGCAGCGGTAAGGTTCTGGACTCCGGGAGCAGCTCTCAGCCACCTCGCCACCGACGTTTCAGTTGGCAAAGGTTGCTGGCATACGCCCGCCGCGAAACCCGCGAGCTGCTGCGCGATCCTATTCGCATGTCGTTTGCTTTTATCGGCTCGGCCTTGTTGATGATGATTCTGGGCTATGGCATTACTTTGGATGTGGAAAATTTGCCGTTTGCGGTTCTGGATCAGGACCAGTCTCCTCAAAGCCGTGACTACATAACCGCTGTGTCTGGCTCCCGATATTTTGTGGAGCAACCTGCGGTGTCCAACATCAACGAGCTGGAACAACGGATGCAGTCTGGCGAGCTCAGTTTGGTTCTGGCCATACCGCCCGGTTTCGGTAAGGATCTCAAGCGCGGCCGGCCCACGGATATCTCGGTGTGGGTGGACGGTGCCATGCCGTTTCGTGGTGAGACCATTCAGGGTTACATTCAGGGGCTGCACTTCAGCTATCTGAAAGACCTGGCTCTTCGCACCTATGGCACCGTGCCAGCGCTGAGCCCGGTAACCATCGAATCCCGCTATCGCTATAATCAGGACTTCCGGAGCCTCGACGCCATGGTACCGGCGGTTATCCCGATTTTGTTGGTGTTTATTCCGGCTATTCTGATGGCGCTGGGTATTGTGCGCGAGAAAGAGCTGGGCTCGATCACCAATTTGTATGTAACACCGGTGAACCGGCTCGAGTTCTTGTTGGGTAAACAGCTGCCTTACATCGGATTCAGCATGTTGAGCTATGTCAGCCTGGTGCTGCTGGCGATCTTCCTGTTTGATGTGCCCGTGAAAGGCGGCGTGCTAACCCTGACTCTAGGTGCTCTGCTGTTAGTGACGGCCACAACCGGTTTGGGCCAAGTAATCTCGGCCTTTGCCTCTACTCAGGTTGCCGCGCTGGCAGCCACTGCCATCGTCACCATACTGCCCACCATACAGTTCTCCGGCATGACAGAGCCTGTGTCGTCCCTGGAGGGTGCCGGTGTGGTTATCGGCCAGTTCTGGCCAGCCACTTGGTTTCTGCAGATCAGCCGTGGCGTGTTTACCAAGGGCCTGACGTTTGCTGATCTGCAGCACTCTTTCCTGGTTCTGGCGGCGTTTATTCCGGTGCTTACGTTGATGTCTGTGTTCCTACTTCGTAAACAGGGGCGATGATGATGGAGTCAATCGTCAATATCTGGAATCTGGGAATGAAAGAGCTGCGCAGCATCTGGAGCGATAAGGTGCTGCTGGTGTTTGTCGTACTGGCCTTTACCTTGATGGTCTATACCGCCGGTTCTGCCGGTTCCATGGAGCTGAACAACACGCCTGTGGCAGTGGTGGATGAAGACCAGACCGCGCTGTCTGGCCATATTATTGATTCCTTGCAGCAGCCCTGGTTCTTAGAACCCGATCACATCAACTTTGGCCAGATAGATACCGTGCTGGACAGTGGCAGCCATACCTTCGCACTGGTTATTCCCGAGGGCTTTGAGCGCGACATGCGCACCGGCCGCGTAACCAGCCTTCAGCTGAATATCGATGCCACGCGCATGACCCAGGCCTTTATCGGTTCGCGCTATATTGAGCAAATGGTCACGATGGAAGTTGCTGAATTCCTGCGCAGTGACAGTAACAGCCCGGCCTTGCCGATCAATCTGGTGGTTCATGCGAGCTTCAACCCGAATCTGGAGGGCACCTGGTTTGGCGGGGTGATGGAACTGATCACTATGATCACTATGATCAGCATTATTCTGTCTGGTGCTGCGCTGATTCGTGAGCGCGAACACGGCACGGTGGAACACCTGATGGTGATGCCCATTAAGCCTTTTGAAATCATGGCTGCAAAAGTGTGGGCCAACGGCCTCATTGTGATGCTGGCCGCCATTTTTTCAGTGATAGTGATTATCCAGAAAGTGCTTGCGGTGCCCATACAAGGCTCGTTGTTGCTGTTTTTCTTCGGTGCGCTAATTCACCTGTTTTCTACCACCGCCATTGGCATTCTGATTGGCACTGTAGCGCGTACCATGCCCCAGTTCGGCCTGTTGCTGATACTCACCATCATTCCCCTGCAGCTGCTCTCCGGCGGTATAACCCCGCGGGAAAGCATGCCAGACCTAGTGCAAAATATCATGCTGGCGGCGCCCACTACCCACTTCGTCAGCATGGCGCAAGCCATCCTCTACCGTGGCGCAGGGTTGGAAGTGATATGGCCGCAAATGCTGGCGCTAGTGGGCATAGGTGCTGTGTTTTTCAGTGCTGCGTTAGCGCTGTTCAGACGGCATCTGTCGGTTTAGAGGCCAGAAGTCAGTAGATTAATGGGTCAGGATTAGAACCTGCTACCTGGTTTTTATAGGGGGTGTGAGTTGCTTTTCCCGGCCTATCGGGAGTATTGTTTCGGCCTGCTCAGGAGAGCACAGGGATAGATCTGCGGACAAGGAAACGGAATTGTGTCCTACCAACTATACGTTACCGGTGGCTACGGCTTCACCGAAAGCATACTGCCATCACTACTGCACCATCTGAAGCGGTGTCCATTGCGCAGGATTACTTCTCACGTGGTTATCAGGGCGCCCATATAGAGCCTGCGCCGGATAGCGGCCTACGGGATCTTGCGAAAGCCTCAAACAACGAACAGCAGACAATGCTGGAGGCTTTGCAAAATGGCCAGTTGGTGCTGGCTCAACAAAGTTACTCCTCGTTCGGGCTGTTTACGGGCCGTAATGCTACTCCACAGAACCTTCGTACAGACCTACCTCAAACACTTCGGAGACGGCTGCAGGCGTCCTGGTCTTCAGGCGTGAGCGGCACAGCTACGGCAGTAAAATCCGATTCGCTTTATGCACCTGCAAATGCCGAGTATTACACTGCCCCGGAACCTGCCGCAGAGGTGGTGCCCGAGAAAGGGCCTAACAACCTGACGATTAGCTACCGTTGGCCAGATGGTACCGGTGTGGCCGGGTTACCCTTTCAGGTGGGCACCGACCATGACAGCGTGAGTGGCAAACTGGATCATCAGGGAGCTGCCACCGTAGAGGGCCTGAATGGCCGGTTTGCAACCGTTCGGCTGGGCTCCAATGCCAGTGATGACACAGTAAACCATGAGCGCAAGGCAATTATCGCCGGCCTTGACCGACTGCTTGAGGCCGAGCGCAAAGAAACAGAAGCGAAACAACAAGAATACCAAGCATTGCTCTGGTTTCAGAAACCGGCGGTCAGTGCGGGCGCACTTTTTCAAGGGGCCTACGATGCCGGCATTGATCTATACGACTTTGTTGTCGGAGTAAGCAATCTGACTTCGCCAGTCCTAACACTGCGGGATAGCCTGCAGTCGGCCTGGGCCGCAAACAAAGACAACTCTGGCGACAGCTGGTTTGAAGCGTTTAACCGCCAATATGATGAAAAGCGCCATGAACATTGGGTGCGGGCTATTGGGTTTGCGCCCTCAGATATCAGCAGGGAGGATATTGCAAAAGCCTACGAGGTAGCCAGCCTGGTGATAAAGGACGATCAACTCAGCGTTGCCCTCAAAGAATTCACTGCCAGCTACGCAGCTGTTCAGCATCACACTGAATATACCTACCTGGCAGGAGCCGTGGCGGTTGAGTTGGTGCTGG
>JBQCZX010000236.1:0-4204 GCA_052089485.1 Marinobacter sp. | reverse complement strand
CTAGCAAACGTCTGTTTGAAACATACGTTTGACGCACATTTATGTCAAGTTCTGTCCTCTGGCTCTGCGGCTACTGCTTGCCAACCTTGGTCAATGGCGTCCTGATTACCCTCAAAGAAAGCGCTCTGAACTCGATCATAAGCTTTTTCTGCCTCAAGAAGATAGATCAAATAAAGCCTTATATGCTCACGTTGGGACAGGGCCCGGGCCAGAGATTTCTGTTCCGACAAACCCAGAAGACTGCTGAATCGGGCGTTTTTCAGGGCTGGGTTAAAGTCGGTCATGCGGGCGCATTGCCAGATCAACCCCTCGCTGCCCTCTAGGTGCTCAGCGTGTTTTCGCGCATCTCGCATCATGCGCTGGCGCTTGATCAACAAGTCCAGATAAGACGGTGCTGAGGTATACATACCGCGAACAACGGGAACGCCAAGCAACAGAATAATTACAAAAGCGCCAAATCCACCGCCGGCAAGCCAGGCAGGCACAAAACCTGTCAACCCGCTGAGAAACACCGTTGCCGCTATTAGCGCACTGAACAACCACAAATCCCGGCTACGGCGAGCGGCCACAACACTAAAATTATCAGGCCAGTCATTCATCGCCAACAGGTCAAAATCCATCAGCAATACACGGTCGCACTGGCGTAACATCAGCCTCAGCTTTCGCTGCCGAGATTCCGCCTGCACCGGGGCCGGCTCCACTGGACGTTCATCGCTTTTGTTTTGCTCTTGGTCTGGCTGCTCGTCGTCTGCCGAAAAGTCTTCATATTCAGCACTCTTTACCGGCATAGGAACGGGATCAGCTGCTCGCCCGGGCCGCAATATCGCGCCCTGAGATGCCCCTGTTAATGCCTGTGCTGCGGTCTGATTCTGAGCCATGACAATTTATCCAATGCGTTAAAGGGCCTCTGTTCCTCGAACATTTCCTACCTGAGTATCGACAGCACTTTCTAAACCTTGAACAGAGCTTGCTCTAAAAAGCCTTGTCAGCAACCAAGCTTGGCAACAGCAACTTGGCTGGTTATCCTTTCTGTCCATGCCGCGCTCCGCTTTCTAATAAGGTTTGCTTATGTTCACAGGTATTGTCCAGGGTATCGCTGTTGTTGAAGAAATTACTGCTACGACCGGGCTGAGTACGTTCGCAATTCGTTTGCCTGACAACAACACAGGAGGCATCACCATTGGCGCGTCTGTGGCTATCAATGGCACTTGCCTGACCGTCACTCGCCAGGCCGGCAACACATTGCTGTTTGATGCCATGCAAGAAACCTTGAGCCTGACAACACTCGGCAAGCTGGAGCCTGGGCACACCGTTAATTTTGAACGAGCGGCGCGGATTGGAGATGAAATTGGCGGTCACCTACTATCTGGGCACATACATACAACGGCGGGTGTCGTTGAGATTCTCCAGCCGGAAAACAATGTGACCATTTGGTTTGAAGTTCCGGATCGGTGGGCCGACTACATCTTTGCAAAAGGTTATATTGCAATCAATGGCGCAAGCCTGACCATTGGTGAGGTTGTAGGCAACCGATTCAATATTCACCTTATTCCCGAAACCCTAAGGGCCACTACTTTTGGCGCAATAGATGAGGGCATGCTGGTGAACATCGAGATTGACAGCCAAACACAAACCATCGTCGATACCCTGGCTCGTTTAGGTTACGACAGCCATAACCGCCCTACGCCATCTCTGTAAGAAAGCACAGAAATCACCCGTGCCAAGCCTCGAAAACAACAAATTTTGGGCTGTCATCCAACTGTCGGACTTGTGAGAAAAAGCGTCGCAAACTCTTGTGGTAACCAAGGTGCCGGTTCCCCACCATAAGCAGGCGGCCTGTTTCAGACAGGTTCTGGGACGCCTGCTCAAAAAGCCTCAAGGCGATATGATCCCCCACCACACCACCTTCGTGAAACGGCGGATTTAAAAGGATTCGCTCAAACGGATCGTTGTCGCCGGCCACGCCATCTGAGTGCACAAACAGAGCCTTAGCATCGGGAAATGCCGCCTTTGCATTACGGCGGGCACTCAAAACGGCCTGACTGGACACATCACTGAAGGTTATCTCTATGCCTGGTTTCGCCGCCAACGCACTCAGACCAAGAACGCCATTACCGCAAGCAAGATCCAGAACACGCACATCAGGCTGGCAGGGCTTCAGTACAGATGCGATGTGGGGCAGCATCAACCGCGTGCCAATATCCAGCTTTTCTCGGGCGAATACCGCAGGCATGGCGTCGACACGCCCACTAGACCCCTCAAACTGATAGCCCTTCCATGTGCCGGGCCAGTTGTTCAACGTAGCTTGACCGCGACCGCAGGTGATCATGCGGGCCTTTTTTACCGCCCGGCTCACGTGTTGAACCTCCACCGCACCGGCAAACACATCGACACTGCGGTCGGGAAGGTGCTTGATCATTCCCGCTGCCAGTAGGGCTCCGCCAGGTTTGAGCACGCCATTAGCCCAGCGCAGCAGCCAGGCCAGATAGTCCGTTTCGCGGGGAATCTTCAACAGAATCAGGTCGTAGGCGTCAGCGGGAGGCTGCAGCCAGCTGTGTATCTGTGTAGGTGGAACAATGCCGGGATTCCGGCTGGCATTCAGAGCGAGTGCAGCGCTTAGCTGAGCGTTGTCAGACACCACATCCGGTGCAAACTGGGATAACCCCAGCGTTAATGCGCCGTACTGGTCATCAACCACCAGAACCCGAGCATTAGGTGCAGTTTCTAAGTGGATAAAAGCTTCCTGCAGGAGCAGTTCGTCGGCGGCGCTCCATGCGCGAAGGCTCGGATCATCTGTGCCGGGTCGGCTCAAAGTCAGGCTACCACCGGGAAAATCCAGCACAGCGGTTGTCATGTCAGGCACCTAATTGCTTTCTAATTGCTCTCTAATTATTCAGAAAAGCACGATAAACCGTAAAGCGTCGATCCTCACGTAGGCGCTCAACGCGGCCGATGTAGCGCTTAATCAACGATTCATAAGGCAGAAAACTGTTCGCCACCAGTCGCAGCTCGCCCCCTGGTTTCAGATGCCGTTTCACATCGTGAAGGAACTGTTCGGTCATTGAGGTGTCGGTTTTCACACCCGTGTGAAAGGGAGGATTGCTGATAATTCCAGACCAAAGGTCGTCAATGCCCGCGAGACCGTCTGAAGCGTATATCGTGCCGGCCGTGCAATTACGTTGGTAGGTTTCCCTTGCGCAGATAACCGCCTGCGACTGAACATCCACTCCGTCGACAGTAGCGGCGGGTTCGTCATGCGCGGCCTGCCTCGCCTGAATCCATGCACCAATAACGCCCGCACCACAGGCAAAATCCAGTAGCCGGTCAGCCCGCAATGGTTGCTCCTCCAGCGTCTCCAGCAGCATACGCGTGCCGTTATCCAAGCCGTCTTGACTGAAAATGCCGGGCAACCCGGCAACCTCGATGGACACACCTGCACACTCTGCGGCGCTCCAAGTTACCCAGTCCTGAACCCGAAACCCGGGAGTCGGCTCAATGGCTTCGGCGCACCAGACCTGGCAGTGGCGTGCACTGTCGGCCTTGAACGCCTGCGGGGCCACTGCTTTGAGCTGTTTGATAGCGCCGGCAATGCCTTCTTTCTTTTCCCCGATGAGTATCAGCCGAGCATTTTTTGCCGCCAGCGAACGAGCCAATGCCAAGCGTATTTCCAGCTCGGCACGGGCTTTGGGAAGAAACACCACAAGGGTCTCGTAGCTGCCTTGTGCCAGCCCTGCGTCTTCATAGCCGAAACAGGCTTGCCAGGTTTCATGGCGCTCAAGCGCTTGAAAAACACCAGCGTGTTCGCTCATGGCGAGGCCGCTAATTGGAAGCTCTGGCAGCAAGTGCGCAGATGCGACACCCAGCAGAGCCAGCCGACCAGATAACAGGTGCTGGTTTTTAAGCAGCGCCTGATGGGAGTTGGGTAAACCGGAGTTAGC
This sequence comes from Marinobacter sp., assembly GCA_052089485.1. Lineage (GTDB taxonomy): Bacteria > Pseudomonadota > Gammaproteobacteria > Pseudomonadales > Oleiphilaceae > Marinobacter. The sequence goes on along the minus strand of JBQCZX010000236.1, from coordinate 266 downwards.
TAAACTCTGCATGGGTTGGGTAATGCCGTTTTGCGTTGAAGGCTAGACTTTCCTCTGGCGACCCGAGCGTACCGGACGCAATATCAGTTCATCAAGACTGTTTTGCTTAACCTGCTCCCAATCGTCAGCGCCGGAAACCCACAACCCCATGTCTCGAAGTAAGCCGTCTGCCACATCATATACGAACCCGTGCACGTTCAGCCGCTGGCCTCGCTTCCAGGCTTCCTGAACAATGGTGTTCTGGCACACATGCCCCACCTGTTCAA
>JBQCZX010000235.1:0-4283 GCA_052089485.1 Marinobacter sp. | reverse complement strand
CAAGCAGCGCTAGGACTACGAGGAATTTCTGGAAACCGATTTTTCCTTTGAAGTACCTGGTGTCGCCCGCTTCCGCGTGAACGCCTTTAATCAGAACAGGGGCTCAGGTGCTGTTTTCCGTACTATCCCCTCGAAAGTGCTGACGATGGACGACCTTGGCATGGGCCAAGTGTTCAAAGATGTTTCTTCGGTTCCCCGTGGGCTTGTGCTGGTAACCGGGCCGACCGGTTCGGGTAAATCCACCACACTGGCGGCGATGATTGATTACATCAACGATACTCGCTACGAACACGTCCTTACCATAGAAGACCCGATCGAATTTGTGCACGACTCCAAGAAGTGTCTGGTCAACCAACGGGAAGTACACCGGGATACTCTGGGCTTTAACGAGGCCCTGCGCTCGGCGCTGCGGGAAGACCCCGACATTATACTGGTAGGTGAGCTACGAGATCTGGAAACCATCCGCCTGGCCCTTACGGCGGCAGAAACAGGTCACTTGGTTTTCGGCACCCTGCACACCACCTCGGCCGCGAAAACCATTGACCGGGTTGTAGATGTATTCCCGGCGCAAGAAAAATCCATGGTGCGCTCCATGCTTTCGGAGTCGCTGCAGGCTGTTATTTCCCAAACGTTGATGAAGAAAATGGGCGGCGGCCGAATAGCCGCCCATGAAATTATGATTGGTACCGCTGCAATTCGTAATCTGATCCGCGAAGACAAAATCGCCCAGATGTACTCATCGATTCAAACGGGCGGTGCACTGGGCATGCAAACGCTGGATCAGTGCCTTGAGCGCTTGTTGCAGAAAGGCCTGATTTCCCGGGAAGCAGCGCGGGTTAAGGCGAAAATGCCTGACAATTTCTAACGTTAAATGCCCGGAGCCCATCGGGTAGTCATAAAATAACAGGTAATTAAAAAAATGGAATTCGAAAAGCTGCTTCGTTTGATGGTAGAAAAAGGAGGTTCAGACCTCTTTATCACGGCCGGTGTTCCACCAAGCATGAAGTTGAACGGTAGAGTCATGCCGGTCACCAAAACTGCGTTAACGCCGGAGCAGACGAGGGAATTTGTATACGACTCGATGAATGACAAGCAAAGAGCCGAGTTTGATGAAACTCATGAATGTAACTTTGCTATCAGCGCCCGGGGGATTGGCCGCTTCAGGGTGAGTGCGTTCTTCCAGCGAAACCTGTGTGGCATGGTGTTGCGACGGATTGAGGTGAAGATTCCTCAAATTGATGATCTGGCGTTGCCGGAAATAGTCAAAGAGCTGGCTATGACCAAGCGTGGCCTGATTATGTTTGTTGGGGCAACCGGTACAGGTAAATCAACGTCTCTGGCCTCGATGATTGGACACCGAAATCGTAATAGCCGTGGGCACATTATTTCTATTGAAGACCCTATTGAGTTCATACATCAGCACCAAGGCTGCATTGTGACGCAACGGGAAGTAGGGATTGATACGTCGAGCTTTGAGGTGGCACTGAAGAATACGCTACGCCAGGCGCCAGACGTTATACTCATTGGTGAGGTGCGTACCCGCCAAACCATGGAATATTCGGTTCAGTTTGCCGAAACAGGTCACCTTTGTCTTGCAACACTGCACGCCAACAATGCCAACCAGGCACTTGACCGTATTATCCAGTTTTTCCCGCCGGAGCAGCACAACCAAATCTGGATGGACTTGTCCCTGAACCTTCGGGCTATTGTGGCGCAACAACTGATCCCGACACCGGATGGTAAAGGCCGTAAGGCCGTTATCGAGGTGCTGATCAACACGCCACTGGTGGCGGATTTGATTCGCAAAGGGGAAGTGCACAAGCTCAAGGAGTTGATGGCAAAGTCCAACGAGTCTGGTATGCGGACCTTCGATCAGGCTCTGTATGAGCTTTATGCAGAGGGCTCAATTACCTACGAAGATGCGTTGGCCCACGCCGACTCAGCTAATGACCTGCGCCTGATGATAAAGCTGGGTGCGGATGCCCAGGGGGCAGATAAGCTATCGTCGTCTGTAGACAAACTAACTATTCAAGATAACTGATTAGGCAGGTGTCGACTAAGGTGGTAAAAGGTTAGGTTTTCAAATTAGTAGTTTTAGCATTTGAGGGGAGTAGCCACTAATGCGTATACTCCGCTCCAAACTACAAAGGAGATTCCGCTGTTATGAGACCTTCACTGCTTACCCGTGCTGTTCGCTTGGCCACGCTTGCTGCAATTGCTGCCCCGGCCAGTGTTTTTGCTGGCGGTTTTTCTCTGAACGAACAAAGTGCCAGTGCCATGGGCGTTGCTAACGCCGGTGCTGCTGCGAACCCTGAAAACGCGACGACTGTGCTGTTTAATCCTGCAGGAATGAGTCAGCTGAAGGGTACAAATATCTCCTTTGGTGCTGCGGTTCTTGATATTGATGCCGAGGCTAAGAGCGCCAGTGCCACGAATACACTGGGCGGCCCTGTAAGCGGAACAACCGGCGGTGATATCGCCGATCCGGCTTATTTGCCAAATATTTATGTGACCCATGAAATCAATGATTCAATTGATGTGGGTTTTGGTGTCCACGCTCCTTATGGTCTGGCAGCTGACTATGACAATGACTTCAGGGGCCGCTTTTTCGCGGATAAAACAGAGCTAACAGTTATTTCGTTCACACCATCTGTTGCCGTCAGCAATGGCAAAGGTCTGTCTATGGGCCTGGGCATGAACATAATGTACGCGGAAGGGCGTTTGTCGAAGTATCAGGACATTCGTGGGGCACTGGCTCAGCAGGTTGGACCTGCCCAAGCTGGCCCTTTAGCTGACGCATACGAGGCGCAGTTCGGGACACCTTACGCAGATATAGAGGGTGACGATATTGCGGTAACTTTCCGCGTCGGTTTTTTGTACGAGATGTCTGACCGAACCCAGTTTGGTCTAACCGCGCAAACGGGTACCGAATTTGAACTGAAAGGGGATGTCGAGATAAGCAACTTTCCCGTGCCCAATGCGCAGTCGCCAATTGGCTTGGCGCCGGAAACACTGACCGAGGATGTTCGTGTACCTTTGGCCATACCTGAGAGCATTACTGCGGGTGCTCGGCATCAGTTGACCGATTCGGTCACGCTGCTCGCAGGGGCGACCTATTCCCGTTGGAGTCGTTTTGAAGAACTAGATATCTATAGTCGTGAAAGTGGCGGCGGAGCTGTCTCAAGTATGGTTGGTGACCCCATCACTCATATTACCGAAAAGTGGAAAAATACTTGGCAATTTAATGTTGGCTCTATTTGGCAGGTTACTCCCGAATGGGCATTGAAGGCAGGCTATGCGTGGGATGAGTCTCCTGTTGATAACTACCTGACCGCTCGTATCCCATCCAGCGACCGGCACTGGTTGACGTTAGGTGGCCAGTGGAAGAGTGCTAACAACGGATGGGCTGTGGATGCTGCCGTGGGAACGTTGCTGTTTGCTGACGATCCGAAGGTGAATGAATTCTCCTATCAGCATGATGCACCAACCCAGCAGGATCCCTCAGCGGGCGCGTCTAATTACAAAGGCGAATACGAACTAAGCGCCTGGAGCGCCTCCCTCCAGGTCAGCAAGGCCTTCTAAGCTAAGCTTTAATTAAGTTGTGCTAAAAATGCCCGGTTGAGTTCGTTCACCGGGCATTTTTGTTTAGTGGGCCTGATCCCAGTTATCGCCCACGCCAGCTTCCACCAGCAGTGGCACCGCCAACTTCGCTGCGCCGGACATGCGTTGGATTAGCCCTTCGCGTATTTCCTCTACGGCGTCTGCCTTCACTTCAATAATCAGTTCGTCGTGCACCTGCATGGTCATGCGAGCGGTATCCGGGTGTTCCGCAAGCAACCAGTTTTCTACGTCTATCATTGCCAGTTTGATGATGTCAGCGGCGGTGCCCTGCATAGGCGCATTAATCGCGGTGCGTTCGGCGGCCTGTTGCAGCTGTTTATTGCGCGCGTTGATTTCCGGCAGGTACAGGCGGCGGCCAAACAGGGTTTCAACATAGCCGTCGTCGTGGGCCTGCTTGCGAATGCTGTCCATATATTGCAAAACACCCGGGTAGCGCTCGAAGTAGCGGTCGATGTATTGCTGCGCCACTTTGCGCCCCACATCCAGCTGGCGAGCCAGTCCAAATGCAGACATGCCATAAATCAGACCAAAGTTGATGGCTTTGGCGCTACGGCGCTGGTCGCTGCTTACTTCGTCGAGCGTCACACCAAAGACTTCTGCTGCGGTTGCTTTGTGAATGTCTTCGCCGTTTTCAAAGGCGGTCAACAGGCCCTTATCGCCAG
>JBQCZX010000234.1:0-4308 GCA_052089485.1 Marinobacter sp. | reverse complement strand
TCGCTGTTGCCGCAACCGGCATGAAGCCAGCATTTGCAGATGAATTTACGGTTGCCGACATTGAGGTGGAAGGCTTGCAGCGTGTTTCTGCGGGTACTGTGTTTTCCGCTTTCCCCATCAATATCGGCGAACAGATGGACGAAACCGAGCTGGCAGACTCGATTAAATCACTATTCCGGACTGGGTTGTTCACCGATATAGAAGCCAGCCGCGACGCTGGCATTCTTATCCTTACTGTGCGGGAACGCCCTTCAATTACCTCGATCGAAATTGACGGCAACAAGAATATTGAAACCGACATGCTCATGGATGCCCTTGCTGGCGCTGGGCTTCAAGAAGGCCAGGTGTTCCGCCGGGCCACCCTGGAACGGCTGGAACTTGAGATATTACGCTCCTACATAGGCCAGGGGCGCTACAACGCTCGGGTAAAAGCAACCGCTGAGGTGCTGCCCCGTAACCGCGTAGCGATTGCACTGGATATCAACGAAGGTACAGTTGCCGCTATCCAGCATATCAATCTGGTGGGTAACAAGGATTTCGGCGACGAGCAGTTACGTGATCTGTTTGAGCTGCGAACCAGCAGTTGGTGGAACTCCCTCACTAACTCTGACAAATACGCGCGGGAACGCCTGAGCGGCGATCTTGAAACTCTACGCTCTTTTTACTTGGATCGTGGTTACCTGGATTTCAATGTGGAATCCAGCCAGGTTTCCATTTCGCCAGACAAGCGCCAGGTTTTCATTGCGATAGCGTTGAACGAAGGGCCGCAGTATACAATCTCGGAGATTCGACTTCGTGGCAACCTTATTGTGGGTGAGGAAGAGCTACGCGAACTGATTCCGGTGGATGCGGGCGACGTGTTCTCCCGCGCCCGTATGACGGCTATCTCAGAGACACTGGCATTCCGGCTCGGCAAAGAAGGCTATGCGTTTGCCAACGTGAATGCTGTACCTGAGCCAGGTGAAGACAACACTGCCGCCGTTACTTTCTTTGTTGAGCCGGGCAAGCGAGCGTATGTGCGTCGGGTTAACTTCGACGGCAACGTATCTACCCGGGACGATGTTTTGCGTCAGGAAATGACACAGATGGAAGGCGGTATTGCCTCTTCGGATCGCATTGAGTTTTCCAAAACCCGTCTCGAACGACTTGGTTTTTTCCAAGGGGTCAATGTAGACACGGTTCCAGTGCCGGGGACTGATGATCTCGTCGATGTGAACTACTCTGTGGAAGAGCAACCAACGGGCAGCCTCTCGGCATCCGTAGGCTTCTCTCAGGATTCCGGTGTTATTCTCGGTGCCAATGTGTCTGAAAATAACTTTTTCGGCACAGGTAAGCGCGTATCGTTTGGCGTAAACGTGAGCGACTCAGTCAAGAGCGCCAACATCTCCTATATGGATCCTTACTACACGGTGGACGGTGTGAGCCGTGGGTTTAGTGTGTTTGCACGGGAGACAGATTTTGAGCAAGAGGACATCACGTCCTACCTGCTGGATGAGTACGGCGGTCGACTGACATTTGGCTACCCAACCGATAATATTACGAGATTGAACTTTGGGCTGGGCTACACGCTTTCCAAGATCAAAGGTGGCGTGTTTACCTCCAAGGAAGTGACTGACTTTATCGAGGAGGAAGGGGATTCGTTTAACAACTTCTTCCTGTTTGGTAGTTGGCGTCGTAGTACTCTGAACCGAGGTGTTTTGCCAACAGATGGCTACAGTCACTCGCTGTCGCTTGATGTTGCGGTGCCAGGCAGTGACCTTACGTTCTACAAGGCGAGTCATAAAACCGATTTCTACTTCCCGATCACCGACACCAACCGTTGGATTGTACGCACGAGAACCGAAATTGGTTATGGTGATGGCTACGGCGACCGCTCGATAATGCCCTTCTACGAGCATTATTATGCTGGCGGTTACGGCTCGGTTCGGGGTTATCAGGCCAACTCATTGGGGCGGCGCGCGACCAATGCGGAGAACGATTTTTCCGACGAGGATCCGTTCGGTGGTAACTTCTTGACCGAAGCGTCTGTGGAGCTGATTTTCCCAACACCGTTTGCCGGTGATACCCGGTCTATGCGTACGGCGTTCTTTGTGGATGCCGGGCAGGTGTTTGACCCAGACCGCGGGTTTGAAGCAGATCCAGAGGAACTGCGCTTATCAGCCGGTATTGGTTTTCAGTGGATCACGGCCGTAGGCCCACTGGCCTTCAGTCTTGCAAAGCCGTTGAACGATAAATCTGGCGACGACACTCAGATATTCCAGTTCTCGCTTGGCCAAACATTCTGATTTAGAAAAAGGGAAACAAAAACGAATGAAACTCAGGAGACCTACTATGTTCAGAACCGTACTGATGTTTGCTGCAGCTATGGCACTGTCGCTGCCAGCCGTAGCAGAAACCCGTGTGGGTGTTGTAGATCTGCGCCAGGCTTTGTTTTCATCTAACGATGCGAAATCGTTCAGCGAAGTTATGCAACAGGATTTCGCCGGCGACGAAGAAAAAGTTCGCGAGACTCAGGAAGCTGCACGCAAACTGAAGGAACGTCTGGAAAAAGACGGCTCGATGATGAACGAAAGTGAGCGCAACCAGCTTGCCGGCGAGTTCCAGGAGAAGGTAAAAGAATTCAACTTCCTCAAGCAACGCCTTGATTCCACTGTCAACCAGCGCAAACAGGCGTTTTTGGAAGAGGCCCGCCCAGAAGTAGACGCGGCAGTAAAAGAGCTATTGGAAGAAAACGATCTTGATCTGATCTTGCCTAGCGAAGCTGTAGTCTATGTGAAGCCGGAAATGAACTTGACCTCACAGCTTTTGGATAAGCTGAACCGTTAATTCTTGCCTGAGAGCCTCCGGGCTCACTAGCGTGTTGTGGAGCGCGTGATGACAGAACAGTCTTACCGGCTTGGGGAGATCGCAGAAGCTTTGGGAGCAGAGCTTCGTGGCGATCCGGAAAAACGGGTTTCCGGCCTTGCAACCCTCCTGGCGGCTGGCTCAGATCAGCTCAGCTTTTTGGCAAATCCCGCCTATGCAAAGCATCTAGCGGAGACTCGCGCTGCTGCGGTTATATTATCGCCTGCAGCTGCGGGGGATAGTCCGACCAATGTCCTGTTACTCGATAACCCCTACCTGGGCTACGCTCGCCTTAGTCACTGGTTTGATCCTGTGCCAGTAGCACCGCCAAGCATTCACCCTGCGGCCGTGGTAGACCCCAGTGCAACAGTCGCGACCAGCGCCAGTATCGGCCCTAATGCCGTTGTTGAAGCGGGTGTTGTTATCGGAGAACAGGTTGCTATTGGGCCGGGTAGCATTATTGGTGCTCGAACCACTATAGGTGCCGGCTCCATTATTCGCTCCAGAGTTACCCTAGCCCACGATGTGGTAGTAGGGCAGCGTTGCCATATCCTTAGCGGTGCGGTGATTGGCTCTGATGGGTTTGGCTTTGCGAATGAGAAAGGTCAGTGGCACAGAATTGCGCAACTCGGCCGTGTGATTCTTGGCGACGATGTTGAAGTAGGAGCGAACACAACGATTGATCGTGGCGCTTTGGATGACACGGTTATCGGTAATGGCGTTAAGCTCGATAACCTTATTCAAATTGCCCACAACGTCCGTATTGGTGACCACAGCGCCATGGCCGCTATGGTTGGAATTTCGGGCAGCACGAAGATCGGCAGCCACTGTGTATTTGGCGGCGCCGCTGGAGTAGCCGGCCACTTGGAAATCGCAAACCAAGTGCACCTAACCGGCATGACTCTGGTAACCGGGGATATCCGGGAGCCGGGAGTTTATTCTTCTGGCACCAGTGCAGATACAAATCGGCGATGGCGCAAGAATGCGGTGCGTTTCCGCCAGTTGGACACCCTGGCACGGCGCGTTAAAGAACTGGAAAAGAAATCAGAGGGCTGAGGCCGATCAACATGATGTACATCGACGAAATCCTGGAATATCTCCCGCACCGCTATCCGTTTTTACTGGTGGATCGGGTGACCGAGATTGAAAAGTCAAAATCGATCAAAGGCTACAAAAATATCTCCTTTAACGAGCCGTTCTTCACCGGGCATTTTCCTAATAATCCCATCATGCCAGGCGTGCTCATTATTGAAGCCATGGCCCAGCTTTCAGGAATTCTCGGTTTTGTGACCGTAGGGCGGAAACCAACAGACGGGCTGGTACAATACCTGGCTGGATCCAGCAAGGCGCGCTTCAAACGCCCTGTTTTGCCGGGAGACCAGTTGTGCATGGAATCGGAGATAATCTCCGAAAAACGTGGCATCTGGAAATTTGATTGTCGCGCGTTGGTCGATGGAAACGTCG
>JBQCZX010000233.1:0-4529 GCA_052089485.1 Marinobacter sp. | reverse complement strand
GGTGTGCCCACGGTAATGGGGCTGGTGGATATTCCGGTTAATCAGCTAGATGGCAAAGAACTGGTTGTGGATGGTTTTGAAGGGCAGATTTTCGCCACTCCTTCTGCCGATTTGCGAGCATTTTTCCAGACCATCTGCGATGAAGAAGAGGAGATAGACCGAGGGCTGGAAGCGCTTCGCGATCTACCCTGTGAAACAACCGATGGCTATCGCGTTCCGCTTCTGGTCAATACCGGGCTGATGACTGATGTTCTGCGTTCCCTGTCCCACGGCGCCGAAGGCATAGGTTTGTACCGTACCGAAGTGCCTTTCATGATTAAGGATCGCTTCCCCTCGGAGCAGGAGCAGCGCCAGTATTATCGTGAGCAGCTTGAGGCATTTGCGCCCAACCCGGTCACCATGCGCACCCTGGATGTCGGCGGCGACAAATCGCTGACCTACTTCCCAATTGAAGAAGAAAACCCGTTTCTGGGCTGGCGGGGTATCCGGGTTACGTTGGATCATCCCGAGATATTCCTGGTGCAGGTACGAGCCATGTTGAAGGCCAGTGAAGGCCTGAACAACCTGCAAATTATGCTGCCCATGATCAGTAATATCTCCGAAGTGGAGGAATCTCTGCACCTTATTTATCGGGTGTACCACGAGGTAAGGGAAGAAGGTTTCGATATCCGCATGCCCAAGGTAGGCGTGATGATCGAAATACCCGCCGCTGTGTATCAAATTCGTGAGCTGGCGGACCGGGTGGATTTCCTCTCAGTTGGCTCCAACGACCTGACTCAGTATTTGCTTGCGGTAGACCGCAACAACCCCCGCGTTGCACAGCTCTATCACTCTTACCACCCAGCTGTGCTGCAGGCGCTGGTGCGCATTGCCCAAGATGCCCATGCGGTGGGTAAGCCCTTGGGTATTTGCGGTGAATTGGCGGGTGACCCTGGCGGGGCATTGCTGTTGATGGCCATGGGCTACGATTCCTTGTCGATGAACGCGGCCAGTCTGCCGAAAGTAAAATCGGTGATTCGCAGTGTCAGCAAAGAGTGGGCCGTGACGCTTCTCAAAGATGTGCTGCTGCTGGATTCTCCCCATGTGATAAAAAGCTGTGTGGATCTCGCGCTGCGTAATGCCGGCTTTGGTCGTTACCTTCGGCCTGGTAAATCTACAACAACCGCACTGGCGGGGCCTGCTTTCACCTGAGGATGCCACAGTAGCCAGCCGTGCAAATCTAGGGTGCGTACTCTAAACCGGGTTGTTACCGTGTTAGCCAGACAGCTCAGAATGTCATTTTTGGCTACTTATCCGGAAAAGGAATGGCTATGAACACGCCAACCGATCTAAAACCTACTCCACGCATCGGGCTCGCGCTTGGTGGAGGCGGCCCTTTGGGTGGCATTTATGAGATTGGCGCACTCCGGGCGCTGGATGAAGCACTGGATGGGCTGGATTTCAACAATCTTGGTGTTTATGTGGGTGTCAACGCCGGCTCGTTTGTGGCGGCCAATCTGGCGAATCAGATGACCACTGCGCAACTGTGCCGGATCTTTGTTCGCAATGAAGCCGAGGTTCACCCTTTCCACCCGGACGTATTTTTTCGACCGGCGTTGAAAGAAATGGGAAGTCGGCTGTTGGCCGTGCCAGGATTGCTGTCTACCGCCGTTCGCCAGTTTATTAGTAATCCCTATGATCAGAGCCTGCTGGAAGCCATGACCATATTGGCGCAGGCAGCCCCTGCCGGGATTTTCGATAATGGAGGGCTGCATGAGTACCTCAAGCGTGCTTTTTCTATGCTGGGACGCTCAAACGATTTCCGGCAGTTGAAACGTAGTCTTTATATTGTGGCTGCGGATGTGGAAAGCACTGAAGCTGTGTGTTTTGGTGCGCCCGGGTTTGATCACGTACCTATTTCCAAAGCCGTTCAGGCGAGCACCGCGTGGCCAGGGCTGTATGTGCCGGTTGATGTCGATGGCCGGCATTATGTGGACGGTACGCTACGCAAAGGCCTGCATGCCTCCGTAGCGTTTGAAGATGGTGCGGATCTGGTTTTTGCCGTAAACCCCCAGGTGCCGATTGATGCCAGTGCAGCCGTTAGGGCCGGAACCATGAGGCCAGGGGAACTGACCCGTTCGGGTATGCCTAACCTGCTGTCACAGACGTTCCGAACAATGGTCTATTCCCGCATGCAGTCAGGCGTTGCCCATTATGCGACGGATTATCCGGATAAAGAACTCCTCCTGTTTGAACCAACAAGAGACGACGCCAAGCTGTTTCTCTCAAACGTATTCAGCTTCCAGTCGCGCCGGATGGTGTGCGAGCACGCCTACCAGATGACCCGTCGGGATTTGCTGAACCGGGCGGATGAGCTAGAGCATAAGCTGATAAAGTACGGCATAAAGCTGCGCCGAGACCGTCTGGAAGATGAGCAGCGTACTATTAGCACCAGTCTTTATGGCGAAATGCTGCCACTTTATGTGGCCAAGAGCAGGCAGAAGAAAGCCGCGGGGAAGGGCAGGCTGGCGACGGGGCTGGAAAACGTCACCCACCTGTTTTCAAAAGCAGAATAGATAAACGGGTCAGGCGCGCAAAACACGCCGAACCCGTTGGTTTCTGATTCGCGCTCGCGAATCAGAGAATGTAGCGGCTCAGATCCTCGTCTTCCGACAGTTCTCCAAGTTTTTCATTCACGTAATCTGCGGTTACTTCAAACGTATCGGTTACGTTGTCACCGGCATCATACGACAGGCTTTCCAGCAGCCGCTCCAGAACCGTATGCAGGCGCCGAGCACCAATGTTCTCGGTGGTTGCATTTACCTTCCAGGAAATTTCTGCAATGCGGGCGATGGCCTCGTCGTTGAACGTCAACTTAACGCCCTCCGTTGCCATCAATGCCTCATACTGCTGAACCAACGAAGCATCTGGCTCGGTAAGAATGCGTTTGAAATCGTCCGGGGTAAGAGCCTGTAGTTCCACGCGGATGGGCAGGCGGCCCTGAAGCTCCGGAATCAGATCCGATGGCTTCGACAGGTGAAACGCGCCGGAGGCAATAAACAGAATATGATCCGTGCGCACCGAGCCGTATTTTGTGCTCACAGTGCTGCCTTCAATAAGCGGCAGAAGATCACGCTGAACCCCTTCCCGGGACACGTCTGATGAGGTGTTTTCAGAGCGCTTGGCTACCTTGTCAATTTCATCGAGAAACACAATGCCGTTCTGCTCTACGGCAAGAATGGCTTTTTGCTTGATCGATTCCTCGTTGACCAGCTTGGCCGCTTCCTCTTCCTTCGCCCGTTTCAGGGCATCGGAGACATTCATTTTTCGGGGCTTGGATTTTTCAGAGGCCATGTTCGAAAACATGCTCTGCAACTGGTTGGTCATCTCCTCCATACCCGGAGGCGCCATGATCTCAACGCCGCCGCCGGAATTACTCAGATTAATCTCGATCTCTTTGTCGTCCAGTTCGCCTTCACGCAGTTTCTTGCGGAACATCTGGCGCGTGGAAGAGTCCTCAGAAGGCTTCTGGCTGTCTTCGCTAAAGCTTCTGGCTGGCGGTATCAGGGCGTCTAGAATGCGCTCTTCAGCGGCATCCAGGGCTCTCTCTTCGTGGAGTTTCATTTCCTGCACGCGCAGCATTTTCACTGCCATATCCGCCAGATCACGAATAATGGACTCCACATCACGCCCTACGTAGCCCACCTCAGTAAATTTGGTGGCTTCTACCTTAAGAAAAGGCGCATCGGCCAGCTTGGCCAGTCGGCGGGCAATTTCTGTTTTACCCACGCCGGTGGGGCCAATCATTAGAATGTTCTTTGGCGTGATCTCATCACGAAGAGTGTTGTCCAACTGCATGCGGCGCCAGCGATTTCTTAAAGCGATTGCTACTGCGCGCTTGGCCTCTTGCTGGCCCACGATGTGTTTATCGAGTTCGTGAACAATCTCACGGGGAGTCATTGCAGACATGTGTGCTCCGTATCAATCATTTTTGGAGGATCATTCTTTAGCGCTTGCACCGGTGGAGAGAACTTCAATGGTGCGATTGTGGTTCGTGTAAATGCAGATATCGGCCGCTATATCCAAGCCTTTTTCCACAATTTCATGGGCCGAAAGTTCCGTGTTCTCAAGCAGCGCTCGGGCAGATGACTGCGCGAACGGACCGCCAGAACCAATCGCAATCAAACCCTCCTCAGGTTCGATCACATCGCCGTTACCGGTAATAATTAAAGACGCGGTTTCATCCGCCACCGCTAGAAGCGCTTCCAGTCGCCGCAATGCGCGGTCTGTGCGCCAGTCTTTGGCAAGTTCCACGGCTGCCCTCGTAAGGTTGCCTTCATACTTTTCAAGCTGGGCTTCAAAGCGTTCAAATAGAGTAAAGGCATCAGCGGTACCGCCTGCAAAACCGGCAACTACTTTGCCATTGTAAAGGCGACGAACCTTACGGGCATTGCCTTTCATTACGGTATTCCCCAGAGAAACCTGGCCGTCGCCACCCATGGCAACTTCGTCATCGCGTCTGACGGAAAGTATGGTAGTCATTAGGGCTC
>JBQCZX010000232.1:0-4544 GCA_052089485.1 Marinobacter sp. | reverse complement strand
CATCAAGATCTCCAAACCAGAAATCCAGAATCTCTTTCCAATCGAACATTAGATAGCACCCTGTTATCTTGATTGACGGAACTGGCAAGAATACCGGCCCGCAAAAGGAATTACGACAGGCACCGTCTATACCAACTATCCGGGAGCTTTAATGAACAGCCGAAGTATTATTCTATTAGCACACGGCAGCCGCGACCAACGCTGGTGCGACACTTTTGAGGCTCTCGCTGCACCTACCCTAAAGGCTGTCAGCAATTCCAGGGTTGCTTATATGGAGCTGGCCCAGCCATCCCTGGACAAAGTCGTTCATGAAGGGGTTGCCGCAGGAACCCGTGATTTCACCATCGTACCTCTGTTCTTGGCAGCGGGACGCCACCTGCGAAAGGATGTGCCAGCGATGATAGAAGCACTTGAGAAATCAACGGGGGCCAGCATTAAGCTCTCTCCGCCTATTGGTGAAAACCCGCTTTTGGGAAATGCAATCAAGGATGTGGTGGCGCTCCAGCTTGCCGATAGCACCAGCGAATAAGGAGAACCAACATGAGTAAGCGCGTACTGATTACCGGCGGCACCGGCTTTATTGGCACAGTATTGTGCGCAGAAATGCAGCACCGGGGCTATGAATTAACTGTTTTTAGCCGACAACCTGAAGACAAAGTGCGCGCACTGTGTGGCCAGGTGGAGGTAATCACCACCCTTGAGAGCCTGCGATCACATCCAGGTTACGATGCCGTGATTAACCTCGCCGGGGAAGGCATCGCTGACAAACGGTGGACTGACGAGCGAAAGCAGGCCCTACGGGATAGTCGTATAAGCCTGACCAATACGCTCACGGAAACCATCAATAGCTGGATCAAGTCGCCCGAGGTCTTCGTCTCAGGCTCTGCCGTCGGTTTTTATGGCGATCAGGGCGACACAGTGGTAACCGAAGACACGGCACCCAATGATGAATTCACCCACCAACTGTGTAGAGACTGGGAAGATGCAGCCCTAAAACTGCAATCGCTCGATGTGCGCGTATGCCTTTCCAGAACAGGCATTGTGGTGGGGCCAGACGGCGGTTTTCTGCAGCGCATGATCTTGCCCTTTAAGTGTGGATTAGGCGGCCGCCTGGGTGATGGTCACCAGTACATGCCCTGGGTTCATCGTAATGATGTTGTGGCAGCGCTTATCTGGATGCTGGAGACACCGGAGGCCTCCGGCGCATACAACGTGGTCAGCCCTAACCCGGCTACGAACCGTGAGTTCACTCGCTGCCTAGCCAGCGTGCTCAGACGGCCCGCATTAGTTTTGGTACCTGCACCTGTTCTTAAAATAGCTCTTGGAGAAATGTCACGCCTTTTGCTGACCGGTCAACAGGCGGTGCCCGCAAGGCTAATCGAGTCCGGATTCGAATTTCTCGACCCAACACTTGAGAAGGCGCTTAAAAGCGCTACAGATTAAAACACTTACTTTTTTTGATAAAACCGTTGACAGGCGGGGGGCGCTTACCTAATATACGCGCCACCTCGACGAGGCAAGTTTATAAAGCGTTGCGTCCCCTTCGTCTAGTGGCCTAGGACTCCGCCCTTTCACGGCGGCAACAGGGGTTCGAACCCCCTAGGGGACGCCATATTTACTTCATAACCCAACAGGCCGAGAAGTAAAAGACAGCTTAACTTGCTAAGACCTGAACTGCCTTATAATGCCGCTTTCTCTCCGGTCTTCAGGTCTTCTTTGCCCTGATCGTCCCCATGAGTCTTCTGATCGCGCGCAATAAAAACCCCCACACCGACAAAAAACACTACCATCATCAGTACAGTTGCAATTCCCGCGAAAACAACCGCATCCATATACATAACTCTTCTCCTGGCCCATATCAAACTTGATTATGCTCAGGTTACGTCACCCCAAGATACAGATATTGATCTGCGTCAATCTGTGTCACCACTCCTAGTACCGAAAATTCAATAAACGCCAAAGCCTGCACATTTCTCCCGCGTTTTCGAGGATTTGCAGGGAATTTGACGAGCAGTACTGCTATAGTTCGCAGGGATTTTACTGTCTGTTTTTATCAACTTGTCCGGGTGGCTGACGTACGACATGCCAAAACTTCCGACACGCCTTCAACGTTTTCGTTCGGGCGCTCCCCTGTCTTTCAGGCTACTTGCCTGGATAGTTCTGTTTAGCTCGATTTTCACCCTGATAGCTTCAGCTATACAGATCTATTCCGACTACCACAAAGATCTCTCCCAAATCGATAACCGCATGCAACT
Source organism: Marinobacter sp. (assembly GCA_052089485.1). Classification (GTDB taxonomy): domain Bacteria; phylum Pseudomonadota; class Gammaproteobacteria; order Pseudomonadales; family Oleiphilaceae; genus Marinobacter. The sequence goes on along the minus strand of JBQCZX010000232.1, from coordinate 2,289 downwards.
GGTTGAATCCGGGTATGCCTCCACCCTTGCCAGAAGCCTCTGGGCCCTGGATCAAAACCTGCTGCAGACCCAAATGGAAGGTATTCTAAGCCTCCCAGACATTGTTCATCTGCGGCTGCAGATAGAACCTGACTCTGAGTTGGTCATGGGCGAAATTCCTGATGGCGCCGACACCGAGTCTCACAAGTTCGACGTTATCCAGCGGGGCGATGATGCGCTCAAGCTCGGCGAACTCACCGTAACGGCCAATCTAGATCGTGTTTACCAGGATTTAAAAGTAAAGGTTGGCACCATTCTGGCCACTCAATTCCTGAAGACCTTTTTTATATCCATACTGATTATCCTGATCTTCCAGCACTTTATAGCTCGACATCTGACAACCATGGCGAATTACGCAAAAGACTTTTCCTTAAAAAATCTTAGCGCACCACTTGCTCTCGACCGCCCAGACACCCCCTCACACCGTAGCGATGAAATTGGCCGGGTAACCGAAGCAATCAATCAGATGCGTGAACGGCTGAATAACGACATGGTGCGCCAGGAAAAAGACGCAGCTGAGATTCATAAGTTCTCCAAAGCCATCGAACAAAGCCCCTCCTCCGTGGTTATGTGCGACCGCCAGTGGCGAGTCGAGTTTGCCAATCAGAAATTCACACAACTCACCGGTTTCAGCTCAAGCTCGATTATTGGTCGCCACCCCGGCGCCTTAGGCGACAACAACCTGGCAAATCGTGACAACCGTCACCTTTGGCAATCCATACGCTTACAGGTTCAACGCGTGGGAGTTTGGCAAGGTGAGGTAAACAGCGTGAGACGCAATGGCGAACGATTTTGGGAGCAACTGATCGTTACCCCCATTAGAGACGCTGCTGGCGCTGCCACCGGATACCTCATACTCGGTGAAGACATCAGTATCCGAAAACGTTACGAGCAACAGCTATTGCGCCAAGCGAACTACGACATCCTAACCGGCCTACCCAACCGGATGCTTGCTCTGGATCGACTAAAACTGGCGCTGGCGCAAGCCAGGCGCGAGAACTCCATGGTTGGCGTCATGTTTTTAGATCTTGATAACTTCAAGCACATTAACGATACGCTAGGCCATGATGCTGGCGACAATCTGCTAATTGAGGCAGCTCGCCGAATTTCCAGCTGCTTGCGCGGAACCAGCACTGTCGCAAGGCTTGGAGGAGATGAATTTCTCGTGATTCTGCCTGGCCTCACCGGCCCGGAAGCCTCCTCTCAGGTGGCAGAACGTATTCTTGCAAACTTCACCCCCGCCTACGCGCTGAGCGGCCAGGAAGTATTTGTCACCACCAGTATTGGTATCGCGATCTTCCCGACCGATTCCGACAACAGCGGCACTCTGCTCCAACATGCAGACGCAGCCATGTACCAGGCGAAGCACCAGGGTAAAAGCTCGTATGCGCACTTCACTCCAGAAATGTCTGAGGTGTCTCATGAGCGCCTACGGATGGAATCGCATATGCGGCGGGCACTGGAACTGCAAGAATTTGAGCTCTACTTCCAGCCTATCGTAGATACTGCCACTGGCGAACTGTGTGCTGCAGAAGCACTGCTGCGCTGGAACAACTCTGCTATGGGCATGATTATGCCAGATCGCTTTATCCCATTGGCCGAAGAAACCGGGTTGATCATTCCCATAGGCGAGTGGGTACTTGAGCAAGCTTGTCGTGCAGCAAGGGGTTGGAAGGATTCGATCGGTCAGGACATAGCTATATCGGTTAACGTATCCCCCAGGCAGTTTCGCGACCCAGGCTTTAGCAATGCCGTTATGAGCGCGCTTTCCAATAACGGCCTGGCGCCGGACAGGCTGGAATTGGAAATCACAGAGCGCCTGCTACTCGACAATTCCATTGAAACGGCAGAAATTTTAAAGGAACTAGACCGTGCGGGAATCCGCCTATCGATAGATGACTTCGGCACGGGCTACTCCGCTCTCAGCTACCTTCAGAGCCACCCCTTCGATACCCTTAAAATCGACAAATCTTTTGTCCAGGATGTGATGAAAGAGCCTGGAGACGCCGCCCTTGTGCGTGCGATTATCAACATGGCTCACAGCCTCGGGCTGACCATCATAGCGGAAGGCGTTGAGGATGAGTCACAGACTTACTTCCTGCAAAAGGAAGGCTGTGACTTCGCCCAAGGCTACTTCTATAGCCGCCCACTCCCCGCCGGGGAGTTTACCGAATGGCTGAAAACCAATCACCGTATACCAACCTGACACCCAGGGAACTGTGGGAACATGAAACAATCCATTCTTGTTGT
>JBQCZX010000231.1:0-4554 GCA_052089485.1 Marinobacter sp. | reverse complement strand
GACAGGGCATTTTCAAAAGCTGCCTGTTCAACGCCCGGGACACCTTGCACATAGAACGCGACGAGCCTGACCAACCTTTTATAGCACCGCCCGAGATGCGACTGCCGTATCAAGTAAGTTCTGCGCCGGAAGTGGAAGACCGTTCACGGGTTCACTCCTACTTTGAGGACGGGCCAGACCCGGAGGAATTTCTGGTACTGCCGCAAAGCATCATTACCTCCCTTGAAGCGTTGAACAGCATCCGCCACACCGGCATGATTATTTTCGAGGCCCTGCCCCGCCACCTCAAAATCCACAGCCAGTACCGATTGCTGGACCCCGAGAAAGAAGACGAGTTTCGCCAGCGACTGGATGAAATCCTGGCGGCGGTGAATCAGATAACCGGGCTGGGCGTGTCCGGCTTCATGAAAATGCCCTACAAAGACGCCCGCTTTTTCCCCTATATTGAACGGCTGCCTGAACGCTATTACCCCAGAAACCCCAAGCAAAAAGCGGCAGAGGCAAGCTAGTATTTTATCTGATTCGCAAGCATGCGGGATTGGTTTACGATGCGGCGCCATACCCTGTTCCCGCTAAATCAATTAGGCTGCCATGTCCTCAAATTATCTGTATACCGACTTGTCTGGCTATTACGACTTAATGTGCGCAGATATTAACTATCACGCTCAAAGCTACGGCGTTCATAGGTTGCATCAGCTGTTCGGCAATGATGGCGACACCCATCTGGATTTGGCCTGTGGAACCGGGCCGCACATTCGCCACTTTATCGATCTCGGATATCATTGCAGTGGCCTGGACATAAACCAGCCCATGCTGGAACAAGCGAAAAGCCGATGCCCACAAGCGCAGTTCTCATTGGGGGATATGTGTGACTTTGATGTGGAAGAACCTCTCGATTTAATCACCTGCTTTTTATATTCCATTCATTACAGCGGTGGCATCGAAAAGCTGAAGCAATGCATCGCCAGCGTACATAAAGCCTTAAAAAGCGGAGGGGTATTTTGCTTTAATTCCGTCGATAAAAATAAGATAGATAATACGCTCTCTGAAAGGCACACCGTCAAGCAAGAAGGTAGTCTATTCACCTTCTGCTCCGCATGGCATTACTGTGGTGAAGGTGAGGAGCAGTCTCTAAGGCTCCGCATCAACAAGACGACTGAAGGCGTCACGCAATCGTGGGATGACGAGCACCCGATGGTGGCCTTGGGCTTTGAGGAGCTGACAAGAATCCTGCAGACCTATTTCGAAGTCCATGTTCTTGAACACGACTATGAGAGGATCACGCCTTGGGACAAGGCATCGGGAAACGCAATCTTTGTATGTGTGAAAGCCTAGTTTAATCTCTACCAGACTATGGATTAATCGACCGAGCTACTGGATTTTCAACGCCAGCAACGGTAACCTTCCGCTCAGCATTATCACCAGATAAACATACCTTCAAGGACTGAAGATATGCCCCAGGCAAATGGACTGCAGTTCACCGCGCGTATCGGTGAGCTTCCCGAAGATGTATTTTCTGTCGTCAGTTTTGCATTAACCGAAAGCCTTTCCGCGCTTTTCCATGGCCGCTTGATACTGGCCAGTACAGATCCGGCCATTCAGGTTTCAGAGGTACTGGAACAACCTGTGGACTTGGTAGTTTGGCAAGACAGCATGCCCCTTCGTCGCTTCACCGGCGTGGTGAACGAATTTGCCCGGGGCGACACCGGCCATCGCCGCACATGCTACGAGCTGATCATTCAGCCACCCTTATGGCGCTTAGGATTGATGCACAACAGCCGCATATTCCAAACCCAGACCACAGACACCATCGTGCGTACCCTGCTGGAAGAAAGAGGCATTGTAGGTTCGGTGTTTGATCTCAAACGCACCCCACAAGAACGGGAATACTGCGTACAACACCGGGAAAGCGACCTGGCGTTTATTGAGCGGTTAGCTGCAGAGGAAGGCTGGCACTATCGCTATCAGCACGGAAATGTAGAAGGCGATGAGCAGCCCGGCCTGATTATCGCAGACCACCACGGCGATGCACCAAGATTAGAAGCCGTCGAATACAACGGCAAAGCCGGCGGCAGCACCAAGCAGCCAGCGGTGTTCCGCTTCCGCTACGAAGAGCGCGCTCGAGCTGCCTCCGTGGCAATCAAAGACTACACCTTCAAGAACCCAGCCTACGGGCTGATGCACGAACACAGCGCAGCCGGCGCTAGCCACCGCCAGGATTATCAACACTTCGACTACCCGGGCCGATTCAAAGCCGATGCCAGCGGCCAACCGTTTACCGAGGCCAGACTGGACGCCCTCCGAAACGACGCCAGCACGGCCAACGGCGAAAGCAACCGCCCAGATTTCACCTGCGGCGCCAAAGTGGAGCTCACCAACCACGACAGCAATAAACTGAACCGGGGCTGGCTACTTACCGCCATCACCCACGTGGGCGAACAACCCCAAGCACTGGCAGAAGAGGGCGGCTCTAAACCGACCACTTATCACAACCTGTTCAGCGCTGTTCCTGCGACCAAAACCTGGCGGCCATTGTGCAATCACCGCCCCCTGATGGACGGGCCCCAGATTGCCATCGTTACCGGCCCGGAAGGCGAAGAGATTCACTGCGACGAATATGGGCGAGTAAAGGTGCGCTTCCCATGGGATCGCTACTCTGAAAACAACGAACACAGCAGCGCATGGCTGCGCGTAACCCAAGGCTGGGCCGGTGGCCAGTATGGTTTCATGACGTTACCAAGAATCGGCCACGAAGTGATTGTCTCCTTCCTCGATGGCGACCCGGATCAGCCCATTATCACGGGAACAACACACCACGCCACCAATACACCGCCCTACTCCCTGCCCGAGCACAAAACCCGCACCACCCTGAAAACCCAGACCCACAAGGGCGAAGGCAGTAACGAGCTGCGTTTTGAGGACGAAGCGGAAAAAGAGCAAATCTACATCCATGCGCAGAAGGATCTGGATCTGCTCACGGAAAACAACCGCACCGACGTCATCAAAAACGACAGCCATTTGACCGTTGAGAACGACCGCTTCAGCCAGGTGAAAGCCAACGATCACTCAACCGTAGACGGCGAGCACCGTGAAAAAATCGGCGGTGATTACAGCCTCACGGTTAACGGCAGCCATCACAGTAAATTCGGCAAGGCACAGCTCGTCGAGGCCGGGAATGAAATACACCATAAAGCAGGCATGAAGATTGTTATTGAAGCCGGTGCAGAGGTGACCCTGAAAGCTGGAGGGAGCTTTGTGAAGGTGGATCCGAGCGGGGTGACTATTTCGGGGCCGCTGGTACGGATGAACTCTGGGGGTGCGCCTGGGAGTGGGAGTGCGGTTGCTGCACAAGCGCCGGAAATGCCTGCATTGATTAATGCAGATGAAACAAACCTTGGCAGTGCCGATATGTTAGCTGTAACTGAGACTCGTCAAGCTGCCGCCCCTCAACCTAGCCCTGTGTTCAAATTGCGTGAAGCTGCCCGGAACGATGCTATGGCCAGCAAACAGTGTGGCAAACAACCCGATGGACGTTGTTACTCCAAACCTTGCTTTTGTGAGGCTGGGGCATGATCGCAGGCTTGAAGGGACTCTCAGCAGATGCAGAGCAAAACCGCTACATACTTATCGATGGAGCGTTACTGGACGCGCCGAAGCTAATATACAGCCACGACGACAATCCGGGATTCGATCAGCTCTACCGGCGTACGCCTCATCAATCTGCTCTGGAAGTGAGCCCCTGCATCGTTCAGCCATCTAACACGAGCCGATTATGGGAGGCCGAGTCTATCTGGCGATCTGCCGGCGTTGTGATTGAAAGCCATGCAGATATTCAAACGATTTCCGATCATTTCAGAAGCCTCGTAAGTGTAAGACTACCCGATCAAACATTTGTCTATCTCAGGTTTTATTCACCAACACAGATCCAGGGCCTGCTCTCAGCCTTTAACTCGAACGAGCGCGCTATGTTCAGCGGCCCCGTGCTCAAATGGCACTATTTTCATTCCGACACAGGCTGGGAAACGGTGGCAATAAATAGCCTGGCACAGGGTCATGAAGCCAAAGAGGAAGGCTTTTTTCAGCTCACTGACGAGCATATCCAAACTATTACGGCCCAAAAAGAAGCAACCTTTACCAGGGTTCTGACCAAGAATTCCGGCCTGGCACTAACTCCGGATAACGAGAGCCTGATGCGTAAACTGATTGAGCAAGGGCGGTGTTATGGGTTTCGCACAGAAGCGCAGCTTGCCAGTTATACGGAAATAGCAACGCATTACCCAAAAGCGATTTGCCAATCCAGTGCACAGAGCATTCTGTCAGATGCAAAAAGGCCAGCCAGTGAGCGGCTGTATGAACTCGACAGCCTCATGGCGCAGGGAGGTGCCTGATGCCTACCAATTATGAAGTTCAATCCGGAGATACTCTCGGTGCGATTGCGCAAAAACACAGTGCAACCGTTACGCGCCTGCTTCGCCTGAACCCGGCTATAGAAAACCCTAACCATATTTATCCTGGGCAAGTTCTGGTGGTTCCTGTGGCCAATGAGGTAATCAC
>JBQCZX010000230.1:0-4738 GCA_052089485.1 Marinobacter sp. | reverse complement strand
CAGGCTACGATGACATTACCTTTGGTTCAGCAACACCGGGCGGATCTGTAACTGTACCTGTTCCCGAACCCGGAACTTTGGCGTTGTTGGGATTGGGGCTTGCCGGTTTGGGCGTTAACCGCAGAAAAAGGCGCAGTGCCTAGTTGTGATGTGTGATAAGGGTACCTGTGCGCAGGTACCCTGCGTGTATTGCTTTCATGCAACAATTTGACTGCTGTGATTTGCTGTGTTGCGGCTTGCCTTATAGGCTTCTAATGATAGCCACTTAGCACAAGGAGCTTTGGTATGTCCGATAACCACGTGTACAAGAAAGTCGAAATTGTCGGTTCGTCAGAGAAGAGCATTGAGGACGCGATCGAAAATGCCCTCGCAGAATCAGCGAAGAGCATCCGCAATATGGAGTGGTTCGAAGTAATGGAGACCCGCGGGCACATTGTTGATGACAAAGTTGGCCACTATCAGGTGTCGCTGAAAATAGGCTTTCGAGTCACAGATAGCTGAGGTTGGTGCGGAGCCAGGCAGCGCCTGGGGGGGCGACCTGTCAGGCTCCGTTTTTCTGCCGAAACGGAAGCACCGTTTTGGCATCTTCGCAGTACCCCATAACCTGTTCTGCTTCTTCCTGGGTGAACCTTTCAATGGCCTCATGAAACGCCGGATGGGCAATTCCATGCCATGAGTGCGTTAGCACCGGCTCGAAGCCCCGAACCAGTTTATGTTCCCCCTGAGCGCCTGCGTCGAATGTTTGAAGGCCCAGCTCAATGGCCAGTTCAATACCTTGGTAGTAACAGGTTTCGAAGTGCAGGTGGTTGTACTCGTCGAGACACCCCCAGTAACGACCATACAGCGTGTCCTGCCCGCTCAAAAACAGCGCGCCGGCAATCATTTCACCTTCTTTTACTGCCATGATTACATGCAGGTGTTCCGGCATGTTCTCCCGAAGTTGTTCAAAAAACGGCCTGTTGAGGTACGGCCGCTGCGCGCGCTTTAGGTAGGTGGCTTGATAGAACACGTAAAAAGCGGCAAGGACGTGGTTGGGGATATCCTTACCTTGAAACTTCGAGAAGGTAATATCCTGCTCTGCGACCTGCCGGCGTTCCTTTCGTATGGATTTGCGCTTGCGGGAGGTTAGCTCGACCAGAAAATCATCAAAGCAGTCGTATTCACGATTGTGCCAGTGAAACTGACAGCCCAGGCGGTGCAGTTGTTCCTCGTGGTGAAGCAGTTGCTGGTCTTCCGTATTGGGGAACAGGAGATGCCAGGAGTGAGCGCCCAAACGCTCGATAAGGGAATCCAGAAGTTCGTGAACCTGGTGGGTGTCGAGAGCCTTACGTAGCTTTGGATTGAGCAACAGTCTCGGCCCTTGGGAAGGCGTAAAAGGCACGGCTATTAAAAGCTTGGGGTAATAATCCAGGCCGTAGCGACGGTAGGCGTCTGCCCATGCCCAATCAAACACGTACTCGCCCATGGAGTGGGTTTTAAGATAGGCAGGTGCCACCCCGGCGATCTCACCTTCCAGGCGGAATACAATGTGGCAGGGCTTCCAGCCGGTTTTTTCGCTGGTACAACGAGAAGCTTCCAGCGCTTCGAAAAACTCGTACCGGAGAAAAGGGTTGCCGGTGCCTGTCAGCCGTTCCCAGGTTTCCTGGGGGATGTCGGCAATGGACTGACAGGTCTCGAGCGTTATAGATGATACTGCGAGTTTTGACATAGCTGGCGAGGGCTCCTTGGTCGCTCCCGATACCTTACGTCAAAACTCAGCGAGTGATCACTTTTGTGATTGTGCGCAGCGCTTTTTCATTTTCTCCTGCCACTTTTCCATGCGTTTCTGGTGCTGTTCACGCCTTTCTTCGTGAATTTCATTCCAGATTCCGCGTTGCTCGTCATTTAATTGCAGTCGCTCAGCCATAGCTTCGCGACGCTTGGTCATTTTTTCCTGCCGTTCTGAGTGGTCGAACTTTCCTTTGCCATCACGCATGTTGTCGCACATTTCTGTCATGTCGCGCTGATTGCCGCGATGGTTGTCGCCATGATGACCTGAATGGTTGTCGGCCATCAGAGCAGGGCTGGCTGCAAGCAGGGTGGAAGCCAGAAGGCCGGCAGTAAGGATGGACGTTTTACGCTTGCTCATGATAGTTCCTCTTACAGTGAAGTAGCTGCTTGGCCGTTATCGGCATAAGCACGATCCACAGCTATGGTACTGCGGGTGTTGGTAAAGGGGCGTCAATGACTTGTAAAGGTTCTGCAAAGGAGCGTAGGCCTGAGCCAGCAGGTTTCAAGGCCCGTGTTAGACTTTGGGCAACACATTGAGCACACATCAATTAAAAAAAACTTGGGTAGAGACTAACGATGCAGAACAGAGTCCTGCTGGTAGAAGATGACGATGAGCTCCGCGAACTGCTTGCTCGCTATTTGAACGGCCAAGGGTTTACCGTGCGAGAGGCGGCCAATGGTAAAGACGGGTTGGCGTTGGGACTCGGACAGCACTGCGACATTGTAGTTCTGGATATTATGCTACCAGATATCAACGGCCTTGAGGTATTGCGTGAGTTGCGTGCCGAAACTCACCTGCCAGTGCTGTTGTTGACCGCGCGGGGTGATGAAACCGATCGCATTGTCGGGTTTGAAGTAGGGGCGGATGATTACATCCCCAAGCCCTGTAACCCCCGCGAACTGGTGGCTCGACTACAGGCGATTCTGCGCCGGGTTGCTTGGGATCAGAAAGCCGAAGTAAAGGCGGCTCGGCACCATGGTGATTTGCGAGTTGAGCCAGATCACCGTCGTATTTACCAGAATGACGAGCCGCTGGAACTGACAGCCACCGAATACGAAATTTTGCAGGTGCTGTTGTCCCATGCTGGCAGTGTGGTGCGCAAGACAGATCTGATGCAGTGGGCCCTAGGCCGTCGCTTAGAAGCTTTTGATCGCACTTTGGACATGCACATCAGCAATCTTCGCAGAAAACTGGGCAACGATGACCCGCCGAGAATCGAGACAGTCCGTGGCCTTGGCTACAGCTATCGGGTGCCAGTATGAAGCGCCGATTGATGGTTCCGCTATTCTGGCGAATATTCCTGATGATTTGGCTGGCCATGGCCGTAACCGTGGTGGTCAGCAATCTGGCCTCCCGAGTATTGCTGGATCGGGAACGCGCGGCGATCGAGCGCCAACTTGAGCTACGGGATCTTGGGTTTGAGGTGGCAGCCATTCGGGAAAATAGTGGACGCAGGGCGGCGCACAAATTTCTCAGGGCCCAGGGGGATGAGCTGGGCCTACATTTAATGATGATCAATGCGGAAGGCGATAAGCGTTTACCCTCGGCCATTCGTTCGCGAATCAAATCTGGATGGTATCGGCAAAAGCCCGCGATTGTGGATGTCGGTGATGGCTACCGCCTGATTGCCTGGCCGAAAATGCACGGCGAGGGCTGGTTGGAACCCCGAGTTTTTCGCTTTATGGAAATGGGGCTGGCGTTTGTTTTGATCACCTTAGCCTGCTGGCTGATTGCGCGTTTTGTGTCGCGGCCCATGAGGCATATGGAGGCCACGGCCCAGGCTATCGCCGGAGGCAATACAAAGCTAAGAGTTAATGAGCGCATAGCCGCACGCAGGGATGAAGTGGGGCAGCTAGCCGCAGCGTTTAATGCCATGACCGATCAACTGTGTAAATTGCTGGAGCGACAGAAGCATTTGTTGCGGGACATCTCCCACGACTTGCGCACGCCGCTGGCGCGTCAGCGCATTGCTATAGAGTTGGCTAGCGAAGGCGGTGTGGAAGAAGAGTTGATGGCCAGTATTCTGCGCCAGAACGAACGCCTAGAAGTCATGACCGGGCAGATACTGACTCTGTACCGGGTGACAGAACAGGGTGGTGACATTGCCCGGGAGCCGGTGCGACCTGTAGATTTGCTAAATCGCGTTTTACAGGATGCGGCAGATTATGCAGAACACCAAAGGGTGGATTGCAAGTTGGACTCAATGCCCGAAAGCACGGGTGCGTCTGTGCTGGGCGATGCCGGATTGTTGCAGCGGGCGTTCGATAATATCCTGCAGAACGCTCTGGATCATACACCGCCAGGCAGGGTGGTTCATGTTGCACTGAGGTTGTCTTCTGGTTGGATAAGCCTTGTGATCGAAGATGAAGGGCCGGGAGTCGCAGAGGACATCCTTGAGCACCTCTTTGAGCCATTCTTTCGGGCAGACAAATCCCGGGGTGGCCAAGGGTGGGGGCTTGGGCTGGCCATTTCCAAAGATATCATTCTAGTTCACGATGGCGATCTTACCGCAGCCAATAGCGATCGTGGTGGCTTGCAGATAGTGGCCCGGTTGCCGGTGTTTGCTGTCGATTAATGAAAACCACAGGCTTATGCATGAAAAAGGATTATCCGGTACCTGCGGGTTACCTTGAACGTGAAACCGACATCAAGAAAAGCCGCTTTATTGCTCGGGTTGCGCCCGTAGGTTCTCGGGACGAGGTGAAGGAGTGGTTGGAAAAGGCGCATCAGGATCATCCCGATGCACGTCACATATGTTGGGCCTATCAGATAGGGCGCCCTGGCTCTGCAGCAGAAGCCGGAATGAACGATGACGGCGAGCCTTCCGGTACCGCAGGAAAGCCGATTCTCAGTGTTATTCAGCACAAAGACATGGGCGACGTACTGGTGATGGTGATCCGCTATTTCGGCGGCATCAAGCTGGGCGCAGGAGGGCTTGTGAGAGCTTATGCCGGTGCGGCTGAAAGT
>JBQCZX010000229.1:0-4755 GCA_052089485.1 Marinobacter sp. | reverse complement strand
GTAAAGAAAAGCGGCTGCCTCGGTGGCCGCTTTTTAGGTTGGCCGTTGGCTCATTCTTCGCCAGCGAGATCCATGCCCAGCTCATTTATTTTGCGGGTAAGGGTGTTCCGCCCCCAGCCAAGGAGAATCGAGGCATCCCGGCGTCGTCCTTCGGTGTGTTTTAAGGCAGTCTCAATCATGATTTTTTCAAACTCCGGCACGGCCGTCTCCAGAATTGCCTTCCCCCCTCGTTTTAACTCCTGATCAGCCCAGTTCCTCAGCCCTTCCTGCCAGGTGGTTCCTGTAACCTGATGTTCGCTTTGATGGCGTAATTCTGGAGGTAGGTCGTCAATGTGAACCTCTCTGCCGCTTGCCATTACCGTGAGCCATCGGCAGATATTTTCAAGCTGTCGCACGTTGCCGGGCCAGGGCAGAGTTGTGAGGTAGTCCTCAGCTTCTGGCTGCAGGGTTTTGGGCTCCACAGCCAGTTCGCTGGCGGCCCGTTGGAGGAAGTGCTGCATCAGCCGGGGAATGTCCTCGCGGCGCTCGGCCAGCTTTGGCAAGTGCACTCGAATGACGTTCAGCCGGTGAAAAAGATCCTCCCGGAACGAGCCAGACTGAACGAGCTTCTCCAGGTTTTGGTGAGTGGCCGCGATGATGCGAACATCAACCTTGATCGGCGTCGCGCCGCCCACTCGGTAGAACTCACCGTCAGCCAGAACCCGTAGCAGCCGGGTTTGGGTATCACCCGGCATATCGCCAATCTCATCAAGAAACAGAGTGCCGCCGTTGGCCTGCTCGAAACGGCCGTGGCGTATCGCCGTGGCGCCGGTAAATGCACCTTTTTCATGGCCGAAAAGCTCCGACTCTATAAGGTCCCGCGGAATGGCTGCCATATTAAGGGCAATAAACGGGTGCTGGGCCCGGGGGCTGTGGCTATGCAATGCCTGGGCAACCAGCTCTTTGCCAGTGCCACTGTCGCCGTTAATCAGAACGGTGATGTTGGAATGTGAAAGCCGGCCGATCGCGCGGAAAACCTCCTGCATGGCGGGGGCCTCGCCGATGATGTCGGTGCCTTGTTGAACGGTTGCTGCCTGGGGCTCGGAAACCGCGCGCTTTTCATGACTGTGAGCGACCGCCCGCTTTGCCAGGGCAACGGCATCGTCTACGTCAAAAGGTTTCGGGAGATACTCAAAGGCACCGGTTTGATAGCTGGTTACAGCGCTTTCCAGATCGGAGTGAGCGGTCATGATGATGACGGGTAAGTCTGGATGGGCTTCAACGATCCGTGACAGAAGGGTGATACCATCCACGCCCGGCATGCGGATATCGCTGATGATGGCATCTGGTTGCTCACGCTCCAGCTGCCTCATGATGTTTTCGCCGCTTTCGAAGGTGGTGGCCAGCATGTCAGCTTGGCTTAGAGCACGCTCCAGTACCCAGCGTATGCTGCGGTCGTCGTCAACGATCCAGACTTTGGCGGGTTCTTGGCTCATAGTGTGCCCTCCAGGGGCAGGAAGGTGATGAAGTCTGTCTGGCCGGGCTCGCTTTCACACTCAACCAGCCCGTGGTGTTGGCCGATGATGCTCTGAGTAATAGACAGCCCGAGCCCAGTGCCGTTGGCGCGGCCGCTGATCATCGGATAGAAAATGTTTTGGCGCAGTTCCGGTGCGATTCCCGGGCCGTTATCTATGATGTCTATCCGGCACCCAAGCCGGTGGCGCTTCGGGCCGATGGTGACCTGTCGCACGGAACGAGTGCGAAACGTAATGGTGGGTGTCTTCGTCTCATCGCAGTGGCTGGCCAGGCTTTCAAAGGCCGCCTCCATGGCATTGCGTGCAATGTTGAGGAAAGCCTGAATTAACAGCTCTTTGTCACCCGAAAACTCGGGCAGGCTGGGGTCGTAGTCGCGTTTGAACCTTACCTGGCCTTTGCACTCTGCCTCCAGCAGAGTGCGTACCCGCTCAAGAATCTCATGGATGTTGACAGGTGCCAGTTTCAGCGCCTTATTGGGGCCAAGCATACGATCTACCAAGTTGCGCAAGCGGTCGGCTTCTTCAATGATAATCTGAGTGTATTCCCGCTGGCCCTCACTGCTTAGTTCACGATCAAGTAGTTGGGCGGCACCACGAATACCGCCAAGCGGATTCTTGATTTCATGGGCCATGCCGCGCACCAGTGTTCGCGTGGTTTCTTGTTGGGCGATCAGGTCTTCGTCTCGGCTTATACGTAACAGACGATCTCTGGGTTGTATCTCGACCAGCAGCGTAATCGGGTTTTGGTCGAGGCGTGAGACAGAGTAGTCCACTGTTCGCCGTGAACCACTGGCAAGCAGGAATTCTGTTTCCCGGCGCGTATAAGACTGGCCTGTTTCAGCAGCTTTGCGAAGGGTTCTGAGGGCGCTATCAGAATTTAGGATAATGCTGCCGAGGGCAAGACCAGTGCTGCGGGCCATGCTGGTTTCGAACAGGCTTTCGGCCGCAGGGTTCAGATAGCGAATTGCCAGATTAGACCCCAGCACAACAACGGCTGTGGTGAGGTTGTCCAGCATGTTTTTGTTTGCGTTAGCTGATAGGTCTGCCATGGGTATTTCCTGTTGGTTGTAACAGGATTTAGCAAAAACCGAACCAGTCTCGATGCTTATCTGGCCGTTTAGAGGCGCGGGTCGAGCAGCAGGCGCGCTGGTGGGCTTTGTTTTGGGGCAGGCTGTGAGAAGAATCCGGACAGCCAAGCGTTTTGAGCCGTTACTGTCCGCATTGTTGCACTATTTCGGTGCATGCGCACCATTATGGCGCGCTAATAGACGATTAGTTCTGGGTCGAAGGCCGGTGGACGGTAAATTGAACGGGGTTGCCGGTTTTAATCTGAACGCCATTGTTGTCCACAATATGAATGCCGGCTTCGTGAGTGCCTCGAAACACATTGCCAACGGCGACGGAGCCCGACGTGCTCTGGCCGACTGGTTGGCCATCCAAAGTCACTTCGTATTTGTGACCGGACTCAAGCCCGGGCGTGCTGCGCATTTCAAAGCGCACATCGCCACTGCCACTGTAAAACGCTTGCTCGTTTTCAGGGTAAGTGAACGAAACGCTCTCATACACCGAACCCTCCCGTTCTACCTTGGCCCGGAGTTTGTCGGTTTCCCGCACGTTTTTCGGTTTGGGCAGAGTCACGGTTGTAACCGGCTTCACTTTTACTGCCTTTGCGCCTTTTGACGGCTCATCGGAGAAGGTTACATTGCCCTGTGCATCCACGTTGCGGTAAACCTCTGCGGTGACCGGTCCTGCGATCAAGAGCATTAGCCCTACGGTGATTCCAAGCCTTGGGTTCATAAGTACAGCCTGCAGTAATGTTTGAACTGATTATCAATGGCCGGGCTGACCTTTTCAATGTGGCAAAGGGGCGATGATGATTACATATCGGTAAGGGCGGCGGCGTTGTGTTCAGCGTCACAAAAAAGCCCCGCTCATGAAGAGCGGGGCTTTTGGTGCTGCTATTTATCGCTAGGCGATACTAGCAAGCGTCCGCTGGAGCGGTATTAACAGGAATAGTACAGCTCGAATTCAATCGGATGGGTGGTCATGTTGATGCGTTCAACCTCACCACGCTTCAGGTCTATGTAGCCTTTGATCATATCCTCAGTGAACACGGCGCCACGGGTCAGAAATTCGTGATCTTCTGCCAGGCAATCTAGTGCTTCTTGAAGAGTTTCAGCCACTTTCGGAATGCTCAGGGCTTCTTCTTTGGGCAGGTCGTACAGATCCTTGTCCATGGCGTCGCCAGGGTGAATCTTGTTCTGAATGCCATCAAGGCCGGCCATCATCAGGGCAGCAAACGCCAGATATGGGTTGGCTGCTGCGTCTGGGAAGCGTACTTCCACGCGCCGTGCCTTCGGGCTGGTTACGTATGGGATACGGATAGACGCAGACCGGTTTCGGGCGGAGTACGCCAGCATCACCGGTGCCTCATAGCCCGGAACCAAGCGCTTGTAGCTGTTGGTGGCCGGGTTGGTGAAAGCATTGATAGCTTTTGAGTGCTTGATGATACCGCCAACATAGAACAGCGCCATTTCACTAAGGCCAGCGTAGCTGTCGCCGGCAAACAGGTTCTTTCCATCTTTGTTCAGGCTCATGTGCACGTGCATGCCAGAGCCGTTGTCTCCAACGACGGGCTTGGGCATAAAGGTGGCGGTTTTGCCGTAGGCGTGAGCTACGTTGTGCACGCAGTATTTCAGAATCTGAACTTCGTCTGCTTTTTTGGTGAGCGGGTTGGGGCCAACACCGATTTCACACTGGCCTGCTGTGCCCACTTCGTGGTGGTGCACTTCAATATCCAGCCCCATAGTTTCCATGGCTGCGCACATGGCGCCCCGCAGGTCGTGCAGGCTGTCTACCGGTGGCACCGGGAAATAGCCGCCTTTTATGCCCGGACGGTGGCCGATGTTGTTCCGGTTAAAATCATCTCCCGAAACCCAGGCAGCTTCTTCGGAATAGAGCTCATACATGGAGCCCTGCATGTCTGATTTCCATTTAACAGAATCGAAAACAAAGAACTCAGGCTCGGGGCCGAACAATGCGCCATCTGCGATGCCTGTGGATTTCAAATATTCTTCGGCCCGGCGGGCAACGGAGCGGGGGTCTCGCTCGTAACCCTGCATGGTAGAGGGCTCTACAATGTCGCAGGTAATGTTGATGGTGCCTTCTTCAGTGAACGGATCAAGAACAGAGCTGCTGTCATCGGGCATCAAAATCATGTCGGATTCGTTGATGCCTTTCC
>JBQCZX010000228.1:0-4759 GCA_052089485.1 Marinobacter sp. | reverse complement strand
CCTGTGCCAAAGCGACACCGGCGAAGGGCATGGCACCGATGGCGGTGGCAGCGTATCCCAGGAAGTTTCTGCGGTTCGTCATGATAAGTCCTCAATATGAACATTATTTTTTGAGTGAATTGCTCTTGTTGCTCCAGGTACTTTCATTACAGTCGCGGCCATGACCGCTCTGAACGGCGAGCATCGCCTGAAGTACAGCACCACTTTGGCAGTCGGTCGAGTTCAGCCTTTGAAAAGTGGTGTTAATCGAAATTCCTTCTTCAACTGGCGTCGCTCCTGGTTACGCTGCGCCAGTATTTTCTCTCCTTCTGTTTTTATAGTTTCGCTGCCAGCCCAGCACAAACACGGTCAGGGCTGGCAAGAATGTGAGGGTAACAGTGGCCGCGCCTAATAGCCCGAACAGCACAATGGCCCCCACTCCGCGATACAGCTCCGTGCCCTCACCGGGCAAAAGCATTAGCGGCGACAGGCCGAAGAGGGTGGTCAGGGTGGTCATGGCAATGGGCCTCAGCCGGGTGGCCACAGCGCCCATCACCGCATCCACCACAGATGCGTGGGTGTTGTGCAAATTCAGGCGCGCCTGCTCTACCACCAGTATCGGATTATTCACCACGGTGCCCATCAGTATCAGAAAGCCCAGCATGGTGATCATATCAAAGGGGTGGCTGATGGGGCGCAGGCCAATCATCGGCAAAACCCCACCCACCAGGTTCATCAGGGCCAACCCGACAATGCCCCCGGCGACACCCAGCGGGATTGCGGTCAGTATCAGCAGCGGGAAGCCCCAGTGCGCAAATATGGCTACCAGCAAAAGATAGACAATCACCAGTGCTATCGCAAAATTTCCCGTCAGCGCATCCCGGGTGGCGTTGAGCTGATTGCTGGCGCCGGAGATTTCAATGCTGACATCAAGGGGCAGTTCGCCGCTCTCGCGCATGGCGGCCAACAGCTCGGTTTTAACCCGCTCAACTCCGGCCTCCAGGGGCACATCGTTTGGCGGAATCACGTTGAGCGTCACGGTTCTGCGGCCGTTAAGGCGGCGCACAATGCTGGTATCCACGGTTTCTTCGATGCGGGCCAGGCTGGACAGCGGCAAGGTTGCGCCCCGGGGCGTATGCACCATCACATCGGGCAGCGTTTGCAGGCCCGGTTGCGGGCCCTGACTGCCATACAGGTAGATGTCGATTTTCTCGTCATCCAGAAAGAAGTCATCCACATAGGCGCCCTCTGTCAAGGACGCCACAGTAAACCCGATCGCTGCCGTATCCAGGCCCAGTTCAGCGGCACGATCCCAGTCTGGTAGCACCTGAATCAACGGCTGCGCCAAGGACAAAGTGGCCGGCTGGCTCTGGATGCGCGGGTTATCAAAAATGGCCTGAGCCCGCCGATAGGCATTGTTGGCAACCTGATAAATCGACACCAGATCAGGCCCGGATATATCCAGATTGATGCTGCGGGTGCCCCCGTTACTGCTGGAAATAATCGAGCCTTTGGCAGCAAAGGCCCTCATACCGGGGAACTCTCGATAGATATCGGTAATTTCCGCCATCAGGGCGTCAATGTGGACAGGGTTCACAGGCTCCAGAATGATGCGCATGTTCGTGGAGCTGACCCGGGTGAGAAAATAACTCAGGGGCGGGATTCTTGTCTCACCGGCGGCATAGGGTTCCGGATCCGCCTGAAGCTGTGGCAACAACAGCGCCTCCACCTGTTTTGCGATGCGCTCCATTTCCGCCAGATTGTATCCGGGGGGCGCGTTCATGGAGGCAAACACCTTGGGTTCCTCGCCTTCTGGCAGGTATTCCGCAGGCGGGGTCAGCAGCAGGATGACAAGAATACTTGTGGTAAGGGTTCCCAGAATCAACAGGCCGCGGCGAACTGGACCAGCCACCAGCCAGCGCAGCGCCGACATCACCCGGACCGCCCACCCCCCGGAGGCGACATTGCCAAATTCGTCAATCTCGGTATTCACGGTCCCGAAATCCAACCGCGCACTCAGGGTGGGAATAAGGGTGACCGCCACCAGCATGGAGGCAAAAATGGCGCAGGAAATGGCAATGGCCACATCGGAATAGAGTTGCCCCGCTTCCTCTTCGATAAACAGAATGGGCAGGAATACCAGCACGGTGGTCATAGTGGAGGCGAGCACGGCAGGCCAGACCTCCTGAACGCCTTTCAGCGCGGATTCAAAACGATCCAGCCCCAGGCGGCGGTGCCGTTCGATGTTTTCCAGCACCACGATGCTGTTGTCCACCGTCATGCCGATGGCAAAGGCGATACCGGCCAGCGAAATGACGTTGATGGTTCGCCCGGTGAGCATTAGCCCCAGCAAGGCGGCAAGGGCACACAGTGGCACCCCCATAACGCCGGTAAAGGTTGCACGGCCGGAACGGAGAAACAGAAACATCACGAGGGTGGCAAACACGGCACCAATGCCGAGGTTGGTCCATACGTTGGCCACCGAGGCCTCCACGTAGCGCACATCGTCGGTGGTCAGCCCCAACTCCAGCCCTTCCGGCGCCAGCACTTCTTCGTTGATGCGCTCCACTTCCTCCAACATGGCGCGCTTGATCTCGATGACGTTCGAGCCAGCCTCCCTGCGCACCAGAAGAATCATCACATCCCGGCCGTTCACATAAGACAGTTGGCGAATGCGGGATTGGCCCTGGCGCACCTTGGCCACATCCGCCAGTCGCACCAGGCTGTCACCATTGCGGGCCACCACCAGCTGACGCAACTCGTCCAGGTCCTGAAACCGGCCTGCGGTTCGTAACAGGTAACGGCGTTTTCCGGCATCCAGTTCGCCACCGGAAACATCCAGATTGCGCCGAGTGATGGCATCCCGGAGATCCGGCAAGCTCAGGTTGCGTTGGGCCAGCTCCGCTTCATTCACAATAATCTGAACCTGACGGTCGGCGCCGCCATTGACCGTGACTTCCGACACCCCGAGTACACTTTCCATACGCGGCCTGACGCGGTCTTCCACAAAGTCCCGCATCAGGTCCACATTCAGCTCTTTCGGGTTGTCTGGCAAGGTCGAGAGCCAGAAGAACATAAACGCATTGGCAGAGAACGAAGCCGCCACAATACGGGGCTCATCGACATTAGCCGGGTAACCGGGCACCTGGCTGAGGGCGTTGTTAACCTGTATCAGAGTTTCGGTGATGTCGATACCAAAGGGGAATTCCAGTTCGATTTCAGCGGAACCGCTGCTAGCCGTGGCTGTGAGTTTGCTGAGGTTGGGCAGGTTGCGCAGAAAGCGCTCCTGCTCGATCAGTATTTCCTTTTCGATATCCTGGGGCGTAGCACCGGCCCAGCGGGTTTCGACGCTAATAGTTCGGGTTTCCAGATCCGGAATCATCTGCACAGGAATTCGTAATGCAGCGGCCGCTCCAAGAATGGCAAAGATCAGCGTGATCACGGTTACCAAGGTGCCATGGCGAATGATGCCTGCGAACATTAACGGGCGCTCCGTTCAGCCAGCCGGACTCGCGCCCCTTCCTGCAGGGATTCGTTACCGCGCACCACCACCTGCTCGCCGCCGTCCAGCCCGCTCAATACCTCTGTGCGGTCGCCAAAGCCGGCGCCAATTTCTACTCGTTTTTCCCGAACCTCATACTCGGCATCACTGACCGGCTCGGCAATCCACACAGTCACGCGGCCTTCGGGGTAGCGGTTGATTGCATCGCGGGAAACGGTCAGCCCTTCCTCACCGGTAGCCACCCGCAGCCTGGCTTCTACCGCCATGCCGGGCAGCAGGCGTAGAGCTCCATCATCACTTGCTCGCAGCAAAAAGGTTCTGGCTTGGGGATCGTTCACGGGCACAACCGATTCAATGTTTAACGGGATCGTTTTTCCCGGGGCGCTGCCTGTGAGGGCGAGGAGCTCGGTACGACCGTCGATTTTTTGGTAGTAATCCTGGGGTACCCGAAAATCCAGGCGGAGATGGGTTATATCAACCAGAGTCATCAACGCATCGCCGGGCGCGACCCACTCGCCCAGATCGGCGTTGCGATCGCTGATAACACCGGCATAAGGAGCTTTTATCGTGTGACGCTGCAACAGAGCCTGACGATGCGCTTCCTCGGCTCGTAGCCTGGCCAGATTGGCCTGGGTCGCCGCTACTTCACTCTCACGAGCTGTTACCTCGGTAGCAGCAATATTGCGGCCAATACCGACGGACTCAGCCTCCGCAAAGCGGCGCTGCGCCTCTTCCAGCCTGGCAGCAGCCTCCTGAGTCGCCGCACGGGCACTCTTCAGTTGCAATGCCGCCAGCTCATCATCCAGCCTAACCAAAGCGTCCCCGGCTTCAACCCGGTCGCCCACATCAACACCAACTCTGTTCACAAGGCCACTAACCGCCACCGATAAGCGGGATGAGCGCAACGCGCTCACGGTGCCATTGAGGCTCACGTCACTGATAATCGCCGATCGGGTTACCTGTTCCAACGCGACACCGGGGCGCTCCTGTGCCTGAGCTTGCAGCAACGAAACGCACCAAAGCACTGCCAGAAAACACAGCTTACCGATAACTGTTTTCACCAACCTCCTCCTTGGTTCCGGATCCACCACTGCTGGCAGGCCTTACCCGTGCATTTCAAAATTCGGATGTTTTTCTGAAGCGAACACACAATGCCGCACACCGGGGCGCGACATTGTGTGTTTAAAAACGTATTCGACAATAAATAGCCAGCGCCTTATTTAGCCGCTTTCTGAGCCCGGGTGTAGCTTTCAACTGCAGCACGGTACTCTGGTACCA
>JBQCZX010000227.1:0-4782 GCA_052089485.1 Marinobacter sp. | reverse complement strand
ACGCGCCCGGAAAGATACTGACCGACCCGGCTGATCTCGAGAGTTACGGCAAGGACTGGACTCGAATCTACACGCCCAACCCGCTAGCCATCGCACTCCCGAAAACCACGGAGCAGGTTCAAGCGCTGGTAAAGTTTGCCAACGACAACCAAGTGGCGCTGGTGCCCTCCGGTGGACGCACCGGCCTGAGCGCCGGCGCCGTGGCCGCAAACGGGGAAGTGGTTGTTGCCTTCGACAACATGAATCAGGTACTTGATTTTAGCGCCAGCGACCGCCTGGTACGCTGCCAAGCCGGCGTTATTACCGAGCAGCTACAGAGCTTTGCCGAAGAGAACCACCTTTACTACCCGGTAGACTTTGCTTCCGCGGGCTCCAGCCAGCTCGGCGGTAACCTCTCCACCAACGCAGGTGGCATCAAAGTGATCCGCTACGGCATGAGCCGCGACTGGGTAGCTGGCCTTAAAGTGGTGACCGGCAAAGGCGACATTCTTGATCTGAACAAAGATCTGGAAAAGAACAACACCGGCTATGATCTGCGCCATCTGTTCATCGGCGCCGAGGGAACCCTGGGCTTTATTACCGAAGCCACCATGAAACTCACACGCCAGCCGAATAACCTAACAGTGCTGGTGCTCGGTCTGAATGATCTTGGCAACACCATGGATGTGCTCAAAACCTTCCAGGGTGGCCTGGATCTAACCGCCTATGAATTCTTCTCCCACCAAGCCATGGGGCACGTACTGGCTCACAGCCAGGTACAAGCGCCGTTTGAAACCGAAGCGCCTTATTACGCACTGCTGGAGTTTGAAGCAACGTCGGATCAGATCATGGACGATGCCATGAGCTTGTTCGAGCAGTGCATGGAAAACGGCTGGGTGCTCGACGGCGTAATCAGCCAGAGCGAAACCCAGGCCAACAGCTTGTGGCAACTGCGCGAGCGCATCTCGGAATCCATCGCGCCCCGCACGCCCTACAAAAACGACATCTCTGTGGTGGTTTCCAAGGTTCCGGAATTCCTGGCAGAAATCGACGAATTGGTGGCTAAGCAGTACCCGGATTTTGAAATTATCTGGTTTGGCCACATAGGCGACGGCAACCTGCACCTCAACATCCTGAAACCAGAAGACATGGCCAAAGAAGACTTCTTCGAAAAGTGCCAGCAGGTTAATAAGTGGGTGTTTGAAATTGTGGAGAGATACCAGGGCAGCGTTTCCGCCGAACACGGCGTAGGCATGACCAAAAAGCCCTACCTGCAGTACACCCGCAGCGAAGCAGAAATCGCCTACCTGAGAGGGATCAAACAGGTGTTCGATCCCAACGGCATCATTAACCCAGGCAAGATATTCGACTAATGCAACGGCACATAGTAGTACTCACCGGCGCTGGCATCAGCGCCGAAAGCGGCTTATCCACCTTCCGCGACAACGGCGGCCTCTGGGAGCAACACAGCGTATACGACGTGGCCACCCCGGAAGCCTTCGCCCGCAACCAGGAACTGGTGCTGCGCTTCTACAACGAACGCCGACAGCAACTCGCCTCAGCCCAACCAAACCGCGCGCATCAGCTCCTTGGCGAACTGGAGCAGCACCACCGGGTAACCATCATCACCCAAAACGTAGACGACCTGCACGAACGCGGCGGCTCCAGCCACGTGGTTCACCTACACGGCGAACTCACCAAAGCCAGAAGCTCGGTGAACCCAGAACTGGTTTACGACATAGGCTACCGAGACATCAACCAGGGCGATCAGTGCGAACTAGGCCAGCAACTGCGCCCGCACATCGTCTGGTTTGGCGAAGAAGTCCCCATGATGGAAACAGCCGCCGACCTGGTTCGCACCGCAGACGACCTGTTAATCGTAGGTACATCACTACAAGTCTACCCAGCGGCCGGTTTGGTTCACGAAGTGGAAAGGGACGTACCCATCACAGTAATAGACCCAGGCGAGCCAGCAGGGGTTTCCCGTGCGAGAATCATCCGAAAAGGCGCAGGTGAGGGCGTTGCCGAGTGGGCAGCAAACTACTTAGCCAGATAGGCGCCTGCGGCATCTGGCTGTCAAAATCGTACGGAATTATGTGTGGTGTGGGCGGCACACCGTTGAGCCAAGTAGGCAGTGTCAGGGCAGGGTTTCCAAAACTGTGCGAAGCCATGGATGGCGTAGCCAAGCGTACATGGACGTATTCACAGCGTGTTTTGGAAACCCTGCCCTGATACTGCCGATAACACCGAAGCCAGAGCTAGAAGGTCAGTGCGACTCCGCAAGATACCGGCGAAGCTCCTCACCAAAAGCAGCCTGAACCCCCAGCCGCTTCAGTATCCAATAGTGCCCCGCAATCATCCGATCAATAAAAATACTCTCAACCGGCGGCTTGAAAGAGTCCAAATACTTAAACACCGTACTAGTCTTAGCCGCCACAGCCTTATGGATACTGGACTCGCCAAAATCATAAGGCTGCTCAGAATTAAACGGCACAATCAAAATGTCCCGCCACATCGCATAATAAGCCTCATCAATAGCCGGCTGACTCCCCACCCGAGCACCCAAATCAATCAAGTACGCATCCAGCGCCTTATAGTCCTGGGCCAAGGCCGCCGTTACCGTATTTCGATAGGCCTCAACAATCTCCGGCTTCAGTTTTTTCACACAGCCGAAATCGTACATCACAAGGCTACCATCCGGACGGAACGCAAAATTACCCGCATGAGGATCGCCGTGGATGCACTGAAAACGGAATAACTGATCGGCCATGGTGGTAAACATACGATGACCGATCAAATTAATGGTGGCCTGGTCATAACTCTCCGGGTTCACCTTACTCACATGGTCGCCTTCTTCAAGCTCCATTGTGAGCACATGGCGGGTGGAATGGCTGTTAATGACCGAAGGGATAACCACCCAAGGGTCGTCTCTATGGAACTCCCGAAACTGCTCAATGTTTTGGGCTTCGTTCTCGTAATCCAACTCTTCGCGCAGCCGCTCCCGAATTTCAGCGAACAACTGATCGACGGACTCTTTGGGCATTTTCAATAGGCCGCCAAGTTTCAGGGCCAGGCGCAGCTGTTTCAAATCGGAATCGCAGGACTCATCCACGCCTGGGTACTGCACCTTCACAATCACATCTGTGCCATCGTGCAGCCGAGCGCGGTGTACCTGGCCGATAGAGGCAGCGGCATAGGGTGTTTCCTGAAGGTACTCGAACAATTCGCCAACCGGTTTTCCCAGCTCGGCCTCCACCTGCTCAAGAATGATCTCGAAGGGCATCGGCGGCGCTTCTTTTTGCAGTTTCTCGAGCGCATCGGAAAATTCCCGGGGCAGGAAGTCCTGGGTTTGGGAAGCGATTTGTCCCACCTTCATTGCCGCGCCTTTCATTTCACCGAGGGTGTCGGCAATGCGATTGGCCATGCGGCTGTAGCTTTCACTGCGGGCGCCATCGTCGTTTTCACTACTGAACACGCCGCGGGCCTTTTGGCCCGCATACTGCCCTGCCACCGAGGCTGTCATGCCAGCAAGCTTGAAGAAACGACCACTACGTGAGGTAACTGGTTTTTTTGCCATGCCTGACTATACGTGCTCCCAGAAAAGAAAGATTGTGTCAGCCCAAGTTAAACCACTTTGGTGGAGACCGACAACTCATCCTCCAACTGCAGCGCCAGGATTTGCCCCGAGCGCAGCGGACCAACGCCCTTTGGAGTGCCGGTGAGCACAACATCGCCGGGCAGCAACGTGAAGTGGCTGCTTATGTGAGCCAGAAGTGGAATGACCGGAAAGAGCATGTCCCGTGTATCACCGCTTTGTTGACGCTGCTCGTTGATATCCAAACTGAAGGTGATGTGATCGTTGGAGAAGCGATCAGCCGCCACAAATGGCGACAAAGGGCAGGCGCCATCAAACGCCTTGGCTCGCTCCCAGGGGTGACCTCTATTCTTCAGCTGGCTTTGTAGATCTCGCAGAGTAAGATCCAGCGCCAAGCCATAGCCGAGAATAGCGGCCTCGGCTTCGCTGGCAGACGCATTGGTGAGAGGTTTGCCGATCAATACCGCTAATTCGGTTTCAAAATGCACTTGGCCCTGGCTGGCTGGGAACTCCAGAGGGCGCGTTACATGCATTGCAGAGGTGGCCGGCTTAATGAAGATCAGAGGTTCCGAGGGCACCGGATTATTGAGCTCTTTCGCGTGTTCGGCGTAATTCCGGCCAACGCACACGATCTTTCCCAGTGGCAGGTGTACAGGAGTGCTATCTTTCCAGTGGTGTTGATAATGATTCATAGATGATCTCCCGGTGCTTTTCAGGCACTCTCCAAGTACGCCGGGACGATGTTTTTACTCGCCCTCGAACGAGCATACAGTATAGACCTTTAGGCCCTCTTCCTGCAGCTTCGTAGACCCGCCAAGATCAGGGAGATCAATCATGGCCGAGCCTACGATAACCCCCCAGGCATCTACAGCCGCCACGGCATCAATCTTGTGGCCGTGGTAGCGGTGAACAAACGCATCAATCAGTTTCCGAAAGGCTGTTTTGTTTTGCAGAACCGTAGTGATATCACGAAACGCAACGCCGGGCTTGGGCCAGTCGGGCACTGTGCGGATGGCTTGCTTGATGCTTTGAGAAAAATAATCCATAAAACTTAGGCTCTCATTTTGTGCGCAGCTTCCGCTGCGTTTAGAAAGGTGAATTTCGGAATGAAAACGACCCGCTTTAGGTGGGGTCCCGTTGCAAACGGATATCAAACCGCACGGCCGCCATTCGCACAATAACGATAAATAGAAGCCCGATGGTGAGCG
>JBQCZX010000226.1:0-4790 GCA_052089485.1 Marinobacter sp. | reverse complement strand
TCGTCCTGGGCCTGATTTTGCTGTCCGCTCGGGGATGCCATAGCCTGTCTCTCCTATTCGGCTGCCCGGCGGGCAACCTGATCGTCAAAAAAACATCATCAGCGCCCAATACTATAATCAAGGGCACAAACCGTGCCAGTACAGCACGGTGTCATTCCGTAACCGAACGGATCAGTCAGTTCAGATCCAAGTGTTGCTCTCGCTCAGCCCGTACCAGCAAGTCTGCCATGGTGCTCACATCAACCAAGGCACACATCTGCTCAATCACCGTTCCGGCCAACCAAGGCCGCTTGCTGCGGGCTGTGCGCCAGCGCACATCCCCCGGGCTTAGGGTGAACGATTGAGCGACATCATCGCAGGCCAATCCCCACTGGCTGTTATCCAAGCGAATCACAAACCGGTAGTTATCCCGGGCGCCGGCTGGCACCCTTCCGGCCATAATCCATTCTGCCGTATCCACCACTCTCAGATTCTGATGAGCAGCCGGGCGAATGCCCATGTACCAGCGAGGGCTACCAGGAATAGGCCGAATTTCCTCTTCTATCCGGTGAATAGCTCCCAGTAACACAAGAGGAACCGCTAGCTGCAAGCCGGCGACAGTAAAAATCAAACATTCAAACGGTCGCTCTGACCATTCTGGACGCAATGCGAATGTTTCCGGCGCTGGCTTTACTGCGGGTTCTGGCACGGAGGCGACAGCTTCTTGGGCCCGCAAAGGTTGTGGCGGCACTTCCACCGGCGGCGCAGGTTTTAGCCTGGGCCGAACCACAGGCTTGCGCACTGGAGCAGGCATTGGTTCTGGCTCTATTTCGCTAGCCGGCTCTGGCTCGCGAACGTCTTCACGCAAAGCGGTATCCATTGCCGTATGCAGCAATTCGTCCAGGTAACTGGCGATGGCGGTTGCCGGATCAGCCAGCTTTGTCAATTTTTCGTCAGCCATGTTGACGTCCCTTCAACGCACCAGTTCGCTCCAATAACTCGTCCAACAAATGTCGATACGCCCGAACACCGTGAGTCTGCGCATCCAGCTTTGACGGAATAACCCCTGCCTGGCTGGCGTCGCGGAATTTGGTATCTACGGGCACCGCAAATTTCCACAGGTTGTCCTGATAGGTTTTACGCAGCAGGTTCAGGCTCTTTACTGAAGCCTGAGTACGCCGATCGAACATGGTGGGCACGATGGTATAGGGCAGTTGGTTCTTCTGGGAGCGCATGATCATCTGCAACGTGTGCAGCATACGCTCAAGACCTTTGATGGCGAGAAACTCGGTTTGCACCGGAATAATCAAATGCTGTGCGGCCGCCAGCGCATTGACCATCAACACGCCCAGCGACGGCGTGTTGTCGAGAATGACGTAGTCGAAATCATCCCACAACTGGGCAAGCGCACGAGACACAATAAGCCCCATGCCTTCCACGCCAACCATACGACGCTCCAGCGTAGCCAGTGCCGTGCTCGCAGGCAGCAAAGACATCCCCGGGCGACTGGTTTCGGTAATAAGCTGAGCGGGCAAGCCCTCTGGCACTTTGCCCTGGTGCTGGAACAGATCAAAAACACTGTGCGCCAGCGTATCCGGATCATACCCGAACCAGGTGGTAAGAGAGCCGTGGGGATCAAGATCAACCACAAGCACACGCTTGCCACGCTCCGCCAACAAGCCGCCCAAAGCGACCACTGAAGTCGTTTTACCGACACCCCCTTTCTGATTGGCTACTGCCCAGATTCGCACGTGTTCACTCCGGAAAATGCATTATTGCGACCCACTAAAACCCGCTGTATACCGGTTTATCGGCCAGTTCCAGCGCAACTTGAACGCCAACGAACCGTAAACTTAGCGCATCACACCCCGGACGCTGGCATCGCGAGATATCAGCAGTACTACGCGCCGGTTTCGCCGACGCCCCTCTTTGGTATCGTTGCGGGCTATAGGCTGGTGTTGCCCGTACCCCACTGCGGCCATGCGTTCCGGCTCAATACCATCCATTCCCAACATGCGTACAACCGCCGCTGCTCGCGCCGCTGACAATTCCCAGTTAGACGGAAAGCGGGAGGTGCGAATGGGTTGATTGTCAGTGAAGCCTTCAACCTTTAACGCGTTATCACGGTTTTTGAGAACGCCGGCTATTTTGTCGATCACATCAAAAGCATCGTAGTGAGGCTCAGCGTCGCCACTGCCAAAAAGCAGACTGTCCGGCAGGTTAAGCGCCAGCCATTGGTCACTGGTTTCAAGCGTCACGACCCCACGGCTGATCAGGTCATCAAACGCCATGGCCAGTTGATCCGCCATGGCACTCAGGGCCCTGGTGCGCGCCTGAGTGTCCTGCTCCGAATTTCTCGGGGCTTCTGTAACGACCGGGGGGATAATGTCGTCTGAGGAGCCAACATCCGGGCGTGGCGGTTGATCACCCACCTCGATCGGCTGAAAGGAGCGCTGGGGGGCATTGAAAACACCTGTAAGCGTTTCCGAGAGGACTTTGTACTTGCCCTCGTTGACCGACGAAACTGAGTACATCACCACAAAAAAAGCGAACAGCAACGTGATGAAATCCGCATAGGAAATCAGCCAACGTTCTTTATTGTGCAAATCGTCCTGATGTGGCCTGCGACGGCGCATAATAGAAACCGGGTGTGCTTACTGCAGGAAGCCCCGCAGTCGCAACTCAATGGATTTAGGGTTCTCACCCTCCGCGATGGCGATAAGGCCATCAATCATCATGTCTTCGTACCTTGAGCGCTCTTTAACCAGCCCCCGCAACTTGTTTGCCACCGGGAAAAACAGCAGGTTTGCCAGAGCTACGCCGTATATGGTCGCGAC
Organism: Marinobacter sp.; assembly: GCA_052089485.1. Classification (GTDB taxonomy): domain Bacteria; phylum Pseudomonadota; class Gammaproteobacteria; order Pseudomonadales; family Oleiphilaceae; genus Marinobacter. Next base: position 1,974 of record JBQCZX010000226.1, on the reverse strand, counting down.
AAATGCTGTGGCGATACCGCTGCCGAGTGACTGCGGGTCTTCCAGGTTGGTCATTACCTGGATGAGCCCCATCACTGCGCCGATAATACCAATGGTTGGCGAGTAGCCGCCCATGGCTTCAAACACCCGGGCTGATTCCAGGTCCCGCTCTTCTCGGCAATCCAGATCAATTTCCATGATGCTGCGGATGGTTTCTGGTTCTGCCCCATCCACTAAAAGCTGCAGGCCTTTTCGAGCGAAATTTTCGGGTTCTTTCTCAGCCAGCCCCTCAAGCCCAAGCAGACCCTGCTTGCGGGCCTTCACACTCCAATCAATTACCTTACCAATGCCATCTTCGATGCTGATAAACGGCGGAAAAAACACCCACCGGAACCGGGCACAGGCGCGCTTCAGCACTGGCCAGGAGGTTTGGAGAATGGTTGCAGCCACAGTACCGCCAATCACTATAATCGCCGCAGGGCCATTGAAGAGCGAACTCAGGGCACCGCCCTCAAGCAGGTTGCCGCCAAGAATGGCAACAAATGCCAGAACAACACCTAGCAGGCTGAGAACATCCATCAGCAAACGCCCTCAACCAATCGTGGGCCTATGTCCTCCAAGGAGAGCACTTCATCACTAAGGCCGGCTTTCGCAACCGCCATGGGCATGCCGTAAATCACCGACGATTTTTCATCCTGAGACCAGATTGGTGAACCACTCTGTTTCATCATCCGGCAACCTTCCCGGCCATCGGACCCCATGCCAGTCAGAATCACACCAAGGGTTTTACCCGGGTATGCCCTTGCAAGAGAACCAAAGGTCACATCCACACAGGGCCGATAATTCAGCCGCTCATCGCCTGGCAGTATACGTACCCGGGGTTGGCCATTGCGGTTTTCAATCATCATCTGCTTGCCACCTGGGGCGAGCATTGCCAACCCTGGGCGCAAGACGTCGCCGTCCTCGGCCTGTCGTACCTCTATCTTGCAAAGCTTGTTAAGTCGCTCCGCAAAAGCCGGGGTAAAACTCGCTGGCATATGCTGAACCAATACAATCGGCGAGGGAAAAGATGCAGGCAAGGCGGTTAGCACACGCTGGAGCGCGACTGGCCCGCCGGTAGAGGTTCCAATACCCACAACAGCATAGTGTCGCGCAGGGCTCTTTCGTGAAGGGCGTCTGGGAGGCGTTTGGGGCACCGGAGGTCGGCTCGAAACCGGCGGCCTGGCTGCAACCGGGCGCGAATGTGACGGCGCTGCGGGTGGCGGGCAAGCTGATACACGACTGGCTGGCCGGCTGCGTGCGATATCAAGCACGCGATCTATCAGAATCTTCTGTAGTTGGCCGCCATCTCTGGCGATTTCCTCGAAGTTTTTGGGCAGAAAATCCACCGCCCCGGCTTCGAGTGCGTCCAGTGTTATTCTGGCGCCCTCGTAGGTGAGTGAGGAAAACATCAGCACAGGTACAGGGTGCTTGGTCATGATTTCGCGCACCGCCGAAATGCCGTCCATAATCGGCATTTCGTAATCCATGGTAATGACATCCGGGCGCAATGATTCCGCCAACTCAACGCCTTCCCGGCCGTTGGCGGCCACACCCACCACACGGATCTGACCCGACGAAGTGAGTATCTCCGTCAGCCGTTTGCGGAAGAACCCTGAGTCGTCAACGACCAGGACAGACACTGTCATCCGTTTCTCCTACCAAAAATCCTGCGGCTCTTTGAGCCCTCAGACCAAATAAAGAGCCCTCAGCTCTAATAAAAAGCCCTAAGCTATTAGGAAGACCTCTCAGCTGTAATGCTGCAGCAAGCTGGGAACATCAATGATGAGCGCAATGCGCCCGTCGCCAGTAATCGTCGCGCCAGCCATACCCGGTGTTCCTTGAAGCCCACGACCTAGCGGCTTAATAACCACTTCTTCCTGGCCGACCAGCTGATCAACAACAAAGCCAACCTGGCGGGTACCCATGGCAACGATGACAACATGCCCGTTTTTA
>JBQCZX010000225.1:0-4830 GCA_052089485.1 Marinobacter sp. | reverse complement strand
ACCTTCAAGGATTGAAGATATGCCTCAGGCAAGCGGACTGCAGTTTACCGCCCGTGTTGGTGAACTTCCCACTGATTTACTCTCCGTCGTCGGCTTTACGCTGACTGAACGGTTATCTGAACTGTTTCATGGCCGTCTTGAACTGGCCAGTACCGACCCTGATATCGATGCGGCCGAGGTTTTGGAGCAGTTGGTGGACCTGGTGGTTTGGCAAGATGGCACGCCTCTTCGCCGTTTCACTGGCGTGGTCAACGAATTCGCCCGGGGCGACTCCGGCCACCGCCGCACCCGCTATGAGATCGTCATCCAGCCGCCCGTATGGCGCTTGGGGCTGATGCACAACAGCCGCATTTTCCAAACACAAACTACTGACACCATCGTGCGCACGCTGCTGGAAGAGCGAGGCATTATGAGTGCAGGGTTCGATTTAAAGCGCGCGCCCCAGGAACGGGAATACTGCGTACAACATCGGGAAAGCGACCTGGCTTTCATGGAGCGACTGGCCGCCGAGGAAGGCTGGCACTATCGTTATCAGCATGGCAGCGAAGACGGCGAAGAGCAGCCCGGGCTGATACTGGCTGATCATCACGGTGATGCGCCCAGACTGGAAGCTGCTGAATACAACGCCAAAGCTGGCGGAAGCACCAAGCAACCCGCCGTGTTCCGCTTCCGCTACCAAGAGCGCGTGCGTGCTGCCTCCGTAGCGACGAAAGACTACACCTTCAAAAATCCCGCTTACGCCCTGATGCACGAACGCAGTGCGGCCAGCGCCAACCAAAGGCAGGATTACCAGCACTTCGACTACCCAGGCCGATTTAAAGCCGACGCCAGCGGCCAGCCGTTTACCGAAGCCAGGCTGGACGCCCTGAGAAACGATGCCAGCACCGCCAACGGTGAAAGTAACCGCCCGGATTTTACCTGCGGTGCTAAAGCTGAACTCACCGAACACGACAACGCTAATTTTAATCGGGACTGGCTACTGACAGCTGTGACGCACACTGGCAAACAACCCCAGGCCATGGAAGAAGAAGGTGGTTCTGAGCCCACCTCCTATCACAATACGTTCAGTGCCATTCCGGCGGATAAAACCTGGCGCCCGGATACGACCCACCACCCACTGATGGATGGCCCACAAATCGCCATAGTGACTGGCCCCGAAGGGGAGGAAATTCACTGTGATGAATTTGGCCGGGTAAAGGTGAGGTTCCCCTGGGACAGATACAGCAGGAACGACGAATACAGCAGCGCCTGGCTGCGGGTAAGCCAAGGCTGGGCGGGCGGCCAATACGGTTTCATGGCTTTACCAAGAATCGGCAACGAAGTGATTGTCTCCTTTCTGGATGGTGACCCGGACCAACCGATCATCACTGGAAGAACCTATCACGCCACCAACACGCCGCCTTATGCACTGCCGGAACACAAAACCCGCACCGCTCTGAAAACCCAGACCCACAAAGGTGAGGGCAGTAACGAACTGCGGTTTGAGGACGAAGCGGATAAAGAACAGATCTACATCCACGCCCAGAAAGATCTGGATTTGCTCACAGAGAACAACCGCACCGAAGTCATCAAAAATGACAGCCACCAAACGGTTGAGAATGACCAGTTCAGCAATGTAAAAAATAACAGCCACAGCACCGTTGATGGCGAAAAACGCGAGCAGACCGGTAAAGACCACAGCTTCAACGTAACCGGCACCTTGCACCTGAAAGCCGGTACTGCCTGGCTCAGCGACTCCGGTACCGAACTGCACATCAAAGCGGGCCAAAAAGCCGTGATCGAGGCTGGTACTGAAATTACTCTCAAGGCCGGTGGCAGCTTTTTGAAGATTGATCCCAGTGGTGTGTCGCTGAGTGGGGCGAGTATCAAAATGAATGCGGGTGGCGCTGCAGGTAAGGGGAGCGGGCAGAAGGTTCAGGTGCCGGAAATGCCTGGGTTGGCGACAGCGGTTGGGGCTGAGACTGAAGCGGTATCGTTAGCTGAGGTTGATCAGCGAGTAAGTGCGAAGCCTGATTCAGGAGGCCAGATTCGTGCACTGCAGGAGGGCAAAGCGCTGACCGCCATTTGTGAAGCAGGTGACGATGGAGTGCAAGGCGGTTCCGATGCTTGATGTGTTTAATGCACCATCCAGCGTGAAGTTACGGAGGACCGATGTTCAGGCTGATTACATTCTGATCGATGGCAGTATGCGTGCGGAAGCAGAGCGGTGGCTGTACGAGCTCTTTGACACCCCGGACTATCGCAACCTGTTTGACGGCACAAAATGGGCGGAAATCCGGCAGGTAGCGCCTTTATTGGTTCGCGTTGAGCAAGGACATCCGGGCCTGGAGCCATTGCTAAAGGAGTTACAGACCCTTGAGTGTGGCTATGGCCTGATTAGCAACGAACCCATGGATGCGATCGCCAACCACCTGCGCCGGTTCATTGAAGCCCGTCATCCACTCGGCTACAAGGTACTGTTGCGTTTTTCAGACCCCACGGTCGCAAGGGTTTTATTGGCATCCTCTGAGAGCGGCGGTGTGTTAGATTATTGGTCGACAATAGACGGTGTGCAACTGCCGGATACTCTTTGGGACGGCTGGTACTGTCAGCGACGTGATGACTCCTGGACGTCTGATAATGACAGGAATTCTGAGAAGAGTGTGGATGCAGCTTATTTGCTGAACGAGCTCACTCTGACTCATCTCGCAGACGCGGACCGTCGGTCGACTCTGGTGAAGTTGTTCCGTCATTTGAAAGCCTATTTCCCGGGCCGATTAACGAGTGACCCGGTAGTTGTTGTGGTTGGTGCCGTTCAACGCCTGATGAACGAAGCCATAAATAACGGATATACATCCGTGCAGGCACTGACGCACTGGTGCACGGTGTTTGGATATTTGGGTGACTCGGCCGCGTGGGATCGAGTAGCACCGGACATCTATCAGTTATTTCAGAAACACCCCGGATATACCGGAGGGCCTGAAGCGCGCCAGGCTGCCTTGATGGCAAAAGGGTTGACTCAAACACACGATGCAGGGAGAGCAGAGCAATGGGAGCAATGATAGGCGACCCGGTAGCCGCCGGAGACCGACAAAGCCACGCCGACATTACGGTAGAAGGTGCCTGCCCACTAACTCGAACCGATATTCAGTTAATTCCCGTTCGCTATGCCTATGTTGATAAACCAGTGGATCACGATGCGCTGGAATCGCAGTATGAATTGGGGTTTCAACCCGTAGGTATCCGTCAGGTCCGGGATGGCTACTTATATCTGTTTCATTCTGATGCACCGGATACTCTGCATGAGTATCAGGTAACAGAAGGCGGAGCTGTTACCAAACGTCTCTGGGCCGGGAACGATGCAGCGAAAGATCAGCGTAGCGGAACGCCGGATATACCCGCTGTGGTTGTGCCTCGCCGGGGCCATATCGACATACTGTTCTCGTCTCATCAACTGACGGCCAAAAAGTGCAGCATGCTCATTCGCTGGGAGAGCTACCGTAGCGAGGTCATGAGGCGGGTGGTGTTATCCGGTTATTGCCCGATTAAGGGAAAGCCCCAGTTACTGAACAAATCCGATCTGGAGCAGTTGCTGCAACACCCGGTTAAAACTGATGTTCCTATGGATGGCCAAACCAATCTGCCCCCTTGGCACTGGTCTCAGGATACGATGGACGGGGCTCGGGAGCCCTTTTCTCACCGACTGGCTGCGTATGAGCAGGACCATGCCTATCTTGTGGTTGATGACCTGACAGGCCATATCACGGATCTGCTTGATGCCTGGAGAGTCGTTGATACCAACCACACGGTCTGGTTGGAAAAGGAAGATGCGGCGTATTACCCGGCTCGCTTTATCAGTGACTTGATCCGTCTGGATGGCGAGCGAGTTGGGGAGCTTGCAAACGCTTTTGCAGAACAGGTTGAAGATGCAGATGCCAGGGCCATCTTCAAAAAAATTGCTCAGGCCAGTCGTGATCAAAAGACTGAGCTCAAGCAACTTGTTGACGAGTTTCCCGAGTATCAGAACAGTACCAAAAAAATAGCGGGCCCGATGACGTTAAGCTTTATGCCTGAAGATCGTGAGCGGGTAAGAGCTATGCGTGAAGGTACGCAGGCACTGGCTGGTGAGCTGGGCCTGCAACAGAGTGAGATACGTAATGTCGTTGAGTCTCTGGCAGAGTATCAGGAGAACCTGATTGATGGTTCGGCACTTAGTGGTCAGCAAGGTATTGCTGATCTGGTGCGCCTGAACGAAATGAATGCCTATCTGGAGGAAAGTCAGAAAGCGCTTTCATGGTTTGCTGGTGAAAAACAACTCATTGTTTCGGATATCCAATGTTTGTTGGAGAGCTTCTATCTGCACGGCCATCTGTATGACCGTGCCAGTGAAAAGCACTACGGTGCCCTGCTAGGGCTGGACAATGCGCTGATCACGATACTTGCCGAGTGGTCGCAATCGAAAGATGATTTCAGTTTTCTGAAGCAATTCTACTTTGAAGAGGTCGGGCACCAGCACTTGATCTCACTCGACCTCAAGCCAGAGATTATCCCCGGGGCTGTCAAAGATCTGATCGACGTATTTAAAAGCTTGATGGCGGCGAGGAGCGGCCCGACGGCCTATCGTGAGTGGTTTGAACTGGTGGTGAATAGCTCGCACTTTCAGTTTCCCGAGTTGCCGCCGGGTGCGGCTGAACAGTTAAGCCATCATCTGGCCCAGCTCAATGTTACGGCAAGGATAGCCCTTTTTGAGCTGGTTGAAGCCGCCGATGAAGCTAATTTGCAGGGCAGGCTGCGGCAGGTATTTCAACGAATGCCCCCTGGCCTACAAGCCCATATTTTTGAGAATCAGCG
>JBQCZX010000224.1:0-4893 GCA_052089485.1 Marinobacter sp. | reverse complement strand
ATATCTTTAAGGTTCATTTCCGGCATATCCAAAGCTGGAAGAGTACTCTCATCTGTGGAGTCGTGAGCCTCTCTGGTTTCAGCCACCCTGCGTTCGGCCGCTCGTTGTTCTTTGAGAACCTCAAGAGTAAGCCGGCGCTCGCGCACAGAAAGTGCTCTCAGGCCGACGTAGTAAAGCAGTGAACTGAAAGCCAGCCAGCATATGGACACAAAAAGGTTTCGCTCAAGCTGCAACGCGGTGTAGTGGTAGCCGAGTAGCGAGGCCGTAGCCAGTACAAGCGGCGCCATCACCGCAATGACGTGCAGAAAAAAGAGAAAATTGCCGTGGGATTTGTAGGCTCGCACAGACTTCATGATGCGCTGTGCAAACACCGCCAGCGCAATGGACACCAAAGTGAAAAGCAGACGGCCCAGGCTGTCATCGAACTGAGCGCCTTGAGGTGTCGAGCTCGTTGACGTGGTGATGGTGGTGACCGGAATAACAAAGGCCATCAGCAAGGGTATTTCCCGGCGGATAACCAACAGGGAGTTCGGGTTCCAGCGGAAGTGACTTTCGCCGAGGCCTTTTTTACGAGCAACGTTGCGGATAAAAGCGAGCAAAAACATAACAAAACCGGCGGCGGTAAAACCTTTCGAGAGTGCGGCGAAAAATTCGTTGCCGTCCATCAGAGCCAAGGCTGCCAGAGCAAATGCAAGCACGCCCGGCAACGCCAATAGAAAGCTGTTGATGAGCGCCTGCAATGTAAAAACCGTTCGATCCTGGCCGACATCTCCGAGATGACGACCGTTGGCCAAAAGGCTTTTAGCGATCGCTTTGCGCCGAACCAAAAGTATTATCAAGAGCAGTGCGACCAGGCCTATGCGCCCGCCACGCTCCTCTATAGAGTGAGTGATCGCGTCGGTCAGTGCCTCAAAACTCAGTTGTGAAACAAACCACTTAGCGGATTGATAAAGCCCCCCGGCGGTCTCTGCACTAACCACTTCTGCACTGGGAAGCCAGAAAAGTCGTTGCTGTAAAAGCTTCTGGTAGTCCTGCACTTGATGCTGAAGTGTCGACACAGTGCTGAAATATTCATTGAGAACGTCAATGTGATCAGTAACCACTTTATGAAGTTCTCTTAGCAGGTCAGAGCGGCGGCCGCGCAGTTGGTTTCGGGCATCGTCATCCGGTTCTGCAATGGCTTCAAATTCTTCCAGCCGCAGTTGTTCTTCTCTGGCAGCTGATAGTTTGCTCTCAATGCCTTCAATTAGGTCTTCGGCAATACTCTGGCGTTGTAAGCGCTCGAGTCTCTGTTTTAATAAGTCGGCGTAACTGGCCGTCAGGTTGAGTCCTGCTTTCTCGAGCCTCAGTTCGAAGCTTTCATACTCATCTTGTAGGCGGGCGAGAATAGATTCTGCGTAGGTTAGTCGCTCTCGGCTTGCCAAAACAGCAGTTTGGCGCTGATCCAGAGAGGCAAGCAGTGCTTGAATTTGCTCATGGATATCCGCGTCGGCCGTCTTCGGCAGTTTGGTTACTGGAGGCGCATCCGTGCCTTTCTCCAATTCTGGCTGCACCGCAGGCCGAGATTCTTCCGGCTCCTCAGTCTCTTCGGCGAGGGCCGGGAATGCTGAAAAGCAGAGCAGAAGAACCCCGACCAGCCATGTTGTCAGAACTGAAAAACGGGTCGGGCGTTGCTTCATGTTTTGCGATCCTCGCGCGGGCGGGCCTGCGTCGCGCCTTTCATTCATCGGGCAGGTGCTTTTAGATGTCGGACGGTTGGAAGTCGGGCAGCGGGGTTCTTTTCAGCTCCGGCGCGTGCCCGGGCTTTGCAATCAGCCACCACACGTTTTGATCCCAGTCACCCAAGACAATCCGTTTTGAGGCTTTGCCGTTTGCTTCCAGGCTGTGCTCGGCGGGCCTGTGGGTATGGCCATGAATCAGTTGTGGCACATCCTGGGTCTCCATAACATGCACAACTTCCTCGGGCGTGACATCCATAATGTCTTCTGCTTTGCCTTGGTTCGTGGCCGCGCTCATTTCTCGAAGTTGTCGGGCCATTTGCTGACGATCTTTAAGCGGGCGAGCCAGAATGAGCTTTTGGGTTTGCGGGTTGCGCATGTTGGCGCGGAACTTCTGGTATTCCACATCGGCCGTGCAAAGGCTGTCGCCGTGCATTAGCAGGGTAGGGGTGCCGTACAGATCGATGAGGGTGGGATCATCCAGCAAGGTGGCGCCAGCGCGGGCGCAGAAGTCTTCGCCCAGCAGGAAATCCCGATTGCCGTGCATCAGGAAGATACGGGTGCCGCTATCACTGAGCTCCCGCAGTGCGGCCGCAACCTGATCCTGCAGAGGCGTGCGCTCGTCGTCGCCAATCCAGGCCTCAAAAAAATCACCCAGAATGTATAGCTGCTCTGCACCGGACGCTTCCTTCTTCAGAAAGCCAAGAAACGCCCCGGTAATGTCGGGGCGTGACTCTTCCAGGTGGAGATCGGAAATAAACAGCGTGGTCACGCTGCGCCTCCGTCCTCTGCATTCTCTTCACCACCTTCTATAACTGTGGCTTTTACAAGCACTACGTCTTCATAAGGCACATCCTGATGGCCTGCATCCATAGTGGTACGTACCGCACGGATGGCATTAACGGTTTCCATGCCTTCGACAACCTTGCCAAACACGCAGTAACCCCAGCCTTCGGCATTCTTTGCGGTGTGATCCAGGAAACCGTTGTTCTCAACGTTGATGAAGAACTGAGCGGAGGCGGAATGCGGATCCATGGTGCGGGCCATGGCAACCGTGCCCTGCATATTGCTCAAGCCATTGTCGGCTTCGTTCTGGATCGGCTTGCGGGTTTTGCGCGCCACCATGCCTGGCTCAAAGCCGCCGCCTTGAACCATAAAGTTGCTAATTACCCGGTGAAAAATCAGGCCGTCGTAGAAGCCTTCGCGCACATACTGCTCGAAGTTCTTGGCTGTTTCGGGGGCTTTTTCATAATCGAGTTCGAGCTTGATATCGCCGTGATTGGTGGTCAGCAGAATCATCAGGGTTTCCTGTTCAGTGGGTTTGAGTCGGTTAAAGTCGGTATTGTACTCAAGAGTTTCCGGCGATGCATGAGTCCCGCCCTCATTTATGAGTATAATAGCGGGTTTATGATCCACTTCTTTTAAGAGATTGTATGAGCGCCGAGCCGAAAAAAGCCCACAACTTTATTCAGAACCTGATCGAAGACGCCGTCGCCAAAGGCGAGCATACCGGCCAAGTAGTAACCCGTTTCCCGCCTGAGCCCAATGGTTACCTGCACGTCGGCCACGCAAAATCCATCTGTCTTAACTTTGGGATTGCTGAGATATTTTCTGGCGCGTGCAACCTGCGGTTTGACGATACCAACCCGGAGAAGGAAAGCCAGGAGTACATTGACGCGATCAAGCGGGATGTGGAATGGCTAGGCTACACCTGGGCTGGAGAGGTGCATTATGCGTCTGACTACTTCGATTCGCTGTATTACTTTGCCGAAGAATTGATTGAGAAGGGCAAGGCCTACGTGTGTGCGCTGTCAGCCGATGAAATGGCACAGTACCGTGGCAGCCTGAAAGAGCCGGGTAAAAACAGCCCCTATCGCGACCGCCCTGTCGACGAGAGCATGAAGCTCTTTCGCGATATGCGCGACGGCAAATATGACAATGGCGAGATGGTGCTGCGGGCTAAGATAGATATGGCCTCGCCCAACATCAACATGCGTGACCCCATCCTGTATCGCATCCGTTACGCCGACCATCACCAAACAAACGATAAGTGGTGCATCTACCCGATGTACGATTTTACTCATCCCATCTCCGATGCCATGGAAGGAATTACTCACTCCCTGTGCACCCTGGAGTTTGAAGATCACCGCCCGCTATACGATTGGGTGCTGGATAACATTACTGCTCCGTGTCAGCCGCGGCAGATTGAGTTCTCTCGGCTAAATCTGAACTACACCATCACCAGTAAGCGCAAACTCAAGCGGTTGGTGGACGAGCACTTTGTGGACAGCTGGGACGACCCACGCATGTCGACCATTTCGGGTATGCGCCGCCGGGGTTATACCCCCGAGTCTCTGCGTACGTTCTGCGACATGATCGGCGTGAACAAAGCCGGCGGCACCGTAGATATGGGAATGTTGGAATTCGCTATCCGCGAAGATCTGAACACTCGCGCACCTCGGGCCATGTGTGTGATGCGCCCCTTAAAGGTGACGCTTACCAACTACCCTGCCGACAAAACTGAAACTCTGGTATTGCCGGTACATCCGCAGAACCCGGATATGGGGCAGCGTGAGGTCACCTGGAGCCAGACCCTGTATATCGATCGGGGAGATTTTGTTGAAGAGGCACCACGCAAGTGGAAGCGTCTGGCGCCTGATAAAGCCGTTCGTCTGCGCGGTGGTTATGTCATGACCTGCAAAGAGGTGGTGCGGGATGCCAGCGGCGAGATTGTCGAACTGCGCTGCGAGTACGATCCGGCCACTTTGGGCGTTAACCCCGAGGGCTATAAGCCTAACGGTGTTGTCCACTGGGTTTCTGAAAGCGACAGCGTAGAATGCGATATCAATCTGTACGACCGTCTGTTCAACCATGAGGCGCCAGACAGCGACAAGGACGGCGATCTGACAGACCACATTAATCCAGAATCGCTTGTGGTTCTTAAAGGCGCTCGTGCAGAGAAAAATCTAGCCACGCCAAGCACAGATCTCCCATATCAGTTTGAGCGGGAAGGCTATTTCTTCTGCGACCAGGAGATGACCGCCAAAGCCGGCAAACCGGTGTTCAATCGCACCGTTACCTTGCGGGATTCCTGGGGTAAATAAAGAGTAAATAAGGGTAAGCATTCGGGAGACCAGCAGTGATCAGAATTTACAACACGCTCACCCAGCAAAAA
>JBQCZX010000223.1:0-4893 GCA_052089485.1 Marinobacter sp. | reverse complement strand
CGAGATTCCCGATAAGAATAACTTTGTTTACGCCTCTTGCCATGTTCTGCTCCCGGTTCTGTTTTCATGGACGCCCGCATTCCTTGCGAGCCTCCGGATTTCAAGAACTGCTACTTGGCTGGACAAATGGAAAGTCCGCAAGTAACGCCTCATCAAAGTGCTGTCGATCCACCTTTAAATAGGCGGTGCCAGCGTTTTCAACAATGACCACATCCTGCACACCCGGCAAGCGGCGCAAGCAGCCGTCAACATCATCGTATTGGTCGCTGACCATATGCCGTAACTGTACCACGAAACCCGAGGTGTATCCGGGCGCCGGCATCGTTAGGGCCACCAGTAACCATAGCGCAAGCACCGCTACCATAAACCACACAACACCTTGAATTCCTAGCTGCTGCAGCAAGAAGCCACCCACGGCCCCGCCCAGAAAAGCACCCATAAACTGCGAGGTAGAATATACGCCCATGGCCGTTCCCTTGCTTGCAGCCGGCGCTTCTTTACTGATCAAAGACGGCAGGCTGGCTTCAAGCAGATTGAAGGCCATAAAGAAGAAAAACAGCACAGCCCAAGCGACAAGCAGGCTATCTGACACTCCAGCTAGCCCTGCGGTCGCCAGTGTAAGCAACGCAATCGCACCACAGAGTACTGGTTTCATTCGGCGTTTTTTCTCACCAATGATGATGAACGGCACCATGGCAAAAAATGAGGTAATCATCACACTCAGATAGAACCACCAGTGTGAGGTGCTCGCCAACCCAAGCTGGTTCTGCAGAACAGAGGGAAACACCAAAAACAGTGAAGTCAGCACTAGGTGCAGTGAAAAAATCCCGAAATCCAGCCGCAATAGGCGTTTGTCAGTCAGGACCCGCCCCAGCATGGCTTTGGCAGGGTGTGTATCAGCGCTTATGTTTTTTTGATGCGGCGTGGGTACAACGCGGCTGACGATGAGCAAGGCAATCATGGCCAGCACGGCGGTTGCGTAGAAGATCCCCGACAGCCCCCATACCGAACCCAGCAGCGGCCCCAGAACCAGCGAGACAGAAAACGAAAGCCCTATAGAAATGCCCACCGTCGCCATGGCCTTGGTTCGCTCTTCCTCTCGGGTCAAGTCACTGAGTAGCGCCATGAGCACACTGGCTATAGCGCCTGCCCCCTGAAGCATGCGACCGGCAATCATCACGTATATAGAATCTGTAGAGCCTGCCAGAATGCTACCGGCAGCAAAAAGAACCAGGCCGATATAGATCATGCGTTTGCGGCCAACGCGATCTGAAAGCAAACCGAAGGGTATCTGCAGCAATGCCTGACTCAACCCATACGCGCCAATGGCAAAGCCAAGCAGTGCCGGCGTCGCGCCCTCAAGCCCATCACCCAACAGAACGAATACCGGCATAACCATGAAAAGCCCGAGCATACGTATGGCATATACAGAGGCCAACGCAAATACGGAGCGTTTTTCCAGCGCATTCATGGTGGTTGGCTCCTCTGTCGGGGTTGAAAACCTGGCCTTGGGAAAGAACATATACTCCGCCGGCGGCGCATTGTAACAGAACGTTCTCCGGCGGGGCACAGCTACAACTTTACCAACATCTTCGCCGCGGCCGGCGTAACACGGTATAATTTTCGTTTTTTCCAAGCGAGGCTTTATGGATCATATCCAGATCAAAGGGGCGCGGACCCACAACCTGAAGAACATCGACCTGGATATCCCAAGGGACAAGCTGATCGTCATAACCGGCCTGTCTGGCTCAGGCAAATCATCCTTGGCATTCGATACTCTCTACGCCGAAGGCCAGAGGCGCTACGTGGAATCTTTATCCACCTACGCGCGACAGTTCCTTTCTATGATGGAAAAGCCCGATATCGACCATATTGAGGGCCTGTCTCCTGCAATTTCTATTGAGCAAAAATCTACATCACACAATCCTCGCTCGACGGTAGGCACCATTACCGAAATCTACGACTATCTGCGTCTTCTGTTTGCTCGGGCTGGCGAACCGCGGTGCCCCGAACACGGGCAGCCACTGGAAGCGCAAACCGTAAGTCAGATGGTTGACCAAGTGCTTGCCATGCCGGAAGACAGCAAGCTGATGATCCTTGCGCCGGTTATCCGGGATCGCAAAGGCGAACACCTGCAAGTGATTGAGACCATGCGCAGCCAAGGCTTTATCCGGCTACGAGTGGACGGCACCGTGTATGACATCGACGATGTGCCGGTGCTCGACAAAAAACGCAAACATCACATTGACGTGGTCGTTGATCGCTTCAAAGTAAAGCCTGGCCTGGAGCAACGGCTTGCCGAAAGTTTTGAGACCGCGCTTGGGCTTGCCGACGGCATAGCCCTCGTGACCCCGATGGATGGCGAGACAAATAGCAAAAGTGAAGAGCAGACGTTTTCCGCAAAATACGCGTGTACTCAGTGCGGCTACGCGCTGAGTGAGCTGGAACCAAAGCTATTTTCTTTCAACAGCCCCGCCGGGGCCTGCCCTACCTGTGACGGCCTGGGTGTTAAACAGTTCTTTGATGCTGACAAAATTGTACAACACCCTGAAGCTACACTTGCCGCCGGCGCGATTAAAGGCTGGGATCGCCGGGCTGTGTACTATTTTCAGCTGCTGGGCAGCGTTGCCGAACACTACAACATCGACCTGGAAACGCCTTGGGAAGAGCTCCCCGAGGATGTCCAAGCGACACTCCTGTTCGGATCCGGCACCGAAGAGATTGCGTTCCGCTATGTGAATTCTCGCGGCCACATCATGGAAAAAGCTCACTCATTCGAGGGAATCATTCCAAACCTCGAGCGCCGCTACCGGGAAACAGACTCCCAGAGCATACGCGAAGAGTTGGCCCGCAATCTCAGTACCCAAGCCTGCAAAGAATGCCATGGCTCACGCCTGCGACGTAGCGCTCGCCACGTGTTCATTGAAGAGCGCAATTTGTCGGATCTAACCCGCCTGCCAATTGGCGAAGCCTATACCTACTTCGACACTCTGTCGCTACCTGGTCGCAAAGGTGAGATTGCCGAGAAGATCACGAAAGAAGTACGACAGCGGCTGCAATTCTTAGTGAATGTGGGCCTTGAGTACCTGACGCTGGAGCGCAGCGCCGACACTCTGTCTGGAGGGGAGGCACAACGAATAAGGCTCGCCAGTCAGATTGGCGCTGGCCTTGTAGGGGTGATGTACATCCTGGATGAACCCTCCATTGGCCTCCATCAAAGAGACAACGACCGCTTACTGAGCACCCTTACCCATCTTCGCGACCTAGGCAACACCGTTATCGTGGTCGAGCACGACGAAGACGCCATTAGGGCTGCCGATCACGTTATTGATATAGGGCCGGGTGCCGGCGTACACGGCGGCGAAATCATTGCCCAGGGCACGTCCGCGCAGATCATCGCAAACCCAGACTCGCTGACCGGCCAGTACCTCAGCGGAGCCAAGGAAATAGCCATTCCGAGCGTCCGCAATAAAGGTGCAGGCCAGAACCTTACGTTAACCGGTGCCACAGGCAACAATCTGCAGAATGTCACCCTCACTCTGCCCTTGGGCATCATGACCTGCGTGACGGGGGTTTCCGGCTCTGGCAAGTCGACCTTGATAAACAGCACTCTGTACCCAATAGCAGCTGCCAAGCTAAACAAAGCCACCAGCCTCAGCGCCTCGCCCTATGAAGGCCTAAAAGGTCTTGACCAGCTGGACAAGGTGATCGATATAGATCAGAGCCCCATCGGGCGAACACCCCGCTCAAACCCCGCCACCTATACTGGTTTATTCACGCCAATTCGGGAGCTGTTTGCCGGCACCCAAGAGGCACGATCAAGGGGCTACAAACCCGGTCGTTTCTCCTTCAACGTGAAGGGGGGACGATGTGAAGCCTGCCAGGGCGATGGCATGATCAAGGTGGAAATGCACTTCCTGCCAGATGTGTACGTTCCCTGCGATGTGTGTAAAGCCAAACGCTATAACCGGGAAACCCTGGAAGTGCGTTACAAAGGCAAAAATATCAATGAGGTTCTTAGCATGACCGTGGAGGAAGGACGGGCATTTTTTGATGCCGTGCCGTTTCTTGCCAGAAAGCTACAGACACTGATGGATGTGGGGCTATCCTACGTCCGCCTTGGGCAAAGCGCCGTCACTCTATCCGGC
The DNA here is from genome assembly GCA_052089485.1 of Marinobacter sp. Taxonomy (GTDB): domain Bacteria; phylum Pseudomonadota; class Gammaproteobacteria; order Pseudomonadales; family Oleiphilaceae; genus Marinobacter. Next base: position 745 of record JBQCZX010000223.1, on the reverse strand, counting down.
GGCGAAGCCCAGCGGGTCAAGCTCGCTAAGGAACTATCCAAGCGGGATACCGGGCAAACCCTGTATATTCTCGATGAACCCACCACGGGACTACACTTCTACGATATCCAGCAATTACTGAACGTACTGCAACGCCTGAGGGATCACGGCAACACCATTGTGGTTATCGAGCACAACCTTGACGTGATCAAAACAGCTGACTGGGTTATCGATCTGGGCCCAGAAGGTGGCTCTGGAGGCGGTCAGATCATCGCGGAAGGCACGCCAGAACAAGTTGCCAGTAACCCAGCCTCGCACACAGGCCGCTATCTAAAAGCCATGTTCCCGGGGTAACAGGCACAAAAAAACCGGAGGCGTTTCCGGCTCCGGTTTTTTCTAACTAAACAACAATGTTACTCGTCGTCTTCGTCTACTTCTTCTGCTTCGATGTCCAACGGACGACCTACCAGCTCAACAAATGCCATAGGGGCATTATCGCCAGCACGGAAGCCACACTTCAGAATACGAAGGTAACCACCCGGGCGCTCGTTGTAACGGGGACCAAGCTCATTAAACAGCTTAGCAACCGCTGCATCGTCACGCAGGCGTGAGAACGCCAGACGACGATTCGCAACCGAATCTTTCTTGGCGAGCGTGATCAAAGGCTCAGCTACACGACGAAGCTCTTTGGCTTTCGGTAGCGTTGTTTTAATCAGCTCATGACCAACCAGTGACGCAGTCATGTTACGAAACATGGCCTTGCGAT
>JBQCZX010000222.1:3945-4936 GCA_052089485.1 Marinobacter sp. | reverse complement strand
CGGGAGACCAGCAGTGATCAGAATTTACAACACGCTCACCCAGCAAAAAGAAACCTTCACGCCCATCGAACCGGGCAAGGTGCGCATGTACGTGTGCGGCATGACGGTTTATGACTTCTGCCATCTGGGCCACGCCCGGGTATTGGTAGCTTTTGATGTGGTGACGCGCTACATGCGTAGCCGCGGGTACGATGTAACCTATGTGCGCAACATAACGGATATCGACGATAAGATTCTTCGCCGTGCCCAGGAAAACGCAGAGCCGTTCACCGAACTGACCGAGCGCATGATCGCAGCGATGCATGAGGATGAGGCTCGCTTGGGGGTGCTAACACCGAATGCAGAACCTCGTGCGACCGATTATATCGATGAAATCATCGCCATGATCAACACGCTGATTGAATCCGACCATGCCTATGCAGCGGATAACGGCGATGTTTATTTTTCCGTTCAATCCTTCGAGGGTTATGGAAAGCTCAGCAAGAAGAAGCTTGAAGACTTGCTGGCCGGGGCCCGCGTTGACGTACAAGAAGCCAAGCGCAGCCCGGCGGACTTTGCGTTGTGGAAAGCCGCCGGTGAGGGTGAAGTTAGCTGGCCATCACCCTGGGGCGATGGTCGCCCTGGGTGGCACATTGAGTGTTCTGCCATGTCTACCCGCTGCCTGGGTGATACCTTCGATATTCACGGTGGCGGGCCAGATTTGCTGTTTCCCCATCATGAAAATGAAATTGCCCAGTCTGAATGCGCAACCGGGCACACGTTTGTAAATACCTGGATGCATGCGGGCGCGATCCGTGTAGATAAAGAGAAGATGTCTAAGTCCTTGGGTAATTTCTTTACCATCAGGGAGATTCTGGAAACGTATCCGCCCGAAGTGGTGCGTTTTTTCTTGGTGTCCAGCCATTATCGTAGCCAAGTCGATTATTCTGAAGATAACCTGGCGGAAGCCGGGCGATCGCTTGCACGGCTATATCACTCTCTGCGTGGGATG
>JBQCZX010000222.1:0-3935 GCA_052089485.1 Marinobacter sp. | reverse complement strand
CGAAGATGTGCCTGAGACAGATCACGACCGACGCTTTGTGGAGCTGATGGACGATGACTTCAACTGCGCTGGCGCTATTTCAGTTTTGCACGCTCTCGCCAACGACATTAATCAGCACAGCCGTGAAGGTCGGGAAGCTGAAGCACAGAATGCGGCTGCTGTTATGGTTCGTCTTGGCTCAGTTCTGGGTCTGCTACAGCAGGATCCGGATGACTTCTTCCAGGCGGATGTCGGCAGTGAGCTAAGCGCCGAAGATATTGAAACGCAAATTCAGGCTCGTGCAGATGCCCGTAAAGCCAAAGACTTTGCCGGCGCCGACCGAATCCGGGACGAGTTGGCGGAGCAGGGCGTTATTCTGGACGATTCCCGTGAAGGAACAAGCTGGCGGCGCAGCTGATTGATGTAGCTGAAGCCCTGCTGTGTTTTGGGAAATGACCTTGTAGGGTATATCCCGTATAATGCAGCCTTACTTTTTTTACCCGACTGCCGCGGCTGTTGGGGTAGGCAACTCACTGAGGCTAAAAACGATGACAGAGCGCGTACAACTTGGTGGCATTCAGGTCGCAAAGAATTTGTATGACTTCGTGAACAACGAGGCAATTCCAGGCACAGGGTTGGATGCAGACAAATTCTGGGCGGAATTCGACAAGATCGTTAACGAGCTGGCACCCCGCAACCGTGAACTGCTGGCCAAACGTGGTGCTATCCAAGAAAAGATGAATGGCTGGAATAGTGACCATAAGGGCCAAAAGCTGGATATGGCCGCCTATAAAGCCTTCTTGAAGGAAATTGGCTACCTGGTAGATGAGCCAGACGATTTCCGCATTTCTACGGCCAATGTTGATCCCGAAGTTGCAACCATGGCTGGCCCTCAGCTGGTGGTGCCGATCACGAACGCCCGCTTTGCGCTGAACGCAGCCAATTCTCGCTGGGGTAGTCTATACGATGCACTGTATGGCACCGATGCCATTTCAGAAGAGAATGGCGCTGACAAAGGCCCTGGTTATAACCCGGTGCGTGGCGCTAAAGTTATTGAGTTCGCACGCAACCTTCTGGACAGCTCCGCACCGCTGGCTTCCGGCAGCCATAAAGACGCAGCTTTGTATCAGATTGATGGCGGCAAACTGTCCGTTAAATTGCAGAGCGGTGACGTTACCGGTCTGAAAGACGAATCCGGCTTTGTGGGCTACACAGGCGCTGCTGACGCACCTACTGGTATTCTGCTGGTTAAAAATGGCATGCACTTCGAAATCCAGATCGATGCCATTCACCCTATTGGCAAGGATGACGGCGCACACGTAAAAGATGTGCTGATGGAGTCTGCGCTGACCACCATCATGGACTGTGAAGACTCAGTTGCCGCCGTGGATGCCGATGATAAGACTCTGGCCTACAGCAATTGGTTGGGCCTGATGAAGGGCGACTTGGAAGAGACGTTCGAGAAGGGCGGCAAAAGCCAGACTCGTAAGATGAACGCGGACCGCGTATATACGGCGGCCGATGGCAGCGAGCTGAAGCTTAAAGGTCGCAGCCTGATGTTTATCCGTAACGTGGGTCATTTGATGACCAATCCGGCGATTCTTCTGGAAGATGGCAGTGAAGTGCCTGAAGGGCTTATGGATGGCATTTTGAGCTCCCTGATCGCTATTCACGACCTGAAGGGTGGCGGCCAGTTCCAAAACAGTGCGACCGGCTCTGTGTACATCGTTAAGCCCAAGATGCACGGCCCTGAAGAAGTTGCTTTCACTAATGAGTTCTTTGGCCGGGTTGAAGATGCCCTGAGTCTACCGAGCTTCACTCTGAAAATCGGTATTATGGACGAAGAGCGTCGTACCACGGTGAACCTCAAAGCCTGCATCCATGCTGCCAAAGATCGTGCCGTGTTCATCAATACTGGCTTCCTGGATCGCACCGGCGATGAAATGCACACCTCTATGGAGCTTGGGCCATTCATCCGCAAGGGTGAGATGAAGCAGGCTGCGTGGATTGGTGCATACGAGCAGTGGAACGTTGATGTTGGTCTGGAAACCGGCTTCCGTGGCGTTGCTCAGATTGGTAAGGGTATGTGGGCCATGCCAGATTTGATGGCTGCGATGCTGGAGCAGAAAATTGGGCACCCGAAGGCGGGCGCTAATACCGCATGGGTGCCTTCGCCGACTGCAGCTACCTTGCACGCGACACACTACCTGCAGGTATCCGTTGCAGATGTCCAAAAGGAGCTGGAAAGTCGTACCCGTGCCAGCCTGGATGACATCCTGACCGTGCCCGTAATGGAAGACCCGTCCAAGCTGACTGAAACAGATATCCAGAAAGAGTTGGACAACAATGCCCAGGGTATCCTCGGTTATGTTGTGCGTTGGATCGACAGTGGTGTGGGTTGCTCCAAGGTTCCGGATATTAACGATATCGGTCTAATGGAAGATCGCGCTACCTTGCGTATCTCGTCGCAGCATTTGGCTAACTGGCTGTATCACGGCATCTGCACCGAGGCTCAGGTTGAAGAAACCATGAAGCGTATGGCGCAGGTTGTTGACAAGCAGAACGCAGATGACCCGACCTACCGGGCCATGGCGCCAGATTTTGCGGACAACATTGCGTTCCAGGCCGCTATGGATCTGGTTATCAAGGGCCGTGAACAGCCAAGTGGCTACACTGAGCCTTTACTGCATGCTTATCGCCTGAAAGCGAAAGAGAAGTTCGGTCAGTAATACCAACCGATAACAAAAAACCCGCTTTGGCTGTTGTGAGCAGAAGCGGGTTTTTTTATGGCTACTTCATTCCCTGAACCGCTCAGCGAATAGGGGCGAGGTTCACTCTTTGTGCAGTTCGTTTGCCGCGTACAAAGTATTTTCAAGAAGCGTGGCAATGGTCATAGGGCCAACCCCACCGGGAACCGGCGTAATGTATGCCGCTCGGGCTGAGGCTGCCTCAAAATCCACATCGCCCTGCAATTTTCCATTTTCCATGCGGTTGATGCCCACATCGATCACCGTGGCGCCAGGTTTTACCCACTCACCCTTGATTAGCCCGGGTTTACCCACGGCTGCAATTAGAATGTCTGCTTCCCGAACGAACTTTTCCAGATCCGGTGTAAAGCGGTGACATACTGTGGTGGTTGCACCCTTAAGCAGCAGTTCCATGGTCATCGGGCGCCCTACGATGTTAGATGCGCCCACGATCACTGCGTGCTGGCCCTTATAGGGGGTGGCAACGCTATCCAGCAGGGTAATGACCCCAGCTGGCGTGCATGGCCTAAGAGCGGGTTTGCGCTGCACCAGGCGGCCTATGTTGTATGGATGGAAGCCATCCACATCTTTATCTGGGCGAATCTTTAGCAGAATAGGGTCTGCATCCAGATGGCCGGGTAGCGGTAGTTGCACCAGTATTCCATCGACCACCGGGTTCTCGTTCAGCTCATCTATTAGGGCCTCCAGAGTTTGCTGAGATGTATCTGCGGGCAGGTCGTAGGAGAGCGAGAGAATGCCTGCGGCGTCACAGGCCTTGCGCTTATTGCCCACATATATCTCAGAGGCCGCGTCATTTCCGACCAGTACCACGGCCAATCCAGGTGCTCGCAGCTCCTTGCTTGTGCGGGCTTCTACGCCGGCAGCGACCTGCTGTCTAACTCCGGCGGCAATTTCTTTTCCATTGATTAGTTTGGCGCTCATGTTTCGTCTTGTCGGTTGGTATCGGTAAATAAAAGAGGCCGCATTGTCGCACGCTTGCCTCCCAACTCCAATTGAGGGCACGCCCTTATAAGGCAGCTATTATGGGCCGAAATTAAGGGGTCGGAGACTGATCTATGTAAGAATTTGATTTTCCTTGTTGACGGAACCGATTTGCGACGGTAATATGCGCGCCAACTTAGCTGATGCAACATGTTGTTCAGTTCAGACGGGGTATAGCGCAGTCTGGTAGCGCGCCTGCTTTGGGAG
>JBQCZX010000221.1:0-4952 GCA_052089485.1 Marinobacter sp. | reverse complement strand
GCTTTGTGAATGTCTTCGCCGTTTTCAAAGGCGGTCAACAGGCCCTTATCGCCAGACAAGTGCGCCATAATCCGCAATTCAATCTGCGAATAGTCCGCCGCCAATAACTTATAGCCTTTCTCGGCAATAAACGCCTGGCGAATGCGCCGACCCTGCTCGCTGCGGATGGGAATGTTCTGCAGGTTTGGCTCGGAGGACGACAATCGCCCGGTGGCTGTTACCGCCTGATGGTAAGAAGTGTGCACGCGCCCTGTGCGGTGATGAATCAGCTCTGGCAGCGTGTCAGTATACGTGGACTTCAACTTGCTTAGGCTTCGATGTTCCAGTATCAGTCTAGGCAGTTCATGCTCGTGGGCCAGTTCTTGCAGAACCGGTTCTGCTGTAGAGGGAGCGCCCTTTGGGGTCTTTTTGATCACCGGAAGGCCCATTTTCTCGTAGAAAATGGCCTGCAGCTGCTTGGGTGACGCCAGGTTAAAGGTCTCGCCAGCCACTTCATGGGCGTCTTTTTCCAGTTCGGCCATGCGCTCGGCCAGTTCCTGGCTGTGCTGGCGCAGAGTGCTGGCGTTGATGAGCGTGCCGCGCTGCTCCATGCGAGACAGCACCGGCACCAAAGGCAGGTCTATATCTTCGTAAACCGCCTGCAGCTTGCCAACCTCCGCCAGTTGCGGTCGCAACACTTGATGCAGGCGCAACGTTATGTCGGCGTCCTCTGCGGCGTAGGGGCCTGCCTGCTCCAGATCCAGTTGATTAAACGTAAGCTGCTTTGCGCCTTTGCCAGCAATGGATTCAAAGGTGATGGTTTCTTCGTCCAGATAAGTTCGGGCCAGGCTGTCCATATTATGGCGGGACGATACCGAGTTCAGTACGTAAGACTCCAGCATAGTGTCTTCGGCTATGCCGTTCAGGCAGATATCGTGGTTAGCCAACACATTCTTGTCGTACTTCAGGTTTTGGCCAACTTTTTTCTGACTTGGGTCTTCCAGCAAAGGCTTCAGTTGAGCCAATACGCTCTCGCGCTCAAGCTGTTCCGGCGCACCCATGTAGTCGTGACCGAAGGGCACATAAGCCGCTTCGCCGGCTTCAATGGAGAATGACACACCCACCACTTCTGCATCTATATAACGCAGGCTTGTGGTTTCGGTATCGAAGGCGAACAGTTTGGATTTTTTAAGCCTTGTGAGCCACTCCTCGAGTTCATTTTGATCGGTGATCACGCTGTAGCGTTTTTCGGCTGGTGCGGGGGCTTTGTTGCTTGCAACGTTGGCAATCTGGCCATCGCTGGCGCTGGCCTCGGTTGCTGCTGATGCCTTGTTTTCAAGCTCAGTCGTCCAGCCTCGTAGTTCGTACTCCCGGAAAAGCGCCAGCAGTTCGTCATCTTTCTGCTCTCGTTCCTGCAGATCCTCCAGGCCGAACTCCAACTCCACATCCATTTTGATGGTGGCCAGTTCTCGGCTCAGGGGCAGGGTATCAACGGCTTCACGCAGATACTCGCCAATCTTGCCTTTAATCTCACTCGCATGCTCAAGCAGGTTGTCTATGTTGTTATAGGCTTGCAGCCACTTGACCGCCGTTTTCGGGCCGCATTTGTTGACGCCGGGGATGTTATCCACTTTGTCGCCCACCAGGGCCAGGTAATCGATGATCTGTTCGGGGCTTACGCCAAACTTTTCTGTCACCCCATCCCGATTCATCCAGGTATCTGTCATGGTGTTGATCAGGGTTACGTGGTCGCTGACCAGTTGGGCCATGTCCTTGTCGCCGGTGGAAACCACCACATCAATGCCTTTGTGGGTGGCTTCCTTGGCCAGAGTACCAATCACATCGTCTGCTTCCACGCCACCTACGATCAGCAGTGGTAGCCCCATGGCTTGCACCATCTGATGAATGGGCTCGATTTGTACGGCCAAGTCGTCGGGCATGGGTGGGCGATTGGCTTTGTACTCCTCGTACAAATCGTGGCGGAAGGTTTTGCCTTTCGCATCGAATACCACAACTACTTTTGAGCCAGGAAAATCCTGATCCAGGCGCCGGATCATCGCGATAACGCCCTTGATGGCGCCGGTGGGCTGGTTTTTGCTGGTGATCAGTGGTGGAAGTGCGTGATATGCACGGAATAAATAGGACGAACCGTCCACAAGCACCACAGGTGGGGTCTTTTGCTCAGTCATGTCAAAGGGGGTCCGGATTCTGATTGAAGCATGGGTTGGCTTGTGCAACTCTGTACTTAATTTGATGGATAACAAAAGGGTATCACGAAAATGAAACGAATCGCCTGTTCCGCAGTTCTGCTTGCTTGGGGTATTGGCGCTGTATCGGCACAGGAAAGCGGTGCTCTGGATACAACTGTTGTAGAAACACCCAAAGAGCCGGTGGTGATATCAGATTATCAGTCATCCAGCGAAGGCCCGCAGATTGTTATTCGCTCTGGCGACGATGAAGTTTTCTACGAGTACCGGGTGAACGGGCAGCTCATGGAGATAAAAGTGGTGCCGGAAGTTGGCCTTGAGTATTACCTTGTGCCCGCCGACGGCGGTGGCTGGGTCAGGGAAGCGGATTCCGGAGTGATGGTCCCCAGCTGGATCCTGTTCCGCTGGTAAAGGTTCAGATCAGCCCGTGCGTGCACTGAGCGCCTTGTGATGTTTGGTCAGTGGGGAGCTTGGGTTTCGACCGGTGGAGTTAATCCGCAGTACTTGTTGTTTCCAGCGATAGGGTTCGGGTTTCTCCAGTGATTTTTTCAAGGCGTTTTATGTCTTTTTCAAAAGCCTGCTTCAGGACGTCTATTTCCTTAGTTTGCCAAGAAATTTCCCTTTCGATGTCGCGAATCTGGGATTCAAGGCGATAAATCTTGTCGAGGGTTGCGTCCGGTATTTTCTGGCCGTTACGCTCCATATTCGCTGCACGGCTTTGCTCGTTGTCCAGCTGGCTTGAGATAACGGAGATGTTGCCCCGTTTAAGCTGAATTAACCCGCGCAACTCATCCAGTTTTCGGTGCATGGCTTTTATTGCTTGATCGGGATGGCTGAAGCGCTTAAGAAGTCGAGCGTCTTTCTCACGCTGAATGGTGAGCTCAGCTTGGCGCTGCTTTTCTGCTTCGCGCGCGGCGATTTCAGCTTCTGTTGGTGCGGGAGGAATCGTTTCCATCACGCGCCCGTTCGAGTTGAGGATGTCGTAGCCGCGCTTGGTGGCTGGCTGGGGAATGGTGTTGCTGATTACAAGCTGGCCTTCTTCGTCCGAATACCGATACATATTAGCTTCTGCCGGGGTTGTCAGACCCAGCGACGTCAAGAAAATAGAGGCAGTGGCTGAAAATACGGTCAGGCGCTTGTGCATCAGTCAGACTCCGTAGTGATCTCGGTAGCTGGCTACCTTCGCGGCGTGGCCAGAAAACTCTGGATTGGTCTTGAGATAGTCCAAAACTTGCTCCAAGCGGATGATACTAACCACCGGAATGCCAAATTCGCTCTCCACTTCTTGTATAGCGGAGAGTTCGCCGTTGCCGCGCTCTTGTCGATCCAGGGCAATCAGCACGCCGGCGGGCTCTGCTCCCGCGGCACGGATAAGGTTGATGGATTCGCGTATGGCTGTGCCGGCGGTAATAACATCATCAACGATGAGCACTTTACCTTGCAATGGGGCGCCAACAATATTGCCACCTTCGCCGTGTTCTTTTTTTTCTTTGCGATTAAAGGCAAAAGGTTTGCTGTTGCCCTCTTGGGCCAAGGCCATGGCCGTCACAGTTGCCAACGGAATGCCCTTATAGGCAGGCCCGAATATAATGTCATAATCGAGACCGCTTCGGTCGATGGCTGCAGCGTAGGCTTTGCTGAGTTGTAGCAGGTCGTCCCCGGTGTTAAATAGCCCGGCGTTAAAAAAGTATGGACTGGTGCGGCCGGACTTGAGGGTAAAATCACCAAAGCGAAGTACGTTACGGCGAATGGCGAATTCAATAAAATTTTGTTGATAGTCGTGCATGGCAAGGCTTCTGGCGGGTGTGGATCTTTTAATAACTCGTAAAAACGGTATCATACACACAAACCGAATCAGGGAATACGTATGCGGGTAGTATCAATCAGCGTCAATGGCCTTGCTCAGGCTGTTGATAAAGGTTTCTTCGACTGGCTGGCCGAGCAGGACGCAGATGTGGTGTGCGTTCAGGATCACCGTATGCGCGCCTATGAGATTGAAGATCAAAACCTCATTCCTGAAGGGTATGAAGCGTATTTCATAGATGGCGAAAATAATGAGGACGGTGGCGTGGGTATTTACACGCGGCATTTTCCCAAAGCCATCATGTACGGTTTCGCAAACGAGCAGGCAGATCGTGAAGGGCGCTTCATTCAGGCGGATTTCGATAAGGTTTCTGTGGCGAGTGTGCTGGCGCCATGTGCGCTTGGCCGTGAGGACGAGCTGATCAGTGAAGACGATCTGACAGTGCTCGATCATAAAGATGACTTTTTGGATGGGTTTGGTCTGCACATGCAGAAAACTTTGCGTAAGCGTCGTCAGTTTATTCTCTGTGCGAACCTGCAGACGGCGCATCATGTTACGGATGCCAGCCCTCTGTACCATAGGTTGGATTTTTCGGGATTTCTGCCTCACGAGCGCGCTTGGCTCGACCGGTTATTTGATGATATGGGTTGCGTGGATGCGTTCCGGGATATCAACAAGCAGAGCAATCAGTTTACCTGGTGGCCCGAGCAAACCGAGGGTTCGCGGAAGAATGCGGGCATTCGTGTAGATTATCAGTTGATGACACCGGGGATTCGCAAAACCATTCAGGATGGCTGGATTGATAGCAAAACTCGGTTTTCGGATCACGCTCCAGTGATTATGGATTACGATATAGAGATTGGCTTTTAAGCCGGATTGAACTTGAGGGGAGTGCCGGCAGTCATGCCGCTCCCCAGACACGCTGCGAGTACTTCCCTGTACGCTTGTTTCCGGCCGCCCTT
>JBQCZX010000220.1:0-4982 GCA_052089485.1 Marinobacter sp. | reverse complement strand
GGGATCTTCTTGAAATAACCCTTACCCGAATGGGTATTGAAACCCATACCGCCCCGGATCTTACCAGTGCACTTGAACTGCTAAAGAACCACTCTCTGCAGCTTTGCCTAACGGACATGAACCTGCCGGATGGCAACGGCATAGAGCTGGTGCAATGGATTCAGCAACACCGCCCGGCTACCCCTGTTGCCGTTATTACCGCCTACGGCAACATGGATACCGCAATTGAATCTCTGAAAGCCGGCGCGTTTGATTTTGTTTCCAAACCAGTTGAGCTCTCCCGGCTCAGGGAGCTTGTAAACAGCGCCCTCAAGCTTGCGCAACCAGGCTCAGAGGCAGGGGAAGCCTCTGATGATCCCGGGCTTCTACTTGGCAATTCCTCCCAAATCAAAAGGCTACGCAACCAAACCCGTAAGCTCGCCAGAAGCCAGGCGCCTGTGTCTATCAATGGCGAATCCGGTAGCGGCAAAGAACTGGTGGCTCGAATGATTCACCTTCAAGGCCCCCGCAGTGACGGGCCCTTTGTTGCCGTGAACTGTGGCGCCATTCCTTCCGAGCTGATGGAAAGTGAATTTTTTGGCCACAAAAAAGGCAGCTTTACCGGCGCGGTTGAAAACAAAGACGGCCTGTTCCGCTCTGCCAACGGCGGCACCCTGTTTTTAGACGAAGTTGCCGACCTGCCCCTGGCTATGCAAGTAAAGCTGCTAAGGGCGATTCAGGAGAAAGCAGTGCGGCCCGTGGGCGACACCAAAGAACTACCCGTCGACATACGACTGTTGAGCGCAACCCACAAAAATCTGGCCGAACTGGTTCAGGATGGCAGCTTCCGCCAGGATCTGTTTTACCGAATTAACGTGATAGAACTGGCGGTTCCACCACTAAGGGACCGCGCCGATGACATTGCGCTTCTGGCCAACCACATACTGGAGCGCATTGCCCGGGAATATGAATGCGACAAGGCAACACTCACCCAGGATGCGATTGATCGACTGAAAGAGCACGACTTCCCGGGGAACGTGCGGGAACTTGAGAACATTCTTGAGCGGGCATTTACCCTGTGTGATGCAGAGCAGATAAGCGCTACCGACCTGCACCTTGGTAACGGCCCGGCCGGATCAGCCAACGCCACCTCAGAGGCCTGTCCATCGCTGGTTCCCGAGGGCGACATTGATCTTGAAGGTTACCTTGAGTCTATCGAACGCCAGGCTATTGATAAGGCTTTGGAAGCGACTCGCTGGAACAAAACGGCGGCGGCGAAGAAGTTGGGAATTAGTTTTCGGGCGTTGCGGTATCGGTTGAAGAAGTTGGGGATGGAGTGAGTTTCTGGTTTTGAGATTTACTCTACACAACCAGCTACTCCCTGGCTTTGAATAATTGATATGATTTTGCTGCTTTAAAATACCGGAGCCACGGAGGGCCCCATGAAAAACATACCTTTGCGTATGAGAGGCATGACTCTCATAGAACTGTTAATCGTACTCGCTATTTTGGCAATTTCACTTGGCTTTGCCGTACCCGGCATGAACGAACTGCATCAATCCAACTCCAAGTCAAAGCTTGTTAACACGTACTTTGGTGCTTTCGCGCTAACGCGCAGCCAGGCTGCAACCACGCAAAGAATCGCGGCGATTTGCCCGCTTGGAAACGATAACGAATGTATCGACGACTGGAACCAGCCAGTATCCATTTTTCCCGATGCCGACCGCAACGGAAAGCCCGACGACAACGAAATATGGCGAGTCATTACGAAAAGCAGCGACCGCTTCCAGGTACACTCCCGAACCGCCGGAAGCGGTTCTTTTCACTTTAGCCCTGACGGCATTACTCACGGAGCCCCGGGTAGCTTGGTCATATGCCCCGAAGACATTTCAACCGGGCATATGACATACATTGCAGTGAGCCGCGGAGGCCGTGCGCGACAGGTTAAAGATGACGACGGTGACGGCAAGATTCGGCTATCGTGGGGTGGCAAGATTACCTGCCTGTAGCTCTAGTTCCAGCTGTCTTCGCCAGCATCGTCTATATCGCCATCGTCATTCTCATCCCAACCTCTCGCACCGGTATGCTTCAGGACCAGCATGCCATTCCCAGCCTGGGCATTTTTGGGTTCTGCTATAAGCACATACTCTGTGTCTTCAATATCTTTAATTTTCCTTCCATCGTCGATGCTGAGGTCGTAGAACTTTGTTCCTCCGTCGATGGGCGACTCGTCGGGGTAAATTGACGGCGCCCCGGAATGAGGGCTCCCCGCCCCCATATAACTCCCGTTAGTCGTCCGGTGCCGCTCCATCGCGGCAGCCAGCCCCATCAACGCGCCCTGCGCGTCCGACCGCCGGGCCCGCTCAACATACTGCGTGTAGCTGGGGTAGGCGATGGCGGCAATGATCCCGATAATCGCCACCACAATCATCAGCTCAATGAGCGTAAAACCGTTACTTTGTCGCGGAAGCTGCACTGAACTTACTCCTCATACCAATAAATTTTGCGAACCAACGCGCCAGGGTCCGGCGGCAAGAGTGTTTCCGTGCCCGCAATGATCACTTCCTGACCGTCAATGATGACTGTTTTCGGAGACGGAGGCAGGCCCAGTGTTTTCAACGCAATGTACCTATCCGATTCGGTTAGCTTGTCATCATCACCTAGCTTGTCGTAGTTAACCACAGCGCGCCCATCGCGTAGTTTTACATGATACAGCCTTGATTGCCCTGCGGCTGGCACGCAAGCATCAAGATTGGCAGACGGCTCGAACGTTGTGAAATACAAGTCCCCCCGAAGTGTGGTACTGGCAGACAAGACCTTCTCCCCACTTCGCGTCAAACGGATGTACCAGCCATTTGCCTCAGCCAGCGACGCCTCAGCCGCTTCTTTCTCCGTCTCAGTACCTTGCTGTATCAGGTTGTCAGTTGTATCCAACAGGTCCGACTCGGTGAGAGCCGTGTACTCAACATCACCATCCCCATTCTGCGGAACATTTACGTCTGAGATAGTAAGCTTGTAAAAACGGTCTTCTGTAAGCTTGTCCAGTGGGTGCGCTTGATAGCCCGACCCAATGGCAAGGTTCAAATAACGCTTACCATCTTTCAATGTTCCCGAAATGTCCGGCGAATGATAGAAGCGGCGATTGGAGCTAGCATCACTCCCCGCAAAGCTGGCAATAACACCGGCCGTTGCGAAGTCTGCTGCAGATTGCCCATGGTTAAAATCAACACGCAAGATCTGTCCTCCCATATCACCAACATAAAGTTGGTCGGCGAAGCCGTCTCCGTCTACGTCGATAATAGTGGGTGACGCAGGAATGCTGTATTTCATGTCACCCAGCTCTACATCTGCACCACTTCCAGCGGGTCCAGACCACCAAAGCCTCTCACCAGTTGTAGCATCGACCATATAGATAGCCCGTCCCATTGTATCTTCGGTACGCACACCAACCACATCTTGCTGGGAGTCATAACCACCGGAGATAAACAGCACATCTTTGACTTCACCACCCAGGCGCACCCGGTGCTTCACGGGATCAGCCCAGCTCTGGCCAAGCTCATCAAAATCGCCCTGCCCGCCTCGAATTGCCCAGAGCACTGAGGGGGAGCTTCTATCTGTCACATCAAGGCCATAGTAATTTCGGCCACCCCGGCGCATGCCTGAATAGATGTAAACAGAGTCACCGGTATCAACAGCACTATTTCCGTTAACGTCCTTAAACCACGACACGACAGAACCATCCATGCCGTAGGGCCTTTCGTACTCCGAAATCTGGTTATCCATCAAGACTCCCTGATTTCCCAGTAGCTCTCCCGGGATGAACGAAAAATGAAGCTCACCCGTTTCGCCATCTACTGCATGCAGAAAACCTTGGTTGTCACCATAATAAACGGTCGTATCCGGGCTTTCTTCCGTTCCGCCATAAACTTGCAAGTAGGGTCGGGAGTGGAGTGGGTCCGACAAAGAGCGCCGGGAATCTGTAGTACTTCCGTTCTTGTTCTCATCAGCAACATCCTGCCCTCGCGTCCAGCGAATCAACTTCTTGTGCCGTGCACCTGACATCCCACTGTCGCCAAACAGGGCCTTGGTAAGATTAGAGCTGTTGCTGGTCGTGACGTTATTCACTGCTGCTTTCAGCGACTTGGAGCTGGACCCCTCATAGTAGGTATAAACATTGCGCGAAGCATTGTCAGCAGGTATTACTCCAGAGACTCCACCCGCACTAACACCAGCGCCGTCAATTCCGGCCGACCAGTAACTCTGGGCACTGTCCTTGAAGAACCCTGTGCTCGGGTCAATCGCCTCATTGCCATTCTGGTCAACAATAGTGCCATCGGATTTCAGGCGGTAGCGCTTTAAGTTACCCGGCCATAAAGGATTAACAACCGGCTCAAAAACAGAGAAGTAAAGCGCATCCAAATGATTGAGTTGGTTAAAATTATTTACACTCACACCGGGGGATGAAAACGTTGTATTAGTAGAAAGCACTTCTCTGAGTATCGCAAAGAATGCGTCTTCCAGCTCATCAGGGCTACTGGCAAGATAATACTTACCACCACCTTTTTCAGCAGTGTCTGATAATAACTTTTGATCCGTATGGAACCCGACAGTATGAGTGATAACCCGCTGAACGCCTTCATAATCATCATTAATATCAGTATTGAACATGTAATCGGATATTTCATCAAGGCAGTTACCAGAGCAACTGTCAATCCCGAGTTCATTGGCCATGTAATTATTATGATTGTCATCATAGGTCGGCTTACCATCGGTAAGGAATACAATATAATTGGCTTGGCACTGAAGCTCTATCGGGCTTTTATAGTCAGACCCGTTCATGGCATTAGAGGCTTGACGCTTGGTGGAACTTAGAAACGGTGATTTACCTTCAAAGTATCGCTTGGCGCCAAAGAGCGTTTCAGAAAGTGGGGTATTGGTCTCTGGCCTAACCTGAATTTCTCATAGTGTCCCAACAAGCGTCGCAGGCCAAGGCAGAAAGCGCG
>JBQCZX010000219.1:0-5053 GCA_052089485.1 Marinobacter sp. | reverse complement strand
CAAAGGCATGGTTCGCTCTTTTCAAATCTCCGCGGTTTTCCCCCATATGACGGCCTTGGAAAATATCCGGGTTGCGTTGCAAAGCTTTGAGGGCAACTCTTTCAGCTTCTGGAAATCCGGAGCGTCGTTGAACAAGCTCAACGCGCGTTCCATGGAACTTCTGGAGTCCGTTGGCCTAACGGAGTTTGCGAACACCACCACCGTTGAACTGGCCTATGGCCGAAAACGGGCATTAGAGCTGGCGACGACTCTGGCGATGGAGCCGGAAATACTGCTACTCGATGAGCCCACCCAAGGCATGGGCACGGAAGACGTTGACCGCGTTGTGGAACTGGTGCGTAAGGCAGCTGAAGGTCGAACCGTTTTGATGGTGGAGCACAACCTGAGTGTGGTATCCAAGCTGTGCGATCGGATAACGGTGCTTGCGCAGGGTGCCGTGCTTACGGAAGGCGATTATGAGGCAGTCTCTGCTGATCCCCGCGTGCGCGAAGTTTATATGGGTACGGGTTCCAGCGGTGAGCGCGGAACTGTACCCGAAGAGGAGGCCGCCCAATGAGCCAGAACGCGGGAAAAGAATACGAACAGCTGCGCATTTCCGGGCTACATGCGTTTTATGGTGAATCCCACATTCTGCATGGTATGGAATTGGTCGTTGACCGGGGCGAACTGGTGACATTGCTCGGTCGCAACGGCGCTGGCCGAAGCACCACTCTCAAGGCGATTATGAACATGGTAGGGCGCCGCACCGGGTCAATCATGATCAATGGGGAAGAGACTATGTCTTGCGCCCCACACAATATTGCAAGGCTGGGGGTTGGGTATTGCCCCGAACATAGGGGCATTTTTGCGGCTCTCAGTGTTCATGAAAACCTTACTTTGCCGCCGGTGGTGCGCAGCGGCGGTATGAGCCTGGAAGAAATCTACACCATGTTCCCCAATCTTTATGAGCGCCGCTACAGCCAGGGAACAAAGCTTTCCGGCGGAGAACAACAGATGCTGGCTTTGGCGCGCATCCTTCGTACTGGCGCCAACATGTTGTTGCTGGACGAAATCACCGAAGGCCTGGCTCCGGTGATTGTGGAAAAGCTGGGCGAGGTTCTTTTAGCACTTAAAAAGAAAGGGCTGACCATTATTCTAGTCGAGCAAAATTTTCACTTTGCAGCGCCATTGGCCGATCGACATTACGTAGTGGAGCATGGCCAGATTGTGGAAGAAGTCAGCGCCGATGAACTGCATGCAAAGCAGTCGGTGTTGGATGGTTATTTGGGGGTTTGACCTCGGATAAGTATGTGTAAACGCAAAATAATAGCAACGAAAAACCGAACCAACGAAAAACAGTCGCGGAGAATATAATAATGACAATTATGAAAAAGCTTCTGACCTCAGCCGTTGCATCAGCCATGATGGCAGGCGGCGCCCAAGCGGAAATTAGTAATGACACAGTTAAAATCGGCTACCTGGCGGATATGTCTGGCACCTACCGCGGTTTGGCCGGCCCAAACGGCCTTAAAGCCCTTGAAATGGCCATTGCAGATTTTGGCGGCAAGATAGACGGTGCAAAAATTGAAATTGTCACGGCTGATGACCGTAATAGCCCAGACGTAGCCTCAACGACAGTGCGTCGCTGGGTTGAAAACGATAACGTCGATATGGTGGCAGGCCTTGTTGCATCTTCTGTCACCATTGCGGCAACCAAGGTTCTCGAAGAAAGCAATAAGCTTGGCTTGGTTAACGGCTCTGCGGCATCCAGCATTACCAACGAGCACTGCACCCCGAACCACATTCACTACGCTTATGACACCTACCCGCTAGCGAATGGTACCGCTGGGGCCATTGTGAAGGAGGGCGGCAAAACCTGGTATATCCTGACCGCCGACTACGCCTTTGGCCACTCGATGGAAAAGGATGTTACCGCAGTTGTTGAGAAAAACGGCGGAGAGGTCCTGGGCAGCATTCGCCATCCGTTCCCAACGCCTGATTTTTCTTCTTTCATTTTGCAGGCGCAGGCTTCTGGTGCCGACGTTATCGCTCTCGCAAACGCCGGGGCAGATACCACTAACGCGATCACCACAGCTGCAGAATTTGGTGTGACTCAGGCTGGCCAGACCATTGCGGGTCTTGTGGTGTTTTTGAATGATGTTCACGCGCTTGGAACCGAAGTCGCTCAGGGTCTTCAGTTGACCACTGGCTGGTATTGGGACCTGAACGACGAGACCCGCGCTTGGTCTGATCGCTTCATGGAAGAAACCAGTGACAGGCCAACCATGGTTCACGCAGGCATTTATTCCAGCACGATGCAGTATCTGAATGCGATTGAGGAAACCGGTTCCGATGATTCGCAAACCGTACGCAAGCAGATGATGGATACACCTATCAACGACATGTTCGCCAAAAATGGCCGCATTCGGGAAGACGGCCGCATGATACACGATATGTACCTTGCAGAGGTGAAAACACCTGAAGAGTCGAGCAGTGAGTGGGACTTGTACAAAATTGTCCGGACCATTCCGGCTGATGAAGCTTTCCGCCCTCTCGCCGATAGCAACTGCAAGCTCGTTAGCAGCAAATAAAATCTAGGCCTCGAACTCTCCGTCGTTTGCCGGAGAGTTCGAGGCACTACGTAAAATAAAAACTGGTTCAATGTTTGTGCTGCTTTTGGAGTTAGCAACATGTCCATGATATTCGGCGTGCCCATGGCGGTGCTCTATGGTCAGCTTCTGATCGGGATTATCAACGGTGCTTTCTATGCGCTATTGAGTCTCGGGCTGGCCGTTATTTTCGGTCTTCTTAAAATTATTAATTTCGCCCATGGCGCCATGTATATGCTGGGCGCCATGGCTACCGTTATTCTGTTCGATACCCTTGGTGTCAACTACTGGGTGGCCCTGTTTATGGCGCCGCTTTTGGTGGGCATTGTCGGGGTGCTGGTTGAGTATTTTCTTCTTCGCCGTATTGCGGGGCAGGATCATATATACAGCCTGCTTCTGACCTTTGGTGTCGCGCTGATCATGCAGGGTATTCTCACTAACATTTACGGTGTGTCTGGTCTGCGTTACTCAATGCCGGATGTGTTTAAAGGCGGCGTAAACCTTGGGTTTATGTATCTGCCTTTCTATCGCGCCTGGGTTATTGTGGCGGCTTTGCTTGTGTGCTTCGGTACTTGGTTTATGATTGAGAAAACCAAACTCGGCGCATACTTGCGAGCAGGCACCGAGGATTCCCAGCTTATGCAGGGTTTTGGTATCAACGTACCTCTATTGGTCAGCCTTACTTACGGGTTTGGTGTCATGCTCGCAGCGTTTGCGGGTGTGCTGGCTGCGCCGATTTACTCGGTAACCCCCGTAATGGGCTCCCACATACTGATTGTCGTGTTTGCCGTTGTCGTTATTGGTGGGCTGGGGTCCATTGGTGGGGCCATTATTACTGGCATTCTTATGGGCGTTGTTGAAGGGCTTACCAAAACCTTTTACCCGCCCGCATCGTCTGCTGTGATTTTCCTGGTTATGGTTGTCGTGCTGATGATTCGACCCAGCGGCCTGTTCGGCAAGGAGGCTTAATCATGAGTCAGACCGATATTCAGTCCGACATTCAAACGTCGATTCTCAGGCAGCAAAAAACCGAGAATCGCAGGAAGTTGATCTTGAACGTTGTTTTGCTGGTATTACTGCTGCTAGCGCCGCTCGTAGTGTATCCCGTATTTTTGATGAAGATACTCTGCTTCGCATTGTTTGCGGTCGCATTTAACTTACTGTTCGGTTTCACCGGTTTGTTATCCTTCGGCCATGCGGCTTTCCTGGCCACAGGCGGGTACACAACAGGTTATCTGCTCAGTAACTTCAGCGGCCTTACAACGGAAATGGGCATAATCGCGGGAACACTGGTGGCAACGTTGCTGGGGCTGGGCTTTGCGCTACTGTCCATTCGCCGACAAGGTATCTACTTTGCCATGGTGACCCTTGCTTTGGCTCAGTTGGTGTTTTTTTTCTTTGTTCAAACTCCCTTTACCGGCGGTGAGGATGGTATGCACGGCGTACCCAGAGGGGAGTTGTTCGGGCTGATCAACCTTGAAGACAACCTGAACATGTATTACTTCGTGCTGGCGGTATTTCTTGGCTGTTACCTACTGGTGCAGCGGATTGTAAGCAGCCCATACGGCCACGTATTAAAGGCCATCAAACAGAACGAACCCCGGGCTGTATCTTTAGGCTACAAAGTAGACCGCTATAAAATACTGGCATTTGTAATATCCGCTGCTCTTGCGGGGCTTGCCGGTTCGATGAAATCAGTGGTATTCCAACTGGCCTCTTTGAACGATGCCCACTGGCACATGTCTGGTGAAGTTATTCTGATGACGTTAATTGGAGGCATGGGCACGTTGCTGGGCCCGGTTTTGGGCGCCACCCTTGTGGTAAACATAGAGTACCAGCTGGGCCAGGGCCCACTCAGAGACTGGGTGGATCCGATCCTGGGGGGCATCTTTGTACTAACCGTGCTGGCCTTTAGAAGCGGTATTGTGGGCGAGGTTCAGAAATTTGTGAGGAAGAATATGGGGTAGGGGCATTAGCCTTGGGGAGCAAGCAAAAAGGGCCACAATAAACGTGGCCCTTTTTGCAACTATTTCTTGAATTTACTTCTTAAACCTACTTTGTTCCGAGCATTTTCTGCACACTCATAGCCGCAGCTTTTGCCTCGTCGTAATCGTCTGTGTCGAGTCCACTGGTCGCTTTTTCAACAGCGCCCTCCAGTTTTTCCTTCATGTCGTCGTCTTTGGTGTCAGGAATGGCGCCCTTTCCCATGTCGCCACATGGGTTCATTTCATCACTGTCAAAGTCATCGCCATCTGGGCCAACAAGACAATTCAGTGTGTGATGCAAGTGCGTGTGCACCCCTTTAACATCTTCCGCTTGGGAGGCGAGGCCTGCGTGTGTCGCAGCAGTCTTCACTTCGGGGGCCATGTCTGCGGCCAACGCCGATGATGAAATCAGCAGGGCGAGAGTGGTTCCAAAAACAGTCGATACGAACCGTACAGCGAAACCGGGACGTAAGGTAAAGC
>JBQCZX010000218.1:0-5069 GCA_052089485.1 Marinobacter sp. | reverse complement strand
AAAGGGAACAGAATTCCCACACCCAAATCGAAGCCGTCCATTAACACATACATGATGATGCCAAAACCGATAATAAATGCCCAAACCAACACAAGATCAAAGTGTTCCATAATCAGTGGCCTCCCTGGTTGGCTGGATCGTTTTTTGGATCATTGTGCAATTCAAAGGGCACATGGCTCGCTGATAGGGGCCGTTTCGGCCGCTCAGCCCATTCGGGCTCATCGTCGGTTTCATCATCCTCAAGCCCCACATAGAGCACGCGCATCAAGTAGTAGATGCCCGCCGAGAACACTAACGAATAAACAACCACGTAACCAATTAGCGTGAACAGTGCCATGCCACCGGTGAGCGAGGGCGTTACACCTTCCGCTTGGGTCATCATGCCGTACACTATCCAAGGCGCGCGGCCAATCTCGGTCACAAACCAGCCGGCGGTTACTGCAATGAAAGGTGTAATGCTCATGAAACGCATACCCTGAAGGAACCAGCGTGTGCGCCAGAAGCGACCCCCCCTACGCAGAGCCAGCCCGGTGAGAGCAAACAGAATCATCAGAAACCCGAGGCCGACCATAACCCGGAATGCCCAGAATACGATGGCAACCGGCGGCTGCTCTTCCGGCGCAACCTCGTTCAAACCCAGTATTTCACCATCCAAATCATGAGTCAGAATAAGGCTGGCGAGGCTGGGTATACCGATTTCAAATCGATTGGTCTGGTTTTCCTGATCCGGAATTGCGAACAGTAACAAGGGTACATTTTTAGAGGTTTCCCAGTGGCCTTCCATCGCGGCCACCTTCATGGGCTGATGTTCAAGGGTATTTAGCCCATGAAAATCGCCGACAACCGCTTGTGTGGGCGCAAGAAAGAGCAGCAACCACAGGCACATTGAGAACGCCTTGCGGTTAGCTTCAACCTCACGGCCTTTCAGCAAATACCAGGCGCTGACACCCGCGACAACAAACCCACCGGTAAGGAAAGAAGCGATAACCTTATGGGCAAAGCGATACTGGAACGATGGGTTAAAGATCGCCTCGCTCCAGGAGGTTACAAAGAACACGCCATCGCGTAGTTCTGTACCTGCGGGGGTGTGCAGCCAACTGTTAGCGGCGAGAATCCAGAATGAAGAAATGAACGTACCGGTTGCAACCATAATCGCCGCAAACAGATGAACCCCGGCAGGCACCCGATTCCGCCCGAACAGCAATACACCAAGGAAGGCTGCCTCCAGGAAGAAGGCGGTAACCACCTCATAGCTCAGCATGGGGCCTAAGAAGTTGGCAGACGCTTGGGAAAAGTTGCTCCAATTGGTTCCGAACTGGAACGACATCACGATGCCAGAGACCACGCCCATCCCGAAGACCACGGCAAACACCTTGGTCCAAAAAGAAGAAAGCTTTACCCACACTGGATTTTTCGTTTTAAACGAAAGCCCCTCAAGTACGGCAATATAGGAAGCGAGACCGATGGTGAACGCCGGGAAAATGGCGTGAAATGACACCACAAATGCGAACTGAATTCGCGAAAGGATAAGAGGATCTAGCTCCATTTGAACACTCCGGTAATATTAACGTCACAAAAAACGAGCCCAGCAAACCCGTTCAGCCGCTGCCCTAGCTTGGATTGTTGTGTTGTTATTACCGGCAGATGGGGCAATGCTACTGGATATAGTAGCAAAACTGATAGGGCAGATCGTCTGCACCCTTTGATTAAAAACAATTATGGTGAAAAGCATGAGCTTTTACGAAGAAAGAATTCTGCCACATATCATAGACCGCGCTTGCTCGTTGGGCCAGGTCATGAAATTGCGCAGCCAGCTTGTGCCCCTCGCCAAAGGCCGCGTGTTAGAAGTAGGAATGGGTTCGGGCATTAACCTGGAATTTTATAATCCCGAAGCCGTCGAGATGATTTACGGCCTTGAGCCATCGGAAGGCATGCGACGCAAAGCACAGCCCAATCTCAAACGCTCGCCTATACCCGTGGAATGGCTGGGTCTGCCGGGAGAAAAGATCCCTTTGGGGGACAACAGTGTGGATACCGTTCTGCTTACCTTCACTCTGTGCACCATAGCCGACTGGAAGGCCGCACTATTACAGATGAAACGGGTACTGAAACCAGGAGGCGACCTCCTGTTCCTGGAACACGGTGAATCTCCCCACGAAAACACTCGCAAATGGCAGCACAGAGTGAATCCCGGTTGGAAAAGAATTGCAGGTGGCTGCCACCTGAATCGCCACATTGCAGACCTGATTCGCCACGCCGGGTTTGAGTTGGAAGAGCTAGAAAACTTATACATTCCGAATGCGCCGAAAATTGCCGGCTATATTTATAAAGGCATCGCACGGAAGCAAGTAAACTAAAACGCCGTCTGCCCGACAACTGACCACGTTTTGAATTGCGTTATGGCCCAAGGCCTTATACAATTCTCGCCCTCAAAACCTCCCCGAAGGCTCCGGTGGTGGAATTGGTAGACACAAGAGACTTAAAATCTCTCGATCCTCGGATCGTGCCGGTTCAATTCCGGCCCGGAGCACCATAATTCCGCACGCTGTGATTTAGCTCACTTAAAAGCTAGCACTGCCAGCTTTAAGACAGGCAGATATCAGTCGAGCGCGACTCTCCCTACGTTGTCTCCGCTTTCAATTTTCGATCCTACGTTCATACCTTGTTTATTTATCAAGCATTTAGGAAAGATAGGCTTGTTTTCGGACGGCTGTGCCACCAGTAAATCAGACTCATCCATTCGTCTTACTTAGGCGCTCATGTCGAGCAATTGGAGCCATTAGTGCGACATGTATCCAATTGTTACAAAAATAACAGGTTTGGTAACTATGAAAATGGGGCAACTATGATTTAACCTTATGTCCATAGATTATCTTAAAGGGGTGTCGTAATGCTAAAAGTGATGAATAAAGCCAATGCTGGACTGCTAGTCGTGTTTTCTGCGCTTGCGCTTAGCGCGTGTGGCGGCGGTGGCTCGAGCAGCTCAGATGGCCCAGACAATTCCGCCACTGAGTTAAAACCAGGGGTATACAACATTGGTAGGATATTCTCGGACGGGTCTTCGAAGGAAGGTCTTAGTTTGATTAGTCCGTCGGGAGAATTCGTCTCGGTTTTGGGTCGTGCTGCTTTTGGTCCTCTGACGTTTTCGGGGTCCGGAGAATTTTCTGGGCCAATCGTAGAGTACACATTGAATGACACCACCGAACCACTCCGCGGAACCGTGTCTGGAATTGTTAAGTCTGCAAAAGAAGCAGATCTGACCGCATCGAAATCTGACTTGTCCGTAAGTGGTGTTCTGCTGCGAAGGGATGAGCCTAGCGACTTAGGTGTAACCTTAAGTAGAATTTCTGCGAATTACAGTACAGACGATTCTCAGTCAGCGATAACGATAAGCTCTGATGGTGTTGTTGCAGGCACTGATAAAACCGGCTGTGTTTTCAGTGGAAAAGTTGAAATTCCAGATGAAGCCATTAATGTTTTTGAAATAACTTACGAAGCTGAAAACTGCGCCGAGATTCCCACTGAGAATGCATCAGCAGAGGATCGAAACGGTACATTCTCCGGTCTTGGGACATATATCCCTTCTGGCGAATCTGGCGAAGAAATTTTATTCTACACTCGCAACGACACAGTGGCGTGGATGTTTAGAGGTAACAAGTAATAGTCATCAGTACTTGTTATAACGGTAAGCACTGTATTTCTTGAGCGGTTGTAACTTTGGGGAGAGAGGTCTGACAAGCCTCTCAAGGCAACACGGGTTTTCTCTTCCCAAATTTCAAGTTCTACACTTCGATAACTTTCACCTCGGTAGTCACCGGCGCTAAAGGCTCCTGTATGGATGCTGGCGCCGCCTTTTTTCCTCTACCTCTACGCTTCGTTCTTCAGTAAATTACAGCCAGTATGCAAAACGGCAGGCGCCATTACATCAAGTGAGGCCCGGGAAACAGCCACCGCCTAATCCTGATGTGGCTATGGCTGAATGCTATTAATATCGCCGGAAGGCACGGCAGGCTCATCGATCATAATTACGTAAACCCCACCCGCAATAATGGCGATCGCAACAAGTGCTTTGAGTATATTGGAGTTGAACATCGGCTTCTCCTGCATTTGAGTGTGTCGGTTCTAGTACAGAGCCTATGGGCACAGCGCGGTTATAACAACCCGGCGCTCTACTTTCTACAGAGGTCGCTTCGACAGTTTGGGCATCCTGTCCGATACTGATTACTTACAGTTACTCGGAATTCCGGAAAGATGAGGTAGTTAGTTATGGCGAACTTGCTGACACGAGATACCGACGAAAACGGCATTACCACACTCACACTGAACCAGCCCGATCGGCGTAACAGCCTTTCTATGGGTATGCTTGATGCACTTTCTGAGGCGTTTACGGATATTGCAGGGGACAACACGACGCGCGTGGTGGTTATTGCTGCAGCCGGCAAGGTGTTTTGCGCGGGCCACGATCTTAGGGAAATCCGCGAGCAGCTTGATAGCGAAGACTTCCAGTTGGCGCTGTTCAAAAGATGCAGTGAGGTGATGCAGCAAATTGTGAACTTGCCAAAGCCGGTGATCGCCCGAGTGGCAGGTGTGGCAACTGCGGCTGGGTGTCAGTTGGTGGCTAGCTGTGATTTGGCTGTAGCTGTAGATACGGCGCGCTTTGCCACGCCAGGTGTCAACATCGGGCTTTTCTGCTCAACGCCTATGGTGGCGCTTTCCCGCAACATTTCCCGCAAACACGCCATGGAGATGCTGCTTACCGGTGAGATGATCGATGCCACCCGTGCAGAGCAACTTGGGCTGGTAAACCGGGTTGTTGACGAGTCGCAGCTGGACGAAACGGTATACGCCATGGCCCGTACCATTGCTGAAAAATCCGGGCACACGTTGGAGATCGGTAAGGGTGCTTTTTATCAGCAGCTGGAAATGCCGCTGGCAGAGGCTTATGACCTTACGGCCAAGGTAATGGCGGAAAACATGCTAGCAAACGATGCGCGGGAGGGCATCTGTGCGTTTCTGGATAAGCGCAAGCCACAGTGGAAGGACAGTTAACGGTCTTTGCAGTTTTGTTC
>JBQCZX010000217.1:0-5119 GCA_052089485.1 Marinobacter sp. | reverse complement strand
TTTGCTCCGGTACTTCCCGGATGCGGCCTTGTTCATCAATGGCGACGTACACAAAACGGCCTTCGGTTACCTTGCGCGGATGTTTGGCGGTGCGATCAAGGGTCCACACTTCCACCTTGATCTTCATGGAGCTGCGGCCGATGTCCACCAGCTCGCAGTAACAACCGACTTGGGATCCAACTCGCAACGGTGAGAGAAACTCCATCCCGTCCATGGCTACCGTCGCGTTGCGGCCCAGCGAAATACGCCCAGCCACGGTAGCGGCGGCGATATCCATCTGCTTGACCAGCCAGCCTGCAAATACGTCGCCATTGGCGTTGGTGTCCTGGGGTAGGGGCACGATCTGAATGGTCAGGTCGCCTCTGGGTTTGGGTTTGTCGTCGTCGTACGCCGTCATGAAGCTCGCCTTTCTTAGTCTCTGGAATTATTTTCTTAGCATGTTAACGGCCTATCTCAGGGCTGCAAGCTTATTTGCCGCTTCTGTTCAATAATTTCAGATGATGTAACAAAGCTGTCACACAGAGGCTCTAATCTTCACTCATCAGTAAACCGGTGCTGTACACAAAATAAGTGACTGATGGAGATTCAACGTGATTAAACCGAATACAGCTTTTGCTATCGTTGCTCTGACCGGCGGGATATCTATGGTTTCCGCCCCAGCCCTGGCCCGCGACACCGTAAACGTTGTGGGTTCGTCGACTGTTTACCCTTTCGCCACCGTTGTCGCCGAGCGTTTCGGTCGCAACTCCGACTTCCCAACACCTAAACTGGAATCAACCGGCTCTGGCGGCGGCTTCAAGCTATTTTGTGCCGGCATTGGTACCCAAAACCCGGACATTACCAATGCGTCGCGACGGATGAAATCGAGCGAGTTCGAGATGTGCCAGCGTAATGGCGTAGAAGCCATCACCGAAGTGAAAATTGGCGCAGATGGCATTGTGATCGCGAACTCAAAGGACTCCCAGCAACTGGATTTAACCCTGAAGCAGGTGTTTCTCGCCCTAGCCAAGGACGTTCCAGACCCAAAGGGCGGCGAGCAATTGGTGCCGAACCCTTACAAGAAATGGAGTGATGTAGACGCCAGCTTGCCTAACAAGGCCATCCGCGTGATGGGGCCGCCGCCAACCTCCGGTACCCGCGATGCCTTTGTGGAAATAGCCATGGAAGGGGGCTGCAAAACCTATGACTTTATCGCGCAGATCAAAAGTGACGACAAATCCCGCTACAAGTCTGTGTGCCACAGCATGCGCGAAGACGGCCCGTTCGTGGAAGCCGGCGAAAACGACAATCTGATTGTACAGCGCCTGGTGCAAGACAAAGACACGCTGGGGATTTTCGGTTACAGCTTCTTGATGGAAAACAGCGGTGAGATTCAGGCCTCAACCATCAACGGTGTTGAGCCCACTCCAGACACCATAGCCGATGAGCAGTATCCGGTGGCCCGCTCGCTGTTTTTCTACATCAAGAATGCCCACGCCGGTGTGGTTCCGGGTATCCAGGAATATGCCAATGAGTTCACCAGCGAAGGTGCCTGGGGTGATAACGGCTATCTGATGGATGTGGGTTTGATTCCGAACCCTCGCAACGTGCGCATGGAAACGGCTAAGGCCGTCAGAGAACTTAAGCCAATGACTGGCAATGAACTTTAATACTTGGCTGAGCAAGGGACTAGGGGCGATGAATCAAGGAGACAGTCATGAACCAGGTAAATAGCCATGCAAACAGCTGATTTATTGCCCCTGGTTCTGGTGCTTGCCGCAGTGGCTTACGGGTTCGCTTATATGCGTTCCCGTGCGGTGGCAGCACCTCTTGGTGGCATTCGTAATCTCAAGGCTCTGCCGGCGTACTATGCCGCCAGGGCTGCACTTTGGTGTGCAATCCCGGCGCTGATCATTCTGGGTGCCTGGGCCGCCTTTGAGGGTAAGGTTATTCAAGACATAGTGATGGCCTCACTACCTGAAGAGTTAGCGCCGCAATCGGAAGGTCACGCCAGCCTGACGCTTTCCCAGATCAGTAACCTGGCTGCAGGTAAGCTGAGCCCAGCCATGGTTTCAGAGGGAATTTCCGGCGCAGCGACTTTACTGCAGGAGCTGCGCGAGCAAAGTAGGCAATTCAAAACCTTATTGGTGATTCTGATTTCCGTTCTGGGTGGTGCTTTCGCATGGACACGGGTCGCGCCGCACATTAATGCTCGTAAAAATGTGGAGCGTACGCTTCAGAGGCTGTTTTTTGTCTGTGCTGCCGTGGCGATTCTTACCACCATTGGCATTGTTTTCTCCGTTATTTTTGAAACCTTTCGCTTCTTCGGCAAGGTGCCGATCAGCGAGTTTTTGTTTGGCACCAGCTGGAGCCCGCAAACGGCGCTACGTGCGGACCAGATAGGCTCAGAAGGCGCGTTTGGTGTTATTCCGCTGTTCACCGGCACTCTGATGATTTCGGCTATTGCCCTGTTAATCGCTGTGCCAGTTGGCCTGCTGTCTGCAGTGTATCTCTCCGAATACGCCAGCCGGCCGGTTCGCGCCGTGGTTAAGCCACTGCTGGAGATGCTGGCAGGCGTGCCCACTGTGGTTTACGGCTTTTTTGCGGCGCTCACGGTGGCGCCTTTTATACGTGATCTGGCTTTGGAGCTAGGGCTTGAAGCTTCTTCCCAAAGCGCGCTGGCGGCAGGGTTGGTGATGGGCATCATGATCATTCCGTTTGTGTCGTCGCTATCTGACGATGTGATTAATGCGGTTCCGCGAACCCTGCGGGACGGCTCGCTGGCAATGGGCGCAACCCAGTCTGAAACCATGAAGAACGTAATTTTCCCCGCCGCGCTGCCGGGCATTATGGGTGGTATTTTGTTGGCGGCATCCCGTGCGATCGGTGAAACCATGATTGTGGTGATGGCTGCCGGGCTGGCCGCAAACCTGACCGCCAATCCGCTGGATTCGGTAACTACCGTAACGGTGCAGATTGTCAGCCTGTTAACCGGTGACCAGGAATTCGACAGCGCCAAAACACTGGCGGCCTTCGCACTTGGCATGATGCTGTTCATCGTAACGCTGCTGCTGAACGTGATCGCACTGAAAGTTGTGCGCAAGTACAGGGAACAATATGACTAACCCAAGCTCACAGGCGGAGCTTGTCCGCCGCTCGCTCAAGCGCCGCTACCGTAAAGAACGCCGGTTTCGGTGCTATGGCATAGCCGCCATCGCGATTGCCTTATTTTCACTGGTGGCTCTGTTCACAGACATTATCAGTAAGGGCTATACCGGCTTTATCAAAACCACCGTGACCCTTGAGGTGCATTTGGACGGGGAGCTGATGTACCTGAACGATGCTGCGGACCCAGATCAGATCGCCATGGCGGATTTTCAGGCGCCCATTATTCAGGCGCTGCAAGGGTATTTTCCGCAGGCTACAAGCCGTGGGGATAAGCGGGAGCTCAGCCGGATGACAGGCAGTTACGCCAGCAATCAGGTGCGCGACTTGCTGAAGGCGAACCCGGACCTGCTCGGCACCACCCAAAAGATCGAATTCCCGGCCCACGATACTGTGTCGGTTTACGTAAAACATGCGGGTGATGCCGGGTACTCCATACGTCTGACCGAACAGCAGCAGCGCTGGACAGACGAGCTGCTCAGCAACGGCGTGATTGATACCGCATTCAACGATGTGTTTTTCAGCCGGGGCGACTCAAGAGAACCGTCTAACGCGGGTATTCTTGGGGCATTGATTGGGTCGGTGCTGACCATGGGGATTACTTTGGTGATTGCTTTCCCGGTGGGCGTATCCGCCGCTGTATATCTTGAAGAGTTTGCACCCAAAAATCGGCTCACAGACTTTATTGAGGTCAACATCAACAACCTGGCTGCCGTTCCCTCCATCATCTTCGGGCTGCTGGGGCTGGCGGTGTTTATCGGCTTGTTTGGTCTGCCCAGATCGGTGCCCGTGGTGGGTGGTCTGGTGCTGGCGTTGATGACGCTGCCCACCATCATTATCTCAAGCCGGGCGGCGATCAAGAGTGTGCCGCCGTCGGTTCGGGAGGCTGCTGAGGGCATAGGTGCGTCGAAAATGCAGGTGGTGTTGCACCATGTACTGCCTCTGGCAATGCCCGGCATGTTGACCGGCTCTATCATCGGCATGGCCCAGGCACTGGGTGAAACCGCACCGCTTTTGTTGATCGGCATGGTGGCGTTTATTGTGGAAATTCCTGAGGGGTTCTTCAGTTCCGCCACCGTATTGCCCGTACAAATTTTCATCTGGGCCGGCAGCGCCGAGCAGGGCTTCGTGGAGTTGGCCTCCGCCGGCATCATGGTTCTGCTCGCCTTCCTGATTACTATGAATGCATTCGCCATCTGGCTGCGTAAGCGTCTTGAGCGCCGGTGGTAAAGAGACAACACCTATGAGCACGAGTATGAATCCAGCAGAAACCATGATTGAAGAGGGGAAAACCGTCGGCACTCCCTTCTCGGACGATCCCAAATTCAAACTACGGGATGTGGACGTGTTTTATGGCGAAACTCAGGCGATCAGAAACATCAGCCTGGATATCGCCCGCAACGAAGTGATCGCGTTTATCGGGCCATCTGGCTGCGGTAAATCTACCTTTCTGCGCTGCCTGAACCGCATGAACGATAGTATTGAGACCTGTCGGATTAAAGGCTCGCTGCAGCTAGATGGCCAAGATATCTACGAATCCAAGCGAGATGTGGTGGAGCTGCGTGCCCGTGTGGGCATGGTGTTCCAAAAGCCCAACCCGTTCCCCAAGTCGATCTACGATAATGTTGCCTACGGCCCGCGCATTCATGGCCTGGCTAATCGCAAGTCGGAGTTGGACGACATTGTGGAAAATAGCTTGCGCAAGGCAGGCCTTTGGAATGAGGTAAAGAATCGTCTGGATGCCATGGCAACCGGCATGTCTGGTGGTCAGCAGCAGCGGTTATGTATTGCCAGAGCTATCGCCGTTAGCCCCGAAGTGGTGCTGATGGATGAGCCCTGTTCGGCGCTGGATCCCATCGCCACCGCCAGAATTGAAGAGCTGATTGCTGAGCTGTCCGAGAGCTACACCATTGTGATCGTGACCCACTCCATGCAGCAGGCGGCGCGGGTTTCTAACCGCACTGCCTACTTTCAC
>JBQCZX010000216.1:0-5159 GCA_052089485.1 Marinobacter sp. | reverse complement strand
TAAGTGGGTGCTGGCAAAAAAAATGCAGCTAAATTTGCACGGTATGGGGAAAAAGACCGTAGCAGTTTCAAAGTAGCAGTTTCAAATTTGGATATGCTCTAAGGAGATTGTGATGAACAAGGTGACTGCACTAGTAGCCGGAATTGCTCTGGCTACATCCAACATGGCTAATGCTAACCTGCTCAACTTCACAGGCGATATCGAATACCATAATGACGTAGTATCCACTTATTTTACTCTCGATAGCGACGCCACCAACGTTCGTGTTTGGACAGATTCATTTAAGTCAGGCGAAAACTTCGACCCGATTACTGCGCTGTGGTCTGGTGATGGCGAACTCCTATCCGAAAACGACGACGACGAAAACGTCGACCCCGCAACCCAGACGTATTACGATTCCGGCTTTACTCTGGCCACCTTGAGCGCGGGTGATTACATTTTCACCGTTGCAACCTACGCCAACTTTGCTGGTGGCGACACTCTAGATGATGGCTTTGTCTACGATGATCAAAGCCCGATAGCACTGGAAGATTGGAATCAACCGGCTAACGACGCCAACATGGGTACATTCTGGAGCGTTTGGCTTGACGGTGTTTCCAGCGCCAGCAACCCAGGCGATCCTAGTGACCCAAGTGACCCAAGTGACCCGGGTGAGCCAGGAGGGCCGGTCTTTTCGGTGCCTGAGCCAGGAACGCTGGGTCTAATGGCTCTCGGCCTCCTCGGACTGAGTGTGAGAAGGGTACGTAAAGCCTGATTCAATGCCCCGGGACATTTTCCTGGGGCATTTTCAGTTATGTGAATTCAGCCATGACAGTTGCAGGTGGCTGTTTTCTTTATTGCGCAGAAGCAGCTATACAAGAAGTTGGATTTTAAATATATCACTAAGGGACGTTTATGCGATTAATCATTGCCGCCGCCAGCTTGCTTCTGGCGACAAGTTTTTCTGGCTGCAGCAACGCTGAGGAACATACGCGCACGGTTACGGCCTCAGCCTATACGCTGTCCGAAGCTGAGACCAAGAAAGGCAATGTGGGGCTTGCGGCCTGGGGTGACCAGCTCGAACCCGGTATGAAAGCGATTGCTGTATCGCGTGATCTCATCAAGGCAGGACTAACCCACAGAACAGAAGTTCAAATCGAAGGTCTGTCTGGCACCTATGTGGTTCTCGACAAGATGAACAAGCGCTGGAAAGATAAAATCGATATCCTGATGACCAGCAGGCAAGCTGCTCTCGAATGGGGGAAAAAAGACGTTACTATTACTTGGGAGGTACCAGTAGATGAACCGGCGGAGTAACGTCTTTAAACGCCTACTCTAAGCTGCGAACTCTTTAAGTGTCGCCCCTCTTGCTCGATGATCAAGTGGCCAGTAAGTGATAAGGAGCGGCACGCTGTATAAAAAGAGAGCTCACCAGCCACTCAAGGAATGAGCCAGCCCTATCTCTGCCCAGTGAGTAATGCGCTGTTTATCGCCATCCCAGAAGTATTTCAAATGCGGTCCTTGCACGGGGATTGTCACAGATTTTGGTTTGAACGCAGCTATACACTCACTGCCCGGGTGCCGAACGCTGTTATACAATAGACCGTTTGAGCCATTGGTGCGCCAACGACATGCAAACTTTTGGCTTAAGGCGTAATCATCAGCGTTGGGATCATGCAGATCGGCAAACTCTGGCCCGCGAATGTCGTGCATGTCTAATGCCACGGAACCAATGTAGGCTCTCATGGTGAGTTCTATGGAGTCTTCTTTGGCAGCTGACATTTCACGCTCTTTGTGAAATACGGTCTCCCGGATAGCCGCATCAAGCGTGTTGGCGGCGTAATACACGCCAAAATTCCTGTCGGAAAAGCGGCTACCAAAACCAATATGGGTGAATGACGCCATCACCGGTGTACTGCCAGGCCCGCTAATTCTGTCGTCGGGTAGTACCAGCTCAATATCCCCTACCTCGTCACGCAGCCGCGGGTTCGTCATGCCCTCAATCTCAAAAGCCAGTTCAAATTCGTCCGGCTCATAGATGCGCTCAAAAAGATCTATGGGTGGGTAGTGGCTCGGGATAATGCGGTAGGTATCCCACTTGGGAAGGTGCAATGAAGGGGCGGAGAACATCACCAGCCCCGCTTGGCGTCGAAATACTGACGGGTCATCACCAGGTTCATCATCGACCCCTGAGTCATGAACTCCATTGCGGATTTTCCGCAAAACGGCACCTCAGAGGTCTTTAGACGGATTCTTCGGTTAGCTCGTTCATGGGTCGGATACAAAAGCTGAAGGGCTTTGTAGATACCCAGCATGTAACTGATGCGCTCCATTGTGTCGTTGGAGAGCTTGGTTGGATTGAGTTTCGAGTAGTTATAGAGCGTTGTTCTGGACGGCCCACCCAGGAGCTTACCTCGCTCTTCAGCGTTACACCCCCACTCTTCCGTTACTCGAAAGAATCCTTTTAGGGCCACGCGCCCTTTTTCGGCCTCGCGATCACCTTCTGCACTTCTACGCTCGACTACAGCTGTCATGATGAACCTCTCACAACTTATCATGTTCACATATGAACAATATAGCAAAAATAGAACACTTGTGACAAGGTATGCTTCGTTTACTCCTTCGTACCATAGCCGTTGGTACGAATGGACTATTACCGATCTGACCTCTTATGCCTTTAAATAGGCCATGCGCGAGCGTTAGAATTTCTGGGATAATGACTTAATCGTTCGATCAGCAGGTTCTGAACGTTTTTTGGAGCATAGCAAAATGGTATCAGTGAAGTCGGTACACGGTTCCGCTCAACTGCTTCTGGATGTGGCCGGCGGTGTTACTCAGATTGTGGAAAGAACACACCGCACGATTGCGAGAGAAGTGAACCCTCTGAACCGGTTGCGCGACATCGCAGGGAACCCTCCCGAGGAGCGGCAAGGTCGAACTTACCAGATCATTCAGTCGTCCACGTCTTTGCTGCAGCAGAGATTACACCGGTCGCTCGACAGGCTCTCAACGGAAGAATCGCCACATTCTTCACAAAGCGTGAAGGTTGCAGCTGCATTAAATGGCGTGTGCGGGGATCATCTGGAAGCCAGCAACAATCCTCTGGCAATTGCCATGCATTTCAGAAATGGCCAAGGCAGAAAAGTACTGCCTGGCTCACAAAGCGTTAGCGATGTGATTCCAGATGCCAGCCCACGCATGGTGGTTTTGGTTCACGGTTTATGCCTCTCTCATGAGTATTGGAAAGGACATAGTGAAGGGGACATTGGAACAGAGCTGCAACGTGCGCAGGGCTTTACTCCACTGTATCTTAATTACAATACAGGCCGACATATTTCGAGTAATGGCAAGGAGTTGAATGAACAACTTCAGTCGTTGGTTGAAGCCTGGCCGGTTGAAATCGAGGAGCTAACCTTGATTGGCCACAGCATGGGTGGGCTCGTTATCCGCAGCGCCAGTTGGTACGGCAGCGAATTTAACTTGAGCTGGACGAAGTTGTTGAAAAATGCCCTTTACCTGGGATCACCTCACCATGGTGCAGCCTTGGCGAAAGCCGGGAATCTGTTGACCTTTGTTATGAAGAAATTCCGCTACGCCAGCCCGTTTGCCTTCGGCGAGCACACCAGCGCAGGCATCAAAGACCTGCGTCATGGCAATTTACTGGACGAAGACTGGGAAGGCATAGATCAGGATGACTTCCATCCGGACTATCGCCAGCCGGTTCCACTGCTAGAAGGAACACGGCACTATTTCATCGCCGCCGCTATTGGCAATCACGTGTCGAATTTCCCCAGCACGATGGTGGGGGATCTGTTGGTGCGATTAGACAGCGCCAAAGGACATCACTCTAATGGTTTGAAAAGGCTATCCATTCGCCCGGAAGACTGTTGCGTGTTCGAAAAGCTGAATCACTTAGATCTGCTCGACAACAAGGTGGTACACGATCAGATACTCAAATGGCTGGCCTGACTAGCAGGCTCTAGCCAAGGTTCTGAACGCGACTCTCTTCCACAATTAGCTCGACCAAATCCGCCGCCGGTAATTCCCGCGCCATCGATGCGCGCTGGCCCGCCCAGTGCGCGGCAAACTCGTGGTTACCAAGCTTGGCAGCTGCCGCGTTAAGGTGCTTGGCCGCATCGTATGCCATTGGGTAGTTCGCAGGCGGCACGCTACCTTTCTCTTCGCCGAACGAAATCAGCCGGTTGACGATTCCCCGCGCTGGTCTACCAGAAAGCACTTTTGTTAACCGTGTTTGCGAAGCTCTCTCACTTTTCAACATTTCCCGGTAGGCATCGTTTGCTGACGACTCCGGGCACAGAACAAACGCTGTGCCCATCTGTACAGCAGACGCACCAGATTCCAACGCAGCTTTCATCCCGTAACCATCCATTATTCCGCCGGCTGCAATAATTGGCAGTGCTGTTTGGCGAGCAAGCAATCGCACTAGCACCTTGGTGCTCAGGCGCTCATCGGTTTTGTTCAGGTTAAAAATGCCCCTGTGCCCGCCTGCTTCAATGCCCTGCGCCACGATGGCGTCAATTCCCGCCGTTTCAATCGCTGCTGCTTCGGCCGGGCACGTAGCTGTTGCCATGGTAAAGATACCTGCCTCCTGCAAGGCAGAGATGCATTGCGTCGATGGAATACCGAAGTGAAAGCTGACCACAGCAGGTTTCAGCTCGAGCAGTATTTCCAACGTTTTTTCGTCTTCAATAAACGAGGTATAGATTTCATTCAGCGAACTCGGTGGCTCACTGCCAGCTTCCGCGAACAAAGGCGTCAGATACTGCACCCAGGCTGCCTCTGCCGCCGTGTCACGCCGTGCAGGTTGGTGGCAGAACACATTCACGTTGAATGGTCCGGTGGTGAGAGCCTGGGTCTGCTCAATCATGTCCCGGGCCTGAGCGGCTGTGCTGGCACCAATCCCCAATGAACCCAAGCCGCCGGCATTGGTTACAGCCGCCGCTAGTTCAGGCGTGGCTACGCCAGCCATGGGCGCTTGAATAATGGGATAAAGAACGTCTAATTGCTCTAGTAATTTTCTGTTCGAATACATGGAAGTTTCCTTACTGGCTAATGACTGTTTGACTCATATCCGTCTAAACTACGTTGATGAAAACTCCAAAGTATACCTCTCTTCTTTTAAGTGGGCTGATAGCCCCATCCATCACAATAACAGCGTA
>JBQCZX010000215.1:0-5228 GCA_052089485.1 Marinobacter sp. | reverse complement strand
AAAACGAGTTCCAGAATCTTCAATTTGAAAATCCAACAAGCTCAGCCAGTCCTCCATGCGTCGCCGCAAAAGAAAGCGTCCTCCCCAAGGGCCAGCACGATGCCGTGAGATAAGTCTGCGAATACCCCATGAGCTGACGGGATTAAAGCCAATAAGAGCGATGGTGCCATCACCCCTCAAAACCCGCGAGGCCTCCCGCAGAACCTGGTGAGGGTAATCAGAAAAATCAGCGGTATGGTGAAGTACAACCAAATCCATGGAATCCCCAGGGAAAGGCAGCTCGTCCGCATCACACACCACTACCCCGTCGGGTATATCGGCGAAGCACCTAGGCGTGGTCATTATTTTTTGGGCGAAATCCGTGCCGTTGGTGAGGGGTAACCGGTGGCTGACACTCACCTGAAGCTGTCTTGCCCCTGTAAGACTCGCGAGCCTGCGATCAAGAAAGCTCCGCTGGTCAGCCAGCAACGTGCGTCCGAGGGGCGTCTGAAACCAGTTTTCAAAACTCTCGTTCCGGGACGGATAATCAACAATCTGGCTTTGCTTCACACTGTCTTTACTCCCGGGCTAACAAAGAACCTGCTAGAAAATCGCAGATTCAGAGATGGTTGGGGCTATGGGTATAATGCTCTATCATATCAGCCACACTTGCCAAGCACATACGGGGACATCTGATGCTCACCATCTCTGCCATCCCGGCATTCAGTGACAACTATATATGGTGCCTTGCCGACCCACGCACGGGTAAAGCGCTGATCGTAGATCCGGGTCAGGCCAAGCCGGTACAGGATCATCTTGCCAAACACCGGTTAACACTTGATACCATTTTGGTTACCCACCATCATCCGGATCACGTTGGCGGCATCAAAGCCTTGATTCAGGACTCTCCTGAATGCCGTGTCGTCGGGCCTGCCAGCTCACCCTTTAAAGATAGCACCAGCTTTGTCCACCCGGGCGATGAAGTGGTGTGGGAAGATGTCACATTCCAGGTTATGAGTGTGCCGGGACATACCCTGGATCATATTGCGTTTTTTACCGATGTTGAAGTTGCCGGTCGCCCCGCCCTATTTTGTGGCGACACACTCTTCGTCTGCGGCTGCGGCCGTCTATTTGAAGGCACCGCTGCCCAAATGATGGAGTCCTTAAAGTCCCTCAGGGAACTTCCCGGTGCCACTGCCGTATATTGTGCCCATGAATACACTTTGGCCAACCTTCGTTTCGCCCGGAGCTGGCTACCAGATGAAAGCAAACTCGAAGCCTTTGAACAGCAGTGCAAGGAGCGCAGGGATAACAACGAGCCGACTGTGCCCTCACTTCTTGAGGATGAGAAACAGCTCAACCCGTTTTTGCGCTGGGACGACCCTGCAGTCGTGGCGGTGGCGAAACAGTACTGTTCGCAGCAAAACCTACCAGCGGATTCTGACAGCGATATCTTCGCGGCCATACGGCATGGCAAAGATAATTTCTGAGCATTTAACATTTCCTCTCACCGCAGTAACGAGAGATCTGTTGACCGCTGGAACAGCGCTCCATAGACTTGTTTAACCTTTTGCTCGTAACTCACTAAATGCGCCGGGTTTTTATACATAAAACCCGGCAAAAACCAGAGCCGGAAATCGCCTATGTCGGTCAAACGATTGCCCCTACTGATGTTTATTGGTGCCCTGGCAGGCGGCTGTAGTTCCCTTTACTTAGCAGCGGAAACAGTCACCGAAAGCCCTCTTGATTCTGATGAGGTCACTCTTGCGACTGGCGACGAAGGCTTAAAAGAATCCGTGGAAACCGGCGAAAACAGCGTTGCAGTGCGCGACGAGCCCCTCGATGACGCTATATCGCCGGAACTAAAGGCCGCAGCACGGGAGGCTCGAGAGAAACTCGACAATCCCGAACAGAAGGTTGCGGATGAGACGTCTGAACAGGCAGATATGTGGGATCGGCTGCGGGCCGGCTTCGTTCTTGATCATGATGTGGACAACAAACGCGTCCAGGATCAACTGAACTGGTACGCGCGACACCCCAACTATATCAACCGGGTAGTTGAGCGCGGTAGCCGATACCTTCACCACATTGTTAAAGAAACCGAAAAGCGTGGCCTGCCGGCAGAATTTGCACTGCTGCCCATTGTTGAAAGCGCTTTCGACCCCTTTGCCTATTCCCATGGCCGGGCCGCTGGGCTGTGGCAATTCATACCATCAACCGGGAAGTATTTCGGCCTTACCCAAAGCTGGTGGCACGACGACCGGCGTGATGTGATTGCGGCTACTGACGCGGCCCTGACTTATCTCGATCGCCTTTCCAACCGGTTTGATGGCGATTACACCCTGGCCCTGGCCGCTTATAATAGCGGCGGCGGCACAGTTTCCAGCGCCATGCGTCGTAACCGAAAAAGCAATAAGCCACAAGATTTTTGGTCATTGCAGCTGCCGCAAGAAACCCGGGATTACGTGCCCAAGCTGATCGCGCTAGCGAAAGTATTTGATGATCCGCAAGCCTATGGCATTGAGCTTCCTGCCCTGAAAGACGAGCCGTATTTCGATGTGGTCGACACCGGTGGGCAACTGGATCTGGCTCAGGCAGCAGAGCTTGCAGGTGTTGATATCGACGAAATATACTTGCTCAATCCTTCCTATAACCGTTGGGCAACCTCTCCGGAAGGCCCGCACCGCTTGCTTGTACCACACCAAAACGCTGACGCTTTCCGTACGGCCTTGGCAGACATTCCCGAGGGCAAACGTGTTTCATGGCGCAACTATGTGGTTAAGTCCGGCGATAGCTTGAATACTATCTCACGCAAATTCTCCACCACTCCGGCTGTGCTGCTGCAAGTAAACAACCTCAACAGCGATCTTATCCGCATCGGCCAGCGCCTGATGATCCCATCGGCATCCAAGAGCTCCGAGGCCTATGTCCTTAGCGCATCCAAGCGACTTGAACGTAAACAGGCCAGAAAACGGGACGGTAATAAACTGCGCTACACCGTGCAACGTGGCGACACTTTCTGGGATATCTCCCGCGAGCATCGGGTTACGGTACGGCAAGTCTCTGCCTGGAACGGTATGGCCCCCGGCGACCCCCTTATTCCCGGCAAGAAGCTGGTAATCTGGTCAAAGACGTCGCAGCCTAAGCCTACACTCGCATCTGCCGACAATACCCGCGGTAAAGCCATGGTTCGAAAGGTGGGGTACCGCGTTCGGAAGGGTGACTCTTTGGCCCGCATCGCCAATCATTTTTCGGTGAATGTGCAAGATATCGCAAGCTGGAACAATCTGAACACTTCCCGTTATCTGCAACCCGGACAAAGTCTGCTACTCTACGTCGACATTCGGAACAGCCCCTAAAAATCATCGGTTTACGAGAGGCATATGACAATAATACGAACAGTCTCAAGCCTTACAGCGATTTTTTCATTTGTGGCCCTGCTGGCCAGCCCCGGTTTTGCTGCTGCCAGCAGCTCAACGCCTGATTCTCAAGCCTCTGGGTTAGGCGCACAGGCTGCTCACGGCATAGCCATGCATGGAGAGCCGAAATACCCGAAAGGGTTCAGCCATTTCGACTATATAAACGCCGAAGCGCCCAAAGGCGGCGCCCTGAAAATGGCGGTGGTTGCCAACGGCTTTGATTCCTTCAACCCATTCGATATTCGTGGCGTGGCAGCAGCGGGAATTAACAACTACCTCTACGACACCCTACTTGAATACTCGGCAGACGAGCCGTTTTCCATGTATGGGCTCATTGCCGAGTCGCTGGAAACACCAGAAGACCGTAGCTACGTGGTCTTCAACCTGAGGAAAGCGGCCCGTTTTCAGGATGGCGAGCCCATCACCGCAGAAGACGTGAAGTTTTCATTCGAAACCCTCACCACCAAGGGTCACCCGTTTTACCGGAATTATTATGCAGATGTGAGCAAGGTGACGGTGGAAAACGACCACCGTATTCGTTTTGACTTTCAGGAGACCAGTAACCGCGAACTGCCGCTGATTCTTGGACAAATACCCATTCTGCCCGCCCACTACTGGGAAGATCGGGAGTTTGGCAAGAACGGCCTTACGCCCCCCGTAGGAAGTGGGGCTTACCGCATAGGCGACTTTGAAGCTGGCCGCTCTATTGTGTATGAGCGGCTGGATGATTATTGGGCAAAAGACATTGCAGTTCGAAAAGGCAGGTTTAACTTCGACGAAATTCGCTATGACTACTACACCGACGACACAGTAGCACTGGAGGCCTTCAAAGCCGGTAGCTTTGATTTCCGAGTAGAAACCTCCGCAAAGAATTGGGCGACAGCCTACACCGGCGATAAGTTCGATAACGGCACCATCCTTACAGAAACCATCGAACACCACCGTCCCACTGGCATGCAAGGTTTCGTGTTCAACACCCGCAAAAAAGTTTTCAGTGACCCGCGCGTCCGGGAGGCACTAACCTACGGTTTTGATTTCGAGTGGACGAATAAAAACCTGTTTTATGGCCAGTATGCCCGCACGAAGAGCTACTTCGAGAACAGCGAACTGGCTTCTACCGGTCTGCCATCCGGCCGGGAACTGAACATTCTTGAAAAGTACCGGGGGCAGTTGGACGAAGACATTTTCACCAAGCCCTTCAAAGCGCCGACCACTGACGGCAAGCAAGGCCTTCGGCATAACCTGCGAACCGCCATGGAGCTTTTGCGATCGGCCGGTTACGAGATTCGCGACGGTAAGATGGTTCACGCCGAAACAGGCAAACCTCTAAAATTCGAGATTCTGCTATTTCAAAAAACCTTCGAAAGAGTTGTGCTGCCCTTTAAAAACAACCTGGCGCGGCTTGGCATTGAGGTGTCCGTGCGCTTGGTAGACAGCAACCAATACGTTCAACGTGTGCGAGAGTTCGATTACGACATGATCACTCAGAGCATCGGCCAATCCGACTCCCCTGGGAACGAACAGAGAGAGTACTGGGACTCTTCTACCGTAGACGCTAACGGCTCCCGCAATTATGCTGGCGTGAGTGACCCGGTGGTCGACCAACTAGTCAGTCTGGTGATACAAGCACCAAACCGCGACGAGCTAGTGCAACGCACCCGTGCCCTCGATAGAGTTTTGCTTAACGGCTTTTACGTGGTTCCCCACTGGCACCTGGCGAAAGATCGCGTGGCCTACTGGAGCTATCTGAAACACCCGGAAACAACACCCAAAAATGGTACCGACCTCGATAACTGGTGGGCTGAGCCCTGAGGAAGCTGCCGCTAAATG
>JBQCZX010000214.1:0-5269 GCA_052089485.1 Marinobacter sp. | reverse complement strand
GATCCTGGCGCTCCAGCACTCGTTTGATAAACATCTGCAGATGTTCAGACTCCAATGCCCGCACGCTTTCAATCAGCTGATCTAGGTGTTCCGGTTGTGGGCAGAAGGTTCGCGGCAAAGTCTGCAGGGCTGGCAGCCGAGCTACATCGGTTTT
The DNA here is from genome assembly GCA_052089485.1 of Marinobacter sp. Taxonomy (GTDB): domain Bacteria; phylum Pseudomonadota; class Gammaproteobacteria; order Pseudomonadales; family Oleiphilaceae; genus Marinobacter. Next base: position 5,115 of record JBQCZX010000214.1, on the reverse strand, counting down.
AAGAGGCCGGCGAATATCTGTCAGCAGAATTGCGCTCTCCTCCACCCCAACACATACGTGTCCTTTCACAACGACCAGCTCCATATGGCTCAAACGCTCGGGGATGATCATCCCATTGATCGCTGCCAGCACGATAATGTCGTCGGTACAGCTGCTCAGGCGCAGCTTCGAGTATGGGAAACCATCGTCATCGAAGCATGTGACTCGTCCGGTTAGCCGATAGGCACCCGTGAAGGTCTTCTTTTGAAGCGGGCGCAGATCATTCAGTTTCATGGTTCATCTCCCCATTGGTCGTGGCGCGACCTTGCAGCAGGCGCTCGAACGCGGAACCGTCCATGCGTGTGACGTTCGGGATGTAGCGTGAATACACTTTGAACAGCATTTCGGTAGAAGAGTGGCCTAATACCCTGGCGACCCATTCAGGGTTTTCGCCGGACGCCAGCAGTAACGTGGCGGCGGTATGGCGGGTTTGGTACGGCCGCCGTTTCGTCAACTTCAGGGCTTCTAAAAGTGGGTACCAAACCCGCTTGGTCACGTTGTTGTGGTCCAGCGGTTTAGCCTCGTTGTTACAGAACACGAATTTGCTCAGCTTGCCCGTTGCCTCGTATTGGGTTTTTAGCGCATCGTAGACTGGGCCAAACATGGGCACCTCACGCTGGGAGCCGTCTGTTTTGGTGTACTCAGTCTCACCGTTGATCAGAGTTTCCCGCACGAGAATTTCTTGCCTGGCGAAATCCACGTGCTCCCACTTCAAACCGTCAACTTCCCCAGTACGCAGGCCGGTGTAGAACCGCAACAGGTAGTAGATGCGGTAGTCTTCCCGAACGTATTTACAAATGCGCTCCACTTCCGCCAGTGAGAACGGCTCGATGTGAACTTTCTGTTGCTTCAGCGGCTTGATGTTGCGGTAAGGGTTATCAAACTCAAACCGCTCGGCTGCTTCGGCCAGGATCATTCGCAGAATGGTCAAATGGCTGTTGATAGTCTTAGCGGCCATCAAACCACTTGCTCCCCTGCCCTTACGCTTAGCCATTTTGGTACGGGCGGCGAGGATGTCTGCCTTTGTGATTTCTCCTACGCATTTGCTCATGAATGACGGCTTCAAGGAGCTTGAAAGAATCGACTCCACGTTGCGGGTATGGGAGTTGCGCCATTGGACTTTTGACTCTGCAAACCATTGGTCAGCGAAATCTGCGAAGAGTGGTGTTTGATCCTCCGCTGCCGCTTCAGCCACGCCGGAATCGCCAAACCGTAGTTTTTTGAGGTTACCGCTATCCGGAAACTGCTTTGCGTAATCAAAGTTCCCCAGCAGAATTTTTGCCTCGACTTTCTGAAGCAGCGCCTCAACCCTCTTACGATTTGCAGCTGTATCTGGCAAAGCAGTTTGCTCGCGACAGCGAACGCCCTGGCACATGAAGTCCAAATAAAGCCTGCCGGTCTCTTTGCGAGTTCGTACCTTACCCATGACAAACCACCCCACTGGCCATCGGAATAGCTAGGGCTTCATGCGCACGAGCTCCCGTTAGCATTTCTTTCTCGACCTCTTCCCAGAGAAAAAGTATTTTCCGGCGACCAAACGGCTTTATGTAATGATGCCCCTCCAGCAATACGGTGTCTTTAAGGCATTGGCGAATCGTGCGACTGTCATACTTAATGCGGCCCGCCAGTTCTTCAGTGGTCAGATAGGTATAAGAGTTATCCATCGAAACATTCCTTCTATTGCGCTATTCTAAATAGCGAAAAGACATTCCTCGTATCAGAATGTCACTCTAAATGACATTTTAGACAACAAAAGTACATTTGCAAGCGTTTTTTGTCATTCTGGATAACATTTATACATTAAGGATAGCTTTTGATGATCCGTTGCCACCTAGCTCGACTAATGGGCGAGCGCAAAATGAAAATCGTGGATGTAGCAAAAGAGACGGGATTGAACCGGAATACGGTGACTCTGCTATATAAGGAAACAGCACAACGAATCGACCTAGATGCGCTCGATAAACTCTGCAAACTTTTTGAGTGTGAAGTGGGCGAACTTTTAGAATTTCGGCAAGACGACTAACAGGCAGGATTAGCCAATTTAGTATGGCGCAAGCGAGGGAAAGGTGAAATCGGGCGAAAACGTTAAACGTACTTTGAGCTCTATAACGCTTGTGCCACAAAGTGACTTACGGTCGTTTCGGCCGACACACCAAGTGACACCACCAGCGCGTTTGGCACACATGTGTCACATATACGTCACAGAGATTTTTCGATAGCCAAAACGCAAAAAAGGCAGACCAGTAAGTTACTGATCTGCCTTTCTTTTATATGGTAGCGGGGGCAGGATTCGAACCTACGACCTTCGGGTTATGAGCCCGACGAGCTACCAGACTGCTCCACCCCGCATCAAACTGGTTGTTGCCGGGTGACCCCGATCAACGTGCGCGTATAGTAAGGACTCACACGATCGTTGTCAATCACTGTTTTCAAATAGATCAGTTGGGTAGCAGAGGTTTTCTGTCTCAGGCGCCTCCTGCATCTTGAAGAAGCCGACCTGCTCCATGGCTTCCTGAACCGGACGGAAGGATTTGCGGTGCTCTGGGGTTACGCCCAGCCGGAACAATGCTTCCATGTGCACGGGCGTGGGATAACCTTTGTGCTTGGCAAGACCATAACCTGGGTATTTCAGCGCCATCGCTTCCATCTCACGGTCTCGGGTTACTTTGGCGATGATGGATGCGGCACTGATCGCTTCTACTCGGCTATCACCTTTAACCACCGGCTCTGAGGGCCAGTGCCACTTGGGGCACTTGTTGCCATCCACCAGCACGTATTCAGGTGCGATACCAAGGCCAGCAACGGCTCGTTCCATGGCAATCATTGTAGCTTGGTAGATATTGATCTGATCAATCTCATGGGCCTCACAGCGGCCCAGGCACCATGCGGTGGCATGCTCGATGATTTCATCGTAAAGCGCGTTACGCTTTTTCTCCGTAAGCTTCTTGGAGTCTGCCAGCCCGGCAATGGGTCGGTCGGGGTTCAGAATAACTGCGGCCGTTACAACCGCGCCGATGAGCGGCCCACGCCCTACTTCGTCCACGCCGGCCAGAAGCCTTCCCTGATAAGCACACTCGAAAGGTGGCAGTGATGGTGCGCTGGCCATTTAGTGTGCTCTCTTTTCAATAAGTGCCGAGATTGCTTGAGCAGCTTTTTCGTCGGCATCTTGCCTCAGTGTGTGGTGAAGCGCTGTGAACGCCTCAATCAATCGATCACGCTCCTGTTGATTTTCCATACGTTCCAGTACGGCTGTGCCGAGGGATTCTGGTGTCGCGTCGTCCTGCAAAAGCTCAGGAACCAACGGCTGCTTTGCCAGCAAGTTCGGCAGTGAAACGTAAGGCACTTTCACCAAGCGGGAAAGAAGTGCGTAGCTGACGTTGCTTAACCGGTAGCCCACTACCATGGGTTTCTTCAGCAACATGGCCTCCAGGGTTGCAGTGCCGGAAGCTAGCAGTACAACGTCTGAAGCGGCCATTACCTCGCGAGACCGCCCTCGAACAATGGTGACCTGCAACTTCACTTCGAGCGCTTCGATAAGGTCGCGAACCTGCTTTTCCCGGTCGCGATTCACGCAGGGTATAACCAACTGCACATCCGGTCGCTTGGCTTGTATCCAACGCGCTGCTTCCAAAAACAGGGTTCCTAAGCGTTCAACTTCGCCAGCTCTGCTCCCCGGCAATATAGCTAACAAAGGTACACCCTCTTCAAGCCCCAACTCCTGGCGGGCTTTACTTGTTTCTGGCACAACAGGAATACGATCTGCGAGGGGGTGCCCTACAAATGCGACGGGCACATTATGCTCTTCGTAAAACCTCGCCTCGAACGGCAACAGGGTGAGCATTAGATCAACGGATTTGGCAATTTTGAAGATCCGTTTCTGCCGCCAGGCCCAAACAGAAGGGCTGACGTAATGAACGGATGGTATACCCGCTTCCCGACAGCGCCGCTCGATAGCAAGGGTGAAATCCGGGGAATCAATGCCAATGACCACATCTGGTGGTGTGGCAAAAAAGTAGCTCAGAAGGCGGGCGCGGATGCTGAACAGCTCTCGGATACGACCTAGAACTTCAACCAGCCCCATAACGGACAAGCGTTCCATGGGAACCAGTGAGTGTAAGCCGTCGGCAATCATCTCATCCCCACCTATACCGACAAAACGCGCTTTTGGATAACGATTGCGAAGTGATCGAATCAGGCCGGCCCCGAGAATATCCCCAGACGCCTCACCGGCAATAATTCCAAAGGTTATTCTGCGATCACTGACGACCGCAGTTTGGGGAAGATCCATTAAACAAGGCTCCTGCCAGCTCAGCGGATAATGCCGCGATGAGCTCCGCGCAGGGAATCGATAAGCACGCGTACTTCTGGCGTATCGGCATAGGCTTCTTCTAGCGTTTCAACAGCCTGCTCTGAAGTCAGGCCCTGGCGATAAATAACCTTGTAAGCGCGGCGCAGGGTCATCAGCACCTCTTTGTCGAAGCCACGACGCTTGAGACCTTCAACGTTAATACCGTGAGGCTCAGCTGACTGACCAGCGGCCATAACGTAAGCCGGAATATCTTTCAGCACAATGCTGCCGCCGGCCGCCATACTGTGCGACCCTATATGGCAGAACTGATGAACCATGGTGCCACCACCTAGAATAGCGTGGTCGCCCACCCTTACGTGGCCTGCGAGTGTTGCGCAGTTGGCAAAAATGATGTCGTCACCGATAACGCAGTCGTGGGCCACATGCACGTATGCCATAAGCAGGTTGTTGCTCCCTATTCGGGTTTCACCTCTATCCTGCACTGTGCCACGGTGAATGGTGCAATTCTCACGAATAGTGTTGTTATCGCCAATAACCAACGTGGTTGGCTCCCCGGCGTACTTTTTATCCTGGCACTCTTCACCAACGCTGCAAAACTGGAAAATCCGGTTATTCCGGCCGATCACTGTTGGCCCTTTCACCACCACATGGGAAAGAATTTCGGTACCTTCGCCAATCTCAACATTGGGGCCAATATAGCTCCACGGGCCAATCGTTACGTTATCCGCAAGCTTGGCTGACGGGTCTACAATCGCCTGAGGATGAAC
>JBQCZX010000213.1:0-5342 GCA_052089485.1 Marinobacter sp. | reverse complement strand
GTGGTGTTCGTCTGACTGTGGCGGGAGAAGCACTTTATAGTGAAGCCACACGCTTGCTTGATGAGCGTTTTGATATCAAAGCACGCTTGCTGGCGTTGGGCAGTGGGCAAACGGGCAAACTGAGCCTTGGCGTGACGGTGACGCACTTGTGGGTCACTGAAGTAGCTAAACTCATGGGCGGCTATCGTGGTCGCTATCCAAATGTGGCGCTGGATGTCTTTCCGCTCCTTTCCGGCCCCCAGTTAGAGAAGCTACAACAGGGCAGCCTTGATGTGGGTATTATCTATCACGATGATCATGCCCCGTCGGGTATCGAGGCACGTTTGCTGCAGCACGATCACCTGATACTCGCTGTGCCTACCTCTTCGTCTTGGGCGCAATCGCCGCCGACAAAACTAGTGGAGCTTGCTGAGGCTGAATTCGTGTGGGGGTATCGCAGCATTTCACCGGTCTATTATGATCGGGTGGTTGCCCACTTTTTACGCCTAAAATTCGAGCCCCGGGTTGTGCAGTATGGCGCTGATAATATTACTATTCTCAGTATGGTGGCGGCAGGGTTGGGTGTGGCAATTGTGCCCGCTGCCAGTCGCTGCCATCCCATGCCCGGCATCGATTTTATCGAGCTAGATGAGTTAACGGCTTGTGATATGCCGCTGTGGCTGGCGTGGCGAGCGGGTAATGTCTCGCCTGTGCTCGATAATTTTATCCAAATGGCTGCAGAGATCTTTGAATAAAACCATTGCTTTAAGTATTGGTGCGTCTCGAAGACGTTTACTCGGAAAACATACTGAACATTAGCCCGCGTAGCCAGCGGTTGCCGGGATCTTGATGAAAGCGACGGTGCCAGAAGAGATTGATCGGGATTTCAGGGAGTGCTATGGGGTGTTCACGGACAGTAAGCCTGAAATGCGCTCGCGTTGCTTCGGCTAGTTTGTTTGTCACCGTCACGACAAGGTCACTGCTGCTGACGATGTAGGGAACGGCGGCGAAATTCGGCAGTGTTAACCTAACAGGCCGATTAACTTCAGCGCGGGCAAGTTGCTCTTCTACAATATTATGGCCGGTGCCCTGGGCAACCACGACCGCTTGGGGAGTGGTACGAAAATCTTCAAGGCTAAAATCTTCCGAGGCGAGTGGATGGTCATAGCGCATCAGACAAATATAGCGCTGTACAAACAATCGCTGTTGGTAAAAACCAGCTCCTAGTTGCGGAATTAACCCAACTGCCAAGTCGATTTCTCCCTTCTCCATCTCGTGTTTCAGGTCGTTATGGTGGCTGCGCACGGTATTGAGTGAAACGCCCGGTGCATGTTGCGCGAGGTGCTGTAGCAGGCGCGGAAGAAACACTATTTCACCGATATCGGTCATGTTGATATGAAAAGTGCGGTCACTCTTTGCAGGGTTGAAATCGTCGCACAGGTTCAGCGTATCGTTCATCCGCGTCAACGCATCCGCAATGCCGGGATGAAGCTGGCTGGCGCGAGGCGTTGGCTGGAGCCCTTGGGAGGTGCGCTCGAAGAGTTCGTCATCCAATTGTTAGTGGCCAATTAAAGTGACCCACTACTGGCCATTAATTTTGACCCACCTCCGAGTGGCCGTCAGGCCACAGAACCAGCTACTGTCCCCCGCTTTTATCGATGGCCGGGGGCATGTCAGTGAAGGAGTGGGTTGTGATACACAAGATCAAGGCAATGCACGATAACGGTAAAGGATCGTCGATCCGCGCCATCAGTCAGGAACTGGGGTTATCCCGGAACACGGTACGCAAGTATTTGCGGATGGAGGTGGATGCGATCACAGAGCAGTTTGCAGATCCCTCACGGAGCAAGCGCCTCGACGATCACCGGGATTACCTGGTGACTTTGCTCAAGCGGTTTCCCAAGCTCAGCGCCGTCAAGATTGCCCGTAAGCTTCAGGCAAAGGTCGGCGACTTACCGGCCTCGGATCGCTCCATTCGCCGTTATGTGCGGGCACTCAAGGAGGAAGTAGCCTCGGCCCAGATGCGCTACTACGAACCCATTCTGGACGATGTGCCGGGTGTTCAGTGCCAGGTGGACCCCGGTGAACTGCGCGGCGTGCTGATTGGTGGCGAAGAACGCACGCTGCATTTTGTGGTGTTCGTTCTGTCCTACTCGCGGCTGATGTACGTGGGCCTGGCCTTCCGCCCACTGGATACCCAGACCTTTATCCAGCTCCATGACGAAGCCCTGCGTTACTTCGGTGGCCTGCCGGAAGAATGCGTTTACGATCAGACCAAGCTGGTGGTGATCAACGAACAGTACCGGGAACTGACCCTCAACCAACGGTTCCACGAGTATGCCACCACGGCCGGGTTCCGGATCCATGCCTGTGAAGGCTACGATCCAGAGAGCAAGGGCAAGGTGGAAGCCGGCGTGAAGTACGTCAAGCAGGATTGCCTCTACGGTGAAGTCTTCCGAGATCAGGAACACGTACGCCAGCACGTGCAGGACTGGGTTGAGAGTGTAGCCAATGTCCGTATTCACGGAACCACCGGCGAACCACCCCGGGAACGCTTCAAACGGGATGAGCGAGAACACCTGGAGGCCTACCTCTCGCCAGCTTGCGTGCAGCCGCTGGCCCACGAGACACGTCGAGCCGACAAGACCGGCCTGATCGCCTGGAAGGCCAACAAGTACTCTGTGCCCATGGCCTGGCAACAGGCCCGGGTGGGCGTTCTGGAGTCCGACGGCCAACTCCACATCAGCGACCTGAACACAGGCGATGTCATCGCCAGCCATGCGCTGTGTTCCGACAAGGGTAAGGTGGTCAAGAACACTCATCACTACCGAGACCATGCCCAGCGCGTGAGCAAGCTGGAATCCGATATCGACGCCCTGATCGGTAATGAGATCGGGCATCAGTTGTGCCAGCAGCTCAAACGCTCCGAGCCCAAGATCTACAAGGATCAGTTGGTGGCTGCCCGCGACTTGCTCAAGCGCCACGAACCCGTGGATCCCGTGTTGATCACGACGCTGGCAGAGCGTCCTGGCATGACCGCCACACGGCTGCAAAGCTACTTGGAAGCGGCCCAAGCCGCCGTCCTCCGCGAACGGAAACCGGAACCTCTGCCAGAACCCAAGGAAGCGCTGGACCTAAGTGCTTACCGCCGTGTTGGCCACTCCAGTGGCCAGGGGGTGACCCATGAGCCAGCTTGAGCAAACCGTGTCCCGTTACCGCAGTCTGCGCCTGAGCGCGGCCGCCGACGAACTGACCAACCTGCTGGCCGAGGCTGACACCAACGAGATGTCCTATCTCAGCTTCGCGGACCGGCTTGCCGAACACGAACTGATCCAGCGCCAGGACAAGCGCATCCGCCGGAACCGGAAGATGGCCGCGTTCCCGACCGAGAAACGCCTGGAGGGTTTCGACTACCGGCACCAGACCACCATTACCAAACGCCAGGTCAATGCCTTGCTGGACTTCCAGTTCCTCGACGAGCGGAACAACCTGGTGTTCATCGGTCCACCGGGTGTAGGCAAGACCCATCTGGCCATCGGCATTGGCTACAAAGCCGTGGAAGCGGGCTATCGAGTGCTGTTCCGCAACGCTCTGGATCTGGTGGAAGAACTGGAACTGGCCGAGATGAAGGGTGAGCTGAAAAAGCGGGTCAGCGCCTTGGCAAAATACGACCTGTTGATCATCGATGAGCTGGGCTACCTGCCCATGACGCGGCAGGCCCGGTATAACCTGTTCCAGTTGATCAACAGCCTGTACGAATATCGGTCCATCATCCTGACCACCAACAAGGACTTCACCAGCTGGGGCGAGTTCTTCCACGACGACAACGTAGCGGTGCCGATCATTGACCGGGTCATCCACCATTCACACATCTTCATGTTGGGAGGAGAAAGCTATCGGCTGAAGCAGAAAGTTACAAGCTAGACTATGATGGGTGGGTCAATTTTATTGGCCAAAGGTGGGTCAAAATAAATGGCCATTGACACCAATAGAAGGCGCAAACGCTTTAACGCATGGCTTACCGCTGGTTGCGTAATACCTATACGTAGAGCGACCCGCTGCGTGTTTTGCTCTTGGTACAGCAGGTCGAAAACAACCAGTAAATTCAGGTCAATATTGGCAAGCTTCACCATCCGGATGTGTCCTGCTGGGTATTCGACAATAGTCTACTCCATCTGCAGATAAGATTTTCAACTCTTTGATTCATATTGTTATTAGCACCGTTTATAGGCCAAATGAAAAGGGTTGTGTGGTGACCGCTGCGACATCCTAATAGCGTTAGGGGCAGAGCATAGCGCTCGACATGATAACGATAAACCCCTGAGCGGAGTGAGAACATGCTAGCCAAGCAAACTCAGCAGAAACGACTTTCGATTGGCATTGTCGGCGGCGGTATCGGCGGTGTGGCCTTCGCTGTTGCGCTATCCCGCGATAGCCAGCTTGAGGTTCAGTTGTTTGAAGCTGCCCCCCGATTCTCCGAGATTGGTGCCGGTGTTTCCTTTGGTCCTAATGCGGTGAAGGCTATTCAGCTGTTGGGTCTAGAGGCTGCTTATCAGCGTATTGCTGATGGCTCCCCAGCCCCTTTTGAGGATGTTTGGTTTGAATGGCGGCGTGGAAATGATGATGGCTATTTAACTGCCAGTTTAGCGCCAGGTGTAGGCCAATCTTCGGTACACCGAGCCGATTTTCTAGATGCCATCGTCGCCAACCTGCCAGAGGGCATCGCCCACTTCGGCAAGCGCTGTGTCGAGGTCAAGCAAGATGCCGATAGCGCCACGGCCTGCTTTGACGACGGCACGCACTTTACCGGCGACGTGATTATCGGCTTTGACGGCATTAAGTCTGCGGTGCGCCGCCATATCTTGCCCCCAGATGAGTATGGAGAGATAACCCCGTTTTGGAGTGGTACATACGCCTATCGCGGCATGATTCCTACTGCCGAGTTAGAAGCCGCCCTAAAGGCAAAAGACAGCGAGAAGCGATTAGCCTTAGTGCCCCAGATGTATTTAGGCAAAGACCGCCACATTCTGACGTTCCCCGTCAAACAATCACAGCTGATTAACGTTGTCGCTTTTATTACTGACCGATCTACCCCGAACCCTAAACTGCCCGAAGGTGACGAGTGGGTACAAGCCGTGACCCAGGCGGAAATGCTAGAAGTATTTGAGGGCTGGAGCCCAGCCTGTCAAGCGATTCTTGAATGTATCCCTAAGCCAACGCGCTGGGCGCTGCACGAATTGCCTGAACTGGCCCGCTACCATTGGGATCGTGTTTTGATCGTTGGCGATGCCGCCCATGCGCTAGTGCCGCACCAAGGGGCTGGAGCCGGTCAGGCACTTGAAGATGCCTACGTGCTAGCCAGC
>JBQCZX010000212.1:0-5528 GCA_052089485.1 Marinobacter sp. | reverse complement strand
GCCTTGAGCCACATCCGGAAACTGTACGCGGTTGAAAAAGCCGCCCGGGACCTGAGCGATGCCGAGCGTTATCGGGTTCGTCAGGAAAAGAGCCTGCCTCTGCTGAAAGCCTTCAAAGTCTGGCTGGAGAAACATGCGCCAAAGGTGATGAAAGGTATGCTCACCCGTAAGGCGATGGACTATACCCTGAACCAGTGGGACACCCTGACAGGTTATTGTGAACGTGGCGACCTACAGATCAGTAACGTGCTGGCTGAAAATGCCATCCGGCCCTTCGCCGTTGGCCGCAAGGCCTGGCTGTTCGCCGATACCTCACAAGGCGCGACGGCCAGTGCCACCTGCTATTCTCTGATCGAAACGGCCAAAGCAAATAATCTGGAACCCTCTGCTTACATCCACCATGTGCTGAAGCACATTGCCGAAGCGGATACCCTCGAAAAACTGGAAACACTGTTGCCCTGGAATGCTGAGTTGCCGACTTCAAAAAAAGTGGCTCAGTACGATTAGGACAAGTGGGTCGATTTAGTGGCGCTTACGTTGCAGTTGCTGAGGAGCTTAACTTCCGGAAAGCTGCCGAACGATTGCATATTACCCAGCCGCCGCTGAGCCAAAGCATCAAAAAGCTGGAAGACACCCTGGGCGTTACACTTTTTGAGCGAAGCACCCGGGGCGTGCACCTCACGAAGGCAGGCGAAGCCTTTCTTGGGGAAAGCCTGAAAATACTCAGTGCAGCCCACCGAAGCGTCAATGTGGCGCGGCAAGCTGCACACGGCGAGGTAGGCACATTGCGGGTCGGTTATTCGGCAAGCGCCATCTTCTCCAAAACCCTCACTTCAGCCCTTGCTAATTTACTTGCAGATCGCCCGATGCTCAATCTGGAGTTGCATGAAGGGAATGCCCTCTTTCATATCGCATCGCTGAAAGCTGGCAAGCTAGATGCTGCGGTTCTCCGCGCAGACCTGAATGAAGACGCCCTGTCTGGTTTATCAGTTTCCAGGTTAGGAAATGAGCCGCTGTTTGTGATTCTGAACCCGGGCCATAGGCTACAGGAAAGATCATCAATCAGTTTCAGGGAGCTCGCTGGAGAGCGACTTTTGCTTCAACCGGCTACACAAAGAACGTTCCTGAGGCGACAACTGGAATCATTGGCCGACAAAACAGGGGTTTCTCTCAATCGTATTCTGGAGGTGCCAGATATCGGAAGTACACTGTGCTTTGCTGAAGCGGGTATTGGGATCACGATCCTCCCTGCCAGCGTCGCGTCGATGGCTCACGGGCTCATTACTGTACCGCTTACCGATGACGGCTTTTCCCAGCCCCTTATACTCGCATATAAGGCGGACAACCCTCTGAGTGACCGGCTCATAAATTTCGTCGACTCGCGGTAGCCCAAACGATTTTATGATAATTAATCACCACCACGCCATCGCCGCAACTATCCTATCTGGCCCGTGGACTATGTAGCCGGACTCGTTCAAGTGTTAAGGTTAGATTGTCTATAGAGCGCCGGCCTGATTTCAGGCTTTTCCGGAGTGCTGATGCCAATGAATCAACTTCCTCACATCACCAATAGCCACGGTATCGCTGGCCTCAGATGGCTTCTCGATCAGGCTAAAAGCTGGCATCTTTCTGACATCGAGTTAGCAACACTGCTGGGTGTCACGGCGACGAACCTGCATCACTGGTCATGTGCGATACAAGCTCCTAACAATCAGAACTTCGAACTACCCGCGCCAGTCGTCGAGCGGATCGGTCTGTTTCTCGGGTTGCATAAAGCTCTGGTGCTCTTAACACCTGCTGGCCATGAAACAGTGGCTGCAGAATGGTTTACCAAACCCACCCGTTTGTGGAGGCTGAATGAAACCTCCATCCGAACGCACCTGCTGGATAATCCCAACACCGAAACGTTGATCAAGTTGGTGCACGACATCCGATCAGTGACTGCTTGAAGACTGAGATTCCCTCGCCTAGTTTTGCTATTAAGTACCAATTGCCGAAATTTCAAACAGAGCCTTTGTCCATTGAATCGCCCCGTTTTATCCCCAGATATGTATAAGCTAACAACATAAAGGCCGTCTATGTCTGAAAAAAATAACGATGTCCGAATACTATGCCTTAATGGCGGTGGCGCCAGAGGGCTATTTACAATTAGCGTACTCGCTGAAATCGAACGCATTATCGAAGAGAAACCCGGTCGAAACAACGTAAAAGCAGGTGACTATTTTGACCTGATCACAGGCACCTCCATAGGAGGAATTCTCGCACTTGGCCTCGCAGCAGGTAAAAGTGCACGAGAATTGGAAATAGAATTTCGCCATAAAGCTCCAGACATTTTCCCACCAAGGCCTTCCTGGCTTACGGCGTTACTCGATTGTTACCGAACTTATTATGGCCCCAAAGCTTTCGGTGCTCATAGCAAGTATCCTCTAAGAATTAAGTGGACGCTATGTTAACAGCTTCTGCGCCAGGCTTAGGATGGGCTTTTCGCCTCCTTACTTAAAAATGCCGCAATCAGCGAATCCATTTTCCCTAAGATATATGAGCGACGGACACGAGCAATACCGTGGTGCACCTCCTTTTGATGCTTTAACACCTGCACGCCTAAGAATTCGTCCGCTATCCCCGCATTGCCAAGGATTCCTTTGGCTTCAAGAAGCTTTTCGGCAGCCGCTTTTACATTGGCGTAGAGAGTCTCATCATCAACAGCCTGCCTTTCAGAGCATCTGGCGAGTAGAAAACTGAATGACTCGCTCCCCTTGCGTTCCGCGTCTAGGGCGAAAAAGAGACTATTCTGGTAAATGAAACGAACTGCCAGTATGAGTCTTTTAAAATCACGTTCAGGCATCTCTAGCCAGCGTTCAGAACCAGAGCTCGAAGGGATATACTGTAAAATTATTCCATTAATGGAGTAATCAGATGGGAAGTAATTGACGGGCCTCAAATCATGAATTTCTCCATCGTCTTTAAGGCTGTTCAGCGTGGTCAATAGACTGGCCAGGCTATGAGCATTCTCTATCTCAAAACTGGTCTTCAGCTCAACAGATGCAGGCCCTGCTTCGCCTACTACAGATTCCATTTGATTAGTCGTTTTCTCTCCAGAGTCGATTATCACATCATGCTTTTGAACACGTCTAATCAGTGATGGATCCGGGAGTCCTGTTCGTTCCAGTTTAATGATGGGCGGCGCGCCAGTATCGTCAAAAGGTGCGCCTTCGTATTGAGCCGCCACTTGTCCAGCCCTTGGATTGGCGTCTGGTGTGAAAGTAGTGACTTCATGCTCGCAATCTGCAACTGCCTCAAATCTAGGTATTATGCGTATCTCAGATTCATCACATGGAAGAGGCTTATCGCCGCCAACCCTGGCCAGGGAACTGCCATCATTCTCTCTCTCCAAAATACAGTAAAGAAGGTCGGGCGGGTATGTGTGCCGAACGACCGATGTGAAAAAGATAACACGTGCTGTCTTCTGTTTTGCGTCCTTATCGGTAGTTGTGACCGTCCCCTTGATGCCCCTGCCAGTGACTTGCATAACGTTATCTGGGTAGGGATGACCAAAGCGGAGCCAATAAGGTTCGGAACGGCCATCCGCAGCATAAGCCCGGATAGATTGAGCCGCATAAAGCGCGTTGCGTTGCGCCAGGTCGCCTAATTTTATTGATGCGTAAAGCGGGACACATCTATCCGGAACTTTCGTTCGCGGTACAACAGCTAACACTTCATCTACATTTGGAAGCAGCGGGTGATCGATTTCGATTCTCGGGATCATACCAGTTCGCTCTATCACGACTAGCCGGTTTTCTATGTCCTCAAAGGTAGGCATCAAAAATGTGTGAGCAAGATAGTCTGACCGGCCATAAACTTGCCGATACCACTCAGCGGCAGGTGCAACGACCCACATTTTTTTGTCTGACGTTTGAAAGCCAACCAATGGAGCGCTTGCAAGTGCTGTTAGCTTTTGTGCGGCCAGCCTCAGTGACTGGAAATAACCATTAAGATCGCTATCCGCTGTGAAAACTTCTAAAAACTGATCGAGTGTGCGTTCATTCCTCCTTGCCTCTTTGCCGGTATACATATTCACAGTGATGCGTTCGTGGGGATCAACTTCAATGCACTCTCCATCCTGAAACACGGAGCCTGGCGTGATGAGGGGAAGATCGCCTAAACCTGCTTTCGCATACATAAATTTCAGAGCCGAGGAAGGCGCTTCTTCAGAAATGCTCACGAGAGGCACGTAGTAGGCCTGCTCAGGAACTGGCGCGGTACCAAGTTGGATATGGCCGCCAAACAGAACTAGCCATTTTCCTGCGGGAAAGTTTTTGATCTTTGGTGACATGGGGTGGACCGATAGGAAAAATGTCACACCAGTCTAATCTATTCGTGCATATTCTAAACTATACCTGTGTCTGACAACCGCCGCCCACCATCGCCACGGCCGACGCTGTGTGATGAGGGGATCTGAACGGGGGCTGGCGCCAGCCACCTTCTCTTAGGGGTAGCCCTGCAACAGAGTGCACACTGGCCACTTCCATGGCGTGATCGTCATTCAGATCTGGCAGAATTCCCGGCAGACGGCTGGCTAACATGCTCTTGCCCGTGCCTGGCGGCCCGAAAAATAGCAGGTTATGAGCGCCCGCAGCGGCCACCTCCAATGCCCGACGAGGAACGCTCTGTCCACGTACATCCGCAAGATCCGGCATGCCGGCAGCCATTGCAGCTTTCGGCATAGTGCGAGACACAGGAACCAACTTGGCCCGGCCACAGAGGTGTTCACACACTGCCAGTATGTGGCCTGCCGCAAACACGTCATCCTGACTTGCAAGGGCGGCTTCTTCGGCGTTGCTATTGGGTATCAGCAAGCTTCGCTCTTCTTTACGCGCAGCTAGCACGGCGGGCAGTACACCCTTTAGCGGGCGCAGTGCACCATCAAGTGAGAGCTCACCGAGGAATTCGCAAGAGGTAAGGCTTTCCGCAGGAATCTGCCCGGAGGCGGCAAGAATGCCGAGGGCAATGGGTAGATCAAAACGGCCACCCTCTTTGGGCAGATCTGCAGGCGCGAGGTTAATCGTTATTCGCCGCGCAGGAAATTCAAAGCCCGCATTCAGCAGGGCACTTCTTACACGCTCCCGGCTTTCACGCACGCCGGTTTCAGCCAGGCCAACAATCGTAAGCGCGGGAAGACCACCGGAAAGGTGCACCTCAACCGTGACCTCAGGTGCAGATACGCCAATGCTGGCGCGGGAATGGACTACGGCAAGCATAACAACCTTCCATGGTTTATAAATGTCAGTGTAGGGCCAAGACAAATCGACCAAAAGAAACCCAGCTTCCTGCCGGGAATTATTCAGGTTTACTGAGCTTTTGGGGAACTCTCCATCTCAGCAACCTTCTTTTCCAAGGCCTCTACCTTTTCGCGGGTTTTCATTAGCACCGCTTGTTGGGCATCAAATTCTTCACGGGTTACCAACTCCAGGCGCGACAGAACCGACATAACCGTAGCCCGAGCCTGGGTTTCAAAATCTTCACGCGCT
>JBQCZX010000211.1:0-5572 GCA_052089485.1 Marinobacter sp. | reverse complement strand
ACTTATTGTCTGGTCTTTATCGCGCTTGTAAAGCATCGGTTACCAAATACTACACACCAGCACGATTCTACAACGCTTACCGAGCCTGGCTATGCTCTTCAGACTGCCATTCAGAAAGCCGCCCTTTCAGCCGCAACGCTGCCTGGCTGTGGATCTGGCTAACCCGACTTTCACTGACACCGAGCACAGCGCCAATTTCTTTAAGGTTCAGCTCTTCCTGGTAATACAGGCTCAACACAAGCTTTTCACGCTCCGGAAGTCGCTCAATCGCGGCAGCCAAGCTGCTTCGAAACGCATCTGAAGACAGACTATCCAACGGATTATCACTGGCCTGTGTTTCTTCTATCGGCAGCTCTCCGGATTCATTGAGCTCATCAAGGCTAAAAAGTCGTCCGGTGTTGGTATCGGCCAGGGTTGCGTGGTACTCGGCAAGCCCCATATCGAGTTCTTCGGCCACCTCAACATCCAGGGCTTCCCGGCCCAAGCGATCTTCAACAATCTTGATGGCGCCGGAAATCCGGCGAGCATTGCGGTGAACAGAGCGCGGAACCCAGTCGCCTCTGCGGATTTCATCCACCATGGCGCCACGAATGCGTATACCAGCATAGGTTTCAAAGGTGGCACCCTTGGTTGAGCTATAACGTTGGGCAGCTTCCAGCAGCCCGATCATGCCTGCTTGCATGAGATCGTCTAGCTGCACCGATGCCGGTAGCCGCGCCAAGAGATGAAGTGCAATTTTCTTGACCAGAGGCGCGTGAGCCTCGATGAGTTCAGAGGGGCTTTTCACGCCAGACTGGTGGTAAATTCCCAGGTTTTTCGTCAATGTCATGCATCCGGTTTTGTTTAGACGGGATCCGTTTCAGACTTCGACGAGCCGCTCCACAAAAAACTCCAGGTGTCCGCGGGGTGATGTAGGCAGCGGCCAGCTTTCGACCTTGTCAGACAGTGCTTTGATCGCAAGCGAAGCTTTAGCCCGAGGGTATGCGTCCAGCACGGCCTTTTGGCGCTGAACCGCTTTTTTCACGGCTTCGTCATAGGGCACCATACCCACATATTGCAGTGCCACATCAAGAAAGCGCTCAGTCACCCGGGTGAGTTTTTCAAACAAATGACGGCCTTCCGGTTCACCACTCACCTGATTGGCAAGAATACGAAAGCGGTTAGTGCCGTAATCGCGGTTCATTAATTTAATAAGGGCGTAGGCGTCGGTAATAGACGTGGGCTCATCACAAACGACCAGTAGTAGCTCCTGAGAGGCCCGCAAAAAGCTGACCACTGATTCGGAAATACCGGCTGCGGTATCCACTATGAGCACATCGATTTGATCACCCAACTCGCTAAATGCATTGATCAGCCCCGCGTGCTCCATACTGCTAAGCTGAGTCATGCGCTGAGTGCCAGAGGACGCCGGAACTATCTTGATACCGCCAGGTCCTTCAACCAAAACGTCTCTAAGCTCGCATTTACCAGCCAGGACATCCTGCAGGGTATAATTGGCGGTAACGCCAAGCAGCACGTCCAGGTTACCAAGACCAAGGTCAGCATCGAGTAAAACCACACGACGACCCTTCTGTGCCAGAGCGATGCCAAGGTTGACTGAAATATTGCTTTTACCAACCCCACCTTTGCCGCCGGAAACGGCGATCACCTGTACCGGATGTGCTTTTTTCATACTATTTATTATCTCTCGCCACGTTTAGCCGGATGTCATTCATAGCCGGGTACAACTCAGTTCTTCAGAGTTTTAAGCCGTTTCGCGCGGGCGCTCAGTGCCAGTTATTTTTTCTGCAGCCGTCTGCTGTTGCAGTGTTTTCAGGCGCTCGACCGCCAGGCGCACAAGCGGCACAGCTTCGGCATGGTGCAGGTCCCCGGGGATTTTCTGGCCATCTGTGTAGTAAGCCACAGGCAACCCGGTTTCCATAACAAAGCCCAGAGATTCGCCCAGTGTAAGGGCTTCATCAATTTTGGTCATCACACAACCCGTCAAATTAGCCATCTTATAGCAATGCCAGACGGATTTCATAATACGCGGCTGACTGGTTGCGGAAACGACCAGGTGCGTGCGCACATTATGGTGGCTGCGTGCCAGCTCTGCCAGCTGCTCCTGGTAACCTTTATCTGAACTGGTCAGACCGGCGGTATCAATCAGCACCAGATGACGATCTGATAACTCATCAAGAATGTCATCCAAAGTATTGCTTTCATCCACCACTCGAACTGGCACATTCAAAATGCGGCCAAATACAAAAAGCTGCTCATGTGCAGCAACCCGATACCGGTCTGTGGTGACCAGCGCCAATGAATCGGCGCCGTGCTTGAGCACATAACGGGCGGCCAACTTGCCAATTGTGGTGGTCTTGCCGGAACCCGTGGGGCCAACCAATGCATAAACACCACCTTCATCCAGCCATTCCTGGCGCGGCGTACGCACACCCGTAGCGAGCATTTTCAGAGACTGCCTCCAACCATCACCCAACTTTCCGCTCTTGTATTGGCGAGAAAGCGACCCAGCCAACACAGAGCTTAGGCCAAATTCTTGCAACCGCTCTGAGAGCCGCTGCTGAACAGCACTAACGCCGGTTTTTGCTGGCTCATTACGCGGGCCGCCCATGAGTTCTCGCAACGAACTGATCTCTGAACGCATGCGAGCAAGTTCATCAGAATAGTCTGCATGGCTACTGGTAGATGAGGAGGCAGGCTCATCAAAGCCGTCGATAACCGCATCTTGCACATCAGAGAATGACGCACCGGGATAGCCCTGGCTACGCTCTACCCGGCTTTCGCGTACTTCGCGAATGCGCGAGCGAGAACGACTCAACTCATCTTCCAGCCGACGATGGCGCTCTGCCTGCATTTCGGCAAGGTGGGTCCCGTTGGTGGCTTCACTGGCCTGCTCGCCCAAGCTTTGGCGCGCCATGTTTTCGTCATAATCCAACGCGGTGACAATTTCAACGCCACCGTCTACCCGGCGATTAGAAAGGATGACAGCATCCGGGCCCATCTGCTCACTGACTTGCTTCAGTGCTTCGGCCATGCTCTTTGCGAAAAAACGTTTCACTTTCATGATTTTGCATCCTCCACCGGCAGCGCCGTCATTGCGCTGTCCGTTCTTTCATCTATGGGCTTACTGACCCACGGACGCCACGATCGTAATTTGCTTGTTATCCGGTATTTCCTGGTAAGAGAGCACGTGCAGTCGCTCCACACCAAAACTGGCAAATTTTGCGAGCACCGGCCTTAAGGGGCCAGACACCAACAAAATGGCAGGTTTGCCAAGCATTTCCTGGCGCTGAGCACTGTCCTGCAAAGAGCGCTGCAGCTTTTCCACCATGTTTGGCTCCAGAACCATGCCTATATCTTCCTGGCCGCCAGATTGTTGACTCTGCTGAACAGACTTCAGCAATAACTGTTCCAGGTCTGGATCCAGAGTAATAACCGGTATCTCCTGATCACCACCACAAATACTCTGAACGATCATTCGACGCAGCGCCTGCCGCGCTACGGTGGTTAGCAAACTTGGGTCCTGGCTTTTGGGGTGCACGTTCACCATGGCCTCAGCAATGGAGCGCATATCACGAATCGGCACTTCTTCTTTCAGCAGATTCTGCAGTACTTTCAGCAGCAGGCTGATGGAAATGGTGGTTGGCACCAGCTCTTCCGCCAGCTTGGGCGAGACTTTTTCCAGTTGATCCAACCACTTTTGAACTTCTTCGTGCCCCAGAAGTTCGTGGGCGTGTTTTTGCAGCACCTGGTTCAGATGCGTAGCTACAACCGTGCTGGCATCAACCACTGTGTACCCGAGAGTCTGAGCCTGATCTTTCTTTTCTGGCTCAATCCAGCTCGCATCCAGACCAAAGGCCGGGTCTTTGCCCTCTATACCTTCTATTTTACCGAATACCTGGCCTGGATCGATGGCCAATTCTCGCTCCGGATGTATCTCCGCCTCAGCTATGGTTACGCCCATCAGAGTGATGCGATACACATTAGGCATAAGATCCAGGTTGTCGCGGATGTGCACGGAGGGCATCAAGAAACCCATGTCCTGGGAGAGTTTTTTACGCACGCCTTTAATACGGCTTAACAGCTGGCCACCCTGAGATCTATCAACCAACGGGATCAGCCGGTAGCCAACTTCCAGCCCAACAATATCTACAGTTGCAACGTCGTCCCAACCCAGCTCCCGGGTTTCGCCTGGCGCAGGTAACTCACGGCCCGGGTCGCCACCGGTATCGCCAGCTAACGGTGCGTCGCGCCCACCGGAGCCGGCCAGGGTGCCAGCCCCGCCGCGACCGGGGAACACCCCTCCCTCTTCAACCGTTTGCCGGTCTTTCTTCCAAATAAACCAGGCCGCGGCCGCGGCAAGGCTGCCCAACCCCAGGAAAGCCACATGGGGCATACCCGGAATCAAACCCAACAGGATCAAAATACCTGCCGCAATGGCCAATGCCCTGGGTGCCGTGAACATTTGTTGCAGTATCTGACCGCCCATATCCTGGCTCGACGTAACCCGGGTAACCATAATGGCGGCAGAGGTAGAAAGAAGCAGCGACGGAATCTGGGCCACTAAGCCGTCACCAATAGTAAGCAGCGCATAGCGTTCCACAGCAAGCCCAAAACCAAGGCCATGCTGGAGCATACCTATGGCAACGCCACCAATAATATTAATAGCCAGAATCAGTAGGCCGGCGACCGCATCACCCTTCACAAACTTGGACGCACCATCCATAGAACCGTAGAAATCGGCTTCCGTCGCTATCTCTTCACGTCGGTGCTTGGCTTCATCCTGGTTAACCAAACCGGCGTTCAGGTCGGCATCAATCGCCATCTGCTTACCTGGCATAGCATCGAGCGTAAAACGTGCACTGACCTCCGACACTCGGCCAGCACCCTTTGTGACCACCAGAAAGTTAATGATCATTAAAATGGCAAATACCACCAGACCTACTGCATAGTTGCCACCAATAAGTACCGCACCAAAGGATTCGATAACCTTACCGGCAGCGTCGCCACCTTCGTGCCCTTCCAGCAAAACAATCCGTGTAGACGCCACGTTCAGCGACAGCCGCAACAGGGTTGCAACCAGCAATACCGTAGGGAAAGAGGCAAACTCCATGGGCCGCAGCGCATACACACACACCAACAGAATGACAATCGACAGCGTGATGTTGAACGTAAAGAATACGTCCAGCAGAAAGGCAGGCATGGGCAAAATCATCATGCCCAGCAGCCCCATCAGCATAATGGGTACGCCAAGATTGCCCTGCGTCAGGGATTTGACATTATTTAGGGCTAGCGCTTTGTCCATGCCGGAAGCATCTCCGATTCACTGTTTCTGAAGGTATTTTCAGGGTCGACATTCTGACGCTTGTGCGTCTTTCATGGTTGTACCGCAAGATCCATACCACCGTGTTCAACTTTTCGTTGCAGAGGTGGGTTTGCCTGCCTGACTCACCTTGTAAGATGCGGTATCCTTGCGCCACTTGATCAAGACATTGAACCCCAAAATCCACACTCCCAGACCCAAGCAGGTGACCCCATGCCGACCCACGAGGTAAGACACCCCCTGATCCAA
>JBQCZX010000210.1:0-5611 GCA_052089485.1 Marinobacter sp. | reverse complement strand
GCGGCGCTACTCGGTTGAAGCAACTGGAATACGCACTCATATGCTTGTTTGTATAGGGGCTGCGTTATTTATCTTAATTCCCCAGCAAGCAGGTATGGCTGGATCGGAGATAATTCTGGTATCAAATGAGGCTGAGTCGCTATAGAAGGGATTACTAAGACCATGGATGAAACGGAGTCCTTGAAGCGAGCGATTAATGAGAAGGTGGAGCTCTTCCCATTCGAATCAGCGTGGCTACCCATGGAGAGGTGATGATGTCTGCCTATGCAGTTGCTCTTATCCGAGAAACCCGATTCGATCCCGAGATTAAACAATATTTAGAAGGCATTGATGCAACGCTCGCTCCATTCTCGGGCAAATACCTCGTGCATGGTGGGCCATACACTCCTCTTGAGGGGGCGTGGGTGGGCGATATGGTTGTCATTGAGTTTCCTTCCATGGAACAAGCACAAGGGTGGTATGACTCGACTGCTTATAAAGCGATCCGCCCGATGCGTACCCGGCATACAGAGGGCGATGTGCTTTTAGTCCAAGGCGTACCAGATGGGCATAAAGGAGCGGATATCCTGGGGTAACGATAGCCGTTCCTCATGCTACAGCCTGTTGACGGTAAAAGGTCATCTACTGCATTTAGGCCGGTTGAGGTGATGGCGCGCTTTTCAGCGCCACCTGGAGCTCATTTACGAGCGTTTCGACTTTCCGTATCGCGCCAGTAATCGACTTGGCCAATACCTCACCGCCCACTTCCTGTCCTTCGATCGCGATGTAGTGAACGCGAGTGATGCCGATAAACGCCAGCGCAGTGGCCAAGTGTGGTTCAAGGTGGTTCATATGGGCCATTTCTTCACCTGGTGCCATATTCACGCCGCCTCTAGCCGTGAGCACAACGGCATGCCTTTCTCGGTCTGTGAGCTTGGGTATGTAAGGGTCTATCGGGTTGGTGTCATCGAACTCCACTGTTCGTCCGGGGCGAACTATCTGGTCGATCCACGCTTTGAGGGCGGCAGGCATGCCGAAGTTGTAGAGCGGCGTACCGATCACCACCACGTCCGCGGCAATCAGTTCATCAATCAATTGGTCACTTTCCGCCAGGGCGTCTTTCATCCACTCTTCTCGTTGTGCTTCCGGCTTAAACGCTGATGCAATCCAGTCGTGGTTGAGAAATGAGGGCGGGTGTTGACCTATATCTCGATAAGTGACCGTGTCTTGAGGACGCCGTGCTTGCCACTGGCCGGTGAAGTGGTGGGTCAGATGGCGGCTGTGGGAGCCGTGATTGTCGGTTCCCGCAATACCGGGGCGAGCGCTAGCGTTAATGTGCAGAATATGAGACATCGGAAACTCCAGTTTTGAGATTAACTCATCTATGATTAACAACGGGCTTAGCGTAGGCCCTGCTTAATGGCCCAAACAAACGATTTTTTCTTCCTGTAATAGATGAGTAAAACTCATTCATGAGCAATCGACGATTACCCTCACTTTCGGCACTTCGTGCCTTTGAAGCGGCTGCCCGCCATGAAAGTGCCAAGCAGGCGGCACTAGAGCTCTCGGTTACCCCTACCGCGATTAGCCACCAAATTCGTGGGCTTGAGGAGGCGCTAGGCATTGCGCTGTTTGTGCGCAAGCCCAGGCAACTTGAACTTACTCCGCGTGGGCGGGAGCTTCAGCAGGTGTTGGAAGCCTCGTTCGACAATATTAGTCATACCATCGAGCGTCTGAGTGCCATGCCGGAACGCCGGGGCATTACCCTGACGACCACCCCTGTTGTGGCAGTACGCTGGCTGCTGCCTTGGGTTTGCTTGCTACGTGACTCCCATCCAGACATTGACCTGCGCATTCATGCCTCCCATGAACCTGTTGCACTGGATGGGGCTACTGCCGATCTCGCCATTCGCCATGGTGATGGACGCTGGCCAGGGTTAGTCGCTGAGAAGTTGTTTGATACCACTTTGATCCCAACCTGCAGCCCTCAACTTGTTCAGCACGTTGACGGAGATTTCACGAAGTATCCGCTGATTCACTTTCGTCCTCAGGGCATATTAATCTCGCCAATGGATTGGGTTGGCTATCAAAAAGTAGCGCAGATACCGGGGTTGAGTATTGGCGCCGGGCTGGCTTTTTCTGATGAAAGCCACGCTATCTCAGCGGCCGTTGGTGGTCAGGGTGTGATGCTGATGAGTCGTCAACTGATAGAGGATGAGTTGGCCGAAGGACGCCTAGTGCAACCCTTTGGTCCCGAACTAAATGATCGCGCCTTTTTTCTGGTCTATCCGGAGAACCGCCGGAACGATCCAACAATTCTGGCTATTCGGGAATGGGTACTGGCAGTGCCAGGCGTGCAATCTAAGCAGTAAGCATGTTGTTTAACTCAATTTTATACCGTTATATTGAAATCTTGTATATCAAGATTGTGACCTTCCCCCAAAACTAACACCAAGGACGCAGCTGCTTATTACATGCGTAGCCCTATCAGCAAGCGGCAGGCAGCTAATTCGGTCGTAGGGAACATCACGCGGAGTATGGAAAGTGCTTTGGCCAACGAATGGGATGTAAAGCCGTACCATAGGAATTACAACCTTCCGCAGTCCTCACTGAGTCGTGTCATTTTCAATATGATTCTGGGCACTGACGACGGCGGATTGGATTACCGATTTGCCGACGTTTTTGAAAAGCGTGGCCTTTACGAGCAGAGTGTTTGAGCAAGAGTTAATATTGCTCCAGGCGTCCTTGTGTTGCACACAGGACGCCAACCATCTAAACATTGAAATAACCGCGTTATGCAGTTAGTGCCGTGCTACTTTTTTCTAGCTGTTTTTCTTTTTCGCATCGGCTTCTTGCCCATTCCACGTAGAGCCGAAAAATCACCGACTTCTACTTCAGCAATTAGCGCTTTCAGGCCATCAGTGAGGGGCTGCATAAACTGCCCGTAACGCATCCGCTTCTCGCTGATGGCTTCAAGCTGAGACTCCCAATGTGCGGTCATATCAGGAACAACCATCCGTTTAGGCAGACTGTTAACAAGGTGCTTTCCTGCCTCTGTGGAGTGGATCTCCTTACCTTTCTTTGTCAGAAATTGCCGTTTGAACAATAACTCGATGATCCCTGCACGGGTGGCTTCCGTACCTAGTCCGTCCGTATCCCTGAGCACTTTTTTAATTTCAGGGTCTGATACGTACCTCGCTATTCCCGTCATGGCAGAGAGTAATGTTGCATCTGTGAAGCGTTTCGGAGGGCTGGTTTGCTTCTCGTCCATTTTGCCGTCGATACAGGTAACAGGGTCTCCTGACGTCACGTTGGGAAGAGTCGCTGACGAAAACTCTGCGTCTTGCTTCGATGTTTTTTGTGGTGGTAGTAGTGCTTTCCAGCCGTCAGAAATGACTGACTTCTGTTTGGCAACGAACAATCCACCTTCCACCTCGCTGTCAATCTGGTGCTCTGCGTACTCAAACGGTGGGTAAAACTGCATCAAGTACTGGCGGGCAACTAGCTCGTAGATATTCTTCTCATCCTGAGATAAGCGATCATCAGGCACTGCTCTGGACGTTGGTATAATTGCGTGGTGCGCACCTACCTTGGCATCGTTCCACGCCTTACTCTTCAGGTCGAGGTCAGCTTTTCGAACGCTGTCGGAAAGCGCCGCCGATGTTTTGGCTATCGACTGAGCCACTGTTTGGCGTTCAGCGTAATGGCCTTTAGGCAGATACCGACAGTCTGACCGCGGGTAGGTGATCAGCTTATGACGTTCATATAACTGTTGGCATATGTCCAGAGTCTTCTGGGCGTTTAGATTGAAGCGCTTTGATGCATCAATTTGCAGCGAGGAAAGGCTATAGGGCAGGGGAGCAGGCTGTTTTTTCTTGTCGCGTTTAACTGCGATGACGTTGCCTGCATGTCCGACTACCCTTTGAAGAACGACTTCGGCAAGCTTTCGTGAAAGCACACGGCCTTCCTCGTCCATGTAAGGCTCGCAAGCAGTACTCGGCTTCCATTTTGCTGTAAAAGACTCACCGGCCACTGTCTGAAGCGTTATGAAGACCTCATAAAATGGCTTGGTTATAAAGTTTTCGATTTCTTGGTCTCGGTGAACGACCAAGCCCAATACAGGCGTCTGCACTCGGCCAATCGACAAAACGCCGTTATACCCAGCGCTTTGGCCAAGAAGGGTGCAAAGGCGAGTCATATTAATACCATAGAGCCAATCGGCCCTTGCCCTTGCCAGGGCTGATGTTGCTAACGGTATGAAGTCAGTATTCTTGCGAAGATCATTCAACGCCTTCTTGATGGCAGCAGGGTTCATATCGTTGACGAGACAGCGCAATGTGGCTTCGCGTTTTGCTTTATTAACGCCTGAATAATTGATCACTTCATCGACCAGGATCTGACCGACGCGATCAGGGTCACCCATATTGACCAGTTGGTCAGCTTCTTTGATTAATTTTTTGACAGCATTAAATTGTGAACGGGTTTGGCTTTTGACTTGATGCTTCCATTCGACCGGAATAATTGGCAGGTGCTCTTTTTTCCACTTTTTGTACTCAGGGTCATAAGCGTCTGGCTCAGCCTGCTCCAGTAGGTGACCAATACACCAGGTTACAACATCGCCATTAGCCACCCTGATAAACCCATCACCTTTCTGATGAGGTTTGGGAAGCACATCTGCAACTGCGCGCCCGACACTCGGTTTTTCTGCAATATAAAGAATCAAGAATGTTTCCCTCGACTGAATCCAATCTATGGTAGCAGACGCGTTGTCGCTGCGGCGATGTTAGCCTTCGTGATAAACTATGCCGCTTTTGAACAGTGGAGACGGCAATGCTGGCGGTATGGGTCGATCAGCTGCTGGGATTTGCCTCCGGGGCACTCTCGGCAATCAGGCAGCAAGAACACTATCCGGATTTCATGACCTGGGTGCGCGCCAAAGGTGCGGACGCCTTTGAGGGCGATGTAGCCATGGCCCAGGCGCTGGCGCCAGTACTGTGGTCGCAAACGCCGCTGGAACGGCTCGATTTTGCCTGCGAGCCCCTCGCCACGCCAGGGCGGAACGAACCATGCTGGTGCGACTCCGGGCGCAAATTTAAGCGGTGCTGTTATCAGGTCGAGTTTCCTACCGACATCCCCGAACAAATGATGTGGATGCTCTCGCTGCGCGAATGGAAGGGTGCCGCCCTGAAAGCCGCGTTGGTTAGCCAGCAAGCACCGGCTCAAGCGCTGCTGGAAGCCGGGTTGATCGCCGCTGAAAGTGGCCAGACGGGTCGTGCTATGCAAATCCTCGAATCGCTGTTCGATGGCAGCGACTGGTCTCGGCTGCCCGAGCAGGCTGAGCCCGCCTTTGAACTCCTGCTGGATATTTATCAAGAGCGCGGCTTTAGCCGTAAACGCGCCGACCTACTTGATGATGTGATGGAGCGTGGGCCGCTGTTTCTGCGCGGCGTTGCCCTTGAGCGGTTGTGTTTGATGCACCTGGATAACGACGACTTGGATAGCGCCCGCGGCGCCTTTGTTAAAGCCCAGCAGGCGCTGCCCGATTCTCCTACGCTGGCCTACATTGAGGCCATGCTGTTGCTGCATGAAGGCCATGAGCAGGAAGCCAAAGAGCGTGCCAACTTCTGGTATC
>JBQCZX010000209.1:0-5656 GCA_052089485.1 Marinobacter sp. | reverse complement strand
GCCAGGAACTGAAAGAAAAGTACCTGCCCAACATGTACTCGGGCGTTTGGTCCGGCGCTATGGATTTGACGGAGCCCCATGCGGGAACCGACCTGGGCATTATTCGTACCAAAGCCGAGCCCAATGACGACGGCTCGTTTAACGTCAGTGGCACCAAGATTTTTATCACTTGGGGCGAGCACGACATGGCGGAAAATATTATTCACCTGGTGTTGGCCAAGTTACCGGGCGCGCCAAAAGGCCCCAAGGGTATTTCCCTGTTGCTGGTTCCCAAGTTTATGGTGAACGACGATGGTTCTCTGGGTGAGCGCAACAGCCTCAGCTGTGGTTCCATCGAGAAAAAGATGGGCATCAAAGGGTCCGCAACCTGCGTGATGAACTTTGATGATGCCAAAGGCTGGCTTGTGGGTGACGAGAACAAAGGCCTGAATGCCATGTTCACCATGATGAACTACGAGCGCCTCGGTGTGGGCATCCAGGGTATAGGCGCGGCGGCGGCATCTCTGCAGAGCGCACGGGAATACGCCATGGATCGCATCCAGAGTCGTGCACCTACTGGAGCACAGCAGCCTGAGAAGGCGGCAGACCCAATTCTGGTACACCCAGATGTGCGTCGTATGCTGCTAACCATGAAGGGCTATGTTGAAGGTGGCCGTGCCTTCTCCACCTACGTGGCCCAATGGCTGGATATTGCCAAATACGCAGATGCCGCTGAAGAAGATCGTCGCAAGCACGCAGAAGGCATGGTTGCTCTGCTAACTCCCGTTGCCAAGGCGTTCCTCACCGACCGTGGTCTGGACGCCTGCATCATGGGCCAACAAGTGCTCGGCGGCCACGGGTTCGTCCGTGAATGGGGTCAAGAGCAATTGGTACGTGATTGCCGTATTACCCAGATCTACGAAGGCACCAACGGTATCCAGGCGCTGGATCTGATGGGCCGTAAGGTGGTTGGTAGCCAAGGCAAACTGTTCGAACTGTTTGCCGAAGATGTGGCGAGCTTTATCGAGGAAAACAGCAGTGACGAGAACCTGCGTCCTTATCTGGAGCCACTTGCTGCGGCATTCGAACGTTTGTCAGACGTCACCGAGCATGTCATCAAGCAGGCGTCTGAGGATCCGAATGCCATTGGCGCGGCCTCAGTAGACTATTTGGATTTGTTCGGGCTGACAGCGCTGGCTTACATGTGGGCGCGTATTGTGAAAGCGGCGGCATCCAAGGCTGGCGATGATACATCTGGTTTCTACAGTGGCAAGCTGAAAACCGCGCGCTTCTACTACGATCGCATGTTGCCGAAAACGGTTTCGTTGGCGGAAGGTATTCGCAGTGGCAGTGATTCAATGATGGCTTTGACTGCAGACGAATTCTGATTCTTCCGCAGTATTTGTAAACAAAAAAGCAGGCCTTCGGGCCTGCTTTTTTAGTGTTTGCTCTAAGTTCCAGTTAGCTTAGCGCTGGGCTGATAACAGGGCGGACATGTCCCGCAGATAATGCCAAGGGGACAGCTCGTCAAAGCCTTTTGCCGCCCGATCAACCTGGCTGCAAAGGTTGATGGCCTGCTGTAACTGCATTGGGTTCAGTCTACGGGCAGCTTGCTCCAGTGCCTTGGCTCGTTGGGGCTGAAATACGCCGCGTTTTTTGAAAAATGCGGACGGGTTTTCGTTTTTATTGCTGCCAGATTTCAGCTCGAGCAACAGGTTCAGGTCCCGAGTTAATACCGCCAAAAGCCCGAGAGAATTTTCACCTTCTTGCTGCAGCACTCCAATCAATTTTCCAGCGTGGGCTGCGCGGCCACTAATGAGTTCCGTGACCAGCTCAAAACCATTGAAGCGAGAGCTGTCTTGAACGGCTTGCTCAATGGCCTCTTCATCGATGGTGGTGCCGTTGGAAAACAGGGATAAGCGATCCAGCTCTTGGCTTGCGGCAAGTAGGTTGCCCTCAAGCCGCTCGGCCAGCATGGTCAGGGCACCACGGGTCAGGCTCAGGCCTTGATTACTCGCCCGCTGCTGAAGCCAGCCCGGAAACTTGTCTGCATCTACCGGCCACACTGGCACATGAACGCCTTTGGATTGCAGTTCTTTGTACCATTTACGCCGGGTTTCGGCGGCATCTAAGCGAGCGCTGGTAAGCAGAACAATAATGTCTTCGGGAGGCTGCTGAAGAACCCGTTCCAGAACGGCGCGGCCATCGCCCAATTTTCCCGTGGGCAGGCGGATTTCAATCCGGCGCCGATCAGAGAACAAAGACATAGCACTGAACTCTTCGGCGACCGCATTCCAATCCAGCTGCTGGTCTGCGTGGAAGGTGAGGCGGTCGTGAAAGCCCGCTTTTTTGGCTACCACCCTGATCTGATCACAGCATTCCTGCACCAGAAGCGGCTCATCCCCGGATACCAGATATACTGGCGCTAGGCCTTTACGGAGAAGCTGCGGAAGTTGGCCGGGGTTCGTCTTCATGGCTGGGTGGGTTGCGCGTCGTTCGGGTTGCTGGCCTTCTGGTGTTTATCCCGGATGTCCTGCAGCCGTTCCGGTGTAATGGGCACCAAACGAAAGATAATTTGCTGGGCCAGGCGGTCGCTCAGCTGCTGCTGAAGGTTTGCTTCTTCCCGCTGCTTGGCAAGCACATTGGTCTCGTCGTATCTGTAGCTCTCAGAGCTTGTGAGGCTTGTGCTGGGGATAATCGGCACATCGTCGGCACTGATCAGCTCAAGATCCACGGAGTGTCGAAGTGTGTACTCGGCAGCCGCCGCCTGAACGGTAATTGCCGAGGCCCGACGATCCCGCTCAAAGTTACTGATTTTAAGGTGATAGTTTGCGTCCTCACCAGTGGCCAGCTCTACACCGCCTAGCTCAAGTTGTTCGCGAACGGAATTGCACAGGGTTGCGGGCACAGGGGCGTCGCAAGCGAGATTTAGAGGTTCCAGAACTGAAGAAACCGGTGGTGCACCCCGTAGTTGAAAACCACAGGCCCCCAGACTGATTACCATTGCGCTAACAGCGATCATCTGGGCTGGGCTCTGGTGGGGGGTGCGGGAGCGCATATCAGTTGGCCACCACGTTTACCAGTTTGCCGGGTACTACGATCACCTTGCGAACTGTGGTGCCTTCTGTGAAGCGCACAATGTTTTCGTTCTCCAGAGCCAGGGCTTCCAGGTCGGCTTTGCTGATGTCAGCCGGAACGTCCACCTTGGCGCGTACTTTGCCGTTCACTTGCAGAACCACCTGAATCTGGCTGCGAACCATAGCGGTCTCATCGGCTACCGGCCAGGTTGCGTCTACAATCGGGTCTGTGTGGCCCAGGTCCTGCCAAAGTGTGTGGCAGATGTGAGGCACAATCGGCGATAGCATCAATACCGCCGTTTCCAATGCTTCCTGGCGGGCCGCGCGGGTTTGTGGCTCGTTGCCATTGAGTTTGCTGACCTCGTTCAGTAGCTCCATCACAGCAGCGATAGCCGTGTTGAAGGTGAGGCGGCGGCTGACATCGTCGCTCACCTTGGTAATGGTTTCGTGAGTTTTACGGCGAAGGTCTTTTTGCTTGTCGTTTAGCGCGGCCACCTCAAGTGCCGGTGCAGCGCCGCCTGCAACCTGTTCGCTCACTAGGCGCCACAAACGCTTAAGGAAACGGTGGGCGCCTTCCACAGCGCTGTCCGACCACTCCAGGGACTGCTCTGGTGGAGCAGCAAACATCATGAACAGGCGCACGGTATCGGCACCATGGGCATCAATGATCGACTGCGGGTCTATGCCGTTGTTTTTCGACTTCGACATCTTGGTGACGCCGCCGGCAATAACCGGCTGGCCATCTTCCTTAAGAGTCGCGCCAATCACGTGGCCTTTGTCGTCCCGTTCGACGGCCACATCCGCCGGGGCAATCCAAATCTTTCCACCTTTGTCGTCTTCGCGGTAGTAAGTATCTGCCAGCACCATGCCCTGGGTCAGAAGCTGCTTGAACGGCTCTGGGCTGTCTACCAAGCCAACATCACGCAGCAACTTATGGAAAAAGCGGGCGTACAGCAGGTGCAAAATGGCGTGCTCAATGCCGCCGATATACTGGTCTACTGGTAGCCAGTAGTTTGCTGCCGCTGGGTCGAGCATGCCTTGGTCGTAATTCGGGCTGCAGAAGCGGGCATAGTACCAAGACGACTCCATGAACGTATCGAAAGTGTCAGTTTCCAGAGTGGCTGGCTGGCCCTCAAAAGAGGTTTTAGCCCATTCTGGATCGGCCTTAAGAGGCGATTGAACACCGTCCATCTCAACGTCTTCTGGCAAGCGTACCGGTAGTTGGTCATCCGGCACTGGCCGTTGGGTGCCGTCTTCCATGGTCATCATGGGAATCGGCGCGCCCCAGTACCGTTGGCGAGATACACCCCAATCGCGGAGGCGATAGTTGACGGTGCGCTTGCCGATGCCGCTCTCTTCCAGGTGATCGGCAATGGCTTCAAAGGCTTCGTCGCTGGTCAGGCCGCTGTATTTGCCGGAGGAAACCAGAACGCCTTTTCCGGAAAATGCCTCTTCCTGCACATCAATTTCGCGACCATCGCTGGTGACAATAACTTGTTTAACGCGTAAACGGTACTTAACTGCAAATTCGTGGTCGCGCTCATCGTGGCCCGGAACAGCCATCAAGGCGCCGGTGCCGTAATCTGTGAGCACAAAGTTGGCGACCCAAACCGGAATTTCTTCCTGGTTGAGCGGGTTGATGGCCATGAATCCCGTATCCACGCCTTTCTTTTCCATGGTGGCCATTTCAGCTTCGGCCACCTTGCTGTTACGGCATTCCTCAACGAAGGCTTCAACGTCTTTATGGCGCTCAGCGGCCGCTTTCGCCAGCGGATGCTCTGCGGCCACCGCCATATAGCTCACGCCCATTAGGGTGTCTGGGCGGGTGGTGTAAACCGTGAGGCCATCGTCGCTGTCTTTCAGTGGGAAGGTCAGTTCCGTACCCACGGATTTACCGATCCAGTTGCGTTGCATGGTTTTGACCTGTTCGGGCCAGCCGTCCAGACCGTCCATATCGTGCAGCAGTTCTTCGGCGTAATCGGTGATGCGAATGAACCACTGGGGAATCTTTTTCTGCTCAACCAGCGCACCGGAGCGCCAGCCGCGGCCATCAACAACCTGCTCGTTGGCCAGAACAGTTTGATCGACCGGGTCCCAATTAACGGTGGCCATCTTTTTGTACACCAGGCCTTTCTCATAAAGGCGGGCGAAGAACCATTGTTCCCAGCGATAGTAATCCGGCTTGCAGGTAGCCAGCTCACGGTTCCAGTCGTAGCCAAAACCCAGCTGTTTGAGCTGGTTTTTCATATATTCGATGTTGGAGTAAGTCCACTTTGCTGGCGCACTTTTGTTGGCAATGGCGGCGTTCTCGGCGGGCAGGCCAAACGCATCCCAGCCCATGGGCTGCATTACGTTCTTACCCAGCATGCGCTGATAGCGGGAGATCACATCGCCAATGGTGTAGTTGCGAACATGCCCCATGTGCAATTTGCCGCTTGGGTAGGGGAACATGGAGAGGCAGTAGTATTTCGGTTTACCCGGCTCTTCCCTGACTTCAAAGGTTTTGTTTTCTTCCCAGAAGGTGCGCGCATTGTGTTCTACGTCACGGGGATTGTACTGCTCGTCCATACCTGCCATTACCAAAGTTACCCTGTATAAAA
>JBQCZX010000208.1:0-5692 GCA_052089485.1 Marinobacter sp. | reverse complement strand
GCCGCTTTCTGAGCCCGGGTGTAGCTTTCAACTGCAGCACGGTACTCTGGTACCAACTCGGAATAGAGACCGCCCCATTTCGCAGCGTCTGGACGGTTCCAGGTGCGGTGCGTTTCACTCAGGATGGTGTTGGTGGTAACAGGAATAATTCCGGCAGCCGACATACGCTCACGAGCGGCATCAGAAGCCATCTTGCTGACGTCACCCGAGGCATCCATTACTGCATAAACCTTGTAGCCTTCGGCTTTTGCCTGCAGTGCCGGGAAAGCAACACATACACTGGTCCAAACACCTGAAATTACCAGCGTTTTCTTGCCGGTCTCTTTAACGGCTTCCACGAAATCGGCATTATCCCAAGAGCTGACTTCGCCTTGACGCGGGACATACTGCGCACTCGGCATGGCTTCGGGCAGTTCTTCCATGATCGGGCCATTGGGGCCGTCGGGCTCTGATGCCGTGTAGATGATTGGAATACCAGCCTGCTCGGCGATCTTTGCAAGAGCTACCGTATTGGAGCGCAATTCGCTAACAGGGATGTCGTTCACTGTCTGAAACAGGCCCGTTTGGTGATCAAGAAACAGGAAGACGGCGTCATTGGGATCGAGGAGCGCTGCGTTAGCGGCCTCGGACGGCTTGTGGGAAAGACCTTTCAGGTGAAGATCATTGGCTTCCTGTGCCTGGGCCAGAGTAGGTAGAGCGATGGGTTGCATGAGCATTGCAGCGCCTGCTGCAAACGCGAGAAAACTTTTTCCAAGCTGTTTGATGCTTTTCATTGTGGAGCCCTTAAAAGGTTGAATTGTTGTGCGAACGGCCAGCCTCGTCATAAGCCGGCAAAGAAGTGATTCCGGTTTTTAGGCCATATGTCCCCTCCTACACTGTGTTCGGGTTGGTAAGGTCGGAGGTGGTCCCTTTAGAGCCGGAGCCACCACCGATGGGTACACAGTTTTAAGGATTGTACGAATGCCGGTTAGTGGCTCTGATAGCCTTTAAACCGCACAACAGGCGACCACTGTGGCTGAATTGCTGGCAATTCAGGCGCCAGCTCTGCGTACTCTTCTGCTCCGTAAACGATCTTGCCGTCCACCAGCGTGAGAACCGATTCGATGTCCCTCAGTTGCTCGCCCGGCACTTCAAAATAGTCCGCGCTCAGAACCGCCAAATCTGCATACTGGCCTGGTTCGATTCGGCCTTTTACATCTTGCTCACCTGAGAACCAGGCGCTGCCCTCGGTGTGCAGGCGCAGAGCCTGATCGCGGGACAACCGGTTATCAGGCCCGTACAGCTCTGTGCCACCTGCCGTTTTACCGGTAACCGCCCAATACAGGGTCATCCAGGGGTTGTAGGTGGCCACACGGGTGCCATCGCTGCCCAGCCCCACCGGAATACCATTCTCGGCAAGCTTGCGAAGTGGCGGTGCGGTCGCGGCAGAGTCTTTGCCATACCTTTCTACAAACGATTCACCGGCGAAGGCCATGCGGCTCTGAACCGCGATACCACAGCCCAACGCCTTGACGCGCTCGATGTTGCTGTCGCTGATGGTTTCTACGTGGTCGAGAATGCAGCGCAGGTTATCAAACGAGTGCTCCGCATCGACCTTTTCCCAGATATCCAGAATCTTGGTTACGCTCTGATCATAGGTGGCGTGAATGCGTATGGGCCATTCGCGCTCGGCCAGATAGTCGGTAACCTCGTACAGCTCCTGGCGCATGTAAGGCTTGCTCAGAATCTCTGGCCGTTCAGCCGTGAAGTTCTCGAAATCGCCGGCATTCCAGGTGAGGAATTCACCGCCGCCCTGAAGCTCATAGCCGCCATGGATGTGGGCGTGGTTTTCGCCTTGTTCGAAGTTTCGGGTCCAATAGCGGAAGGTGGCCAATTCTTTTTCCGGGCTTTGCGGAAACAGGTAATAGGACACACGAAGCGGCATAGCGCCCTGCTCCGATAACGTTTGAGTACCTGAGTAATCATCCGGGAAAATATGCCCGCCGCCACCGGCGTCAATCACGCTGGTCAGGCCGAAGCGGTTAAGCTCGCTGTAAAAATGTTTGGTCGAGTTGACCTGATTCTCTTCCGACAGGCCCGGCAAGGCACCAATGGTCTGATACAGGATTGTAGGGTTAGGCTCAGCCCACAGGATGGCGCCGCCGTCGTCTGTCAACTCATAGCGCCCACCCGTGGGTGCCTGGGTGTTTTCGGTGATGCCTAGCTTTTTAACGGCAGCCGCGTTTAAAAAGCCCCGACTGTAGAGGTAAAGTACAAATACCGGCGTATCGGGTGCTGCTTTGGTTAACTCGGCCGGAGTCGGCATGCGGTCTTCTTCGAACTGGTACGGTGACCAACCGCCGATCACCCTTACCCATTCACCCTCTGGTGTACGCTCGGCTTGTTCACTAACCATGGAAACGGCCTTCTCCAAACTGCCTACGCCATCCCAGCGCAGTTCCAGGTTGTAGAAACGTCCGCCGCGCACGGCGTGGGTGTGGGAGTCGTTCAGGCCTGGAATAACGGTACGACCCTGCAAATCAATAATCCGGGCCGAATCCTCCGCATCTTCCAACAACGTCTTGCTCTTACCGACCGCTTCAATACGGCCATCGGCGATGGCCACGGCTTCGGCGAAATTGTAAGCTCCCTCTTCTCCGGAGACAGCGACTTTGCCGTTATGCAGAATGATGTCCTCTGCTTGTACCGCGCTCACAAAGCCCGCGGTGTTGATTGCAGCAGCTGCAATGCAAATGGACAGCTTGGTATTCTTACGCATAGTGTCTCCTCGTGTGGCTGGGCTATTCCGGCAGCGAGGTAAATTCGCCTTCGTCGCCCGCCGCTGCGTGCTGTGGCCAGCCTGGTGATGAATTCGGATGTCAGCTGTATCAGCTTAGTTACATTTGCAACCTTTTCCAGCTTGGGCGAAGGAATGGAAAATCTGTATTTCTGTGATGTCTTTAATTACTGAAAGACACCAAACGAAAGCCTTTCAGAATAGTGAAACCACTCTAACTCGGCCCTTTTATTGGCACAATACCTTCAGTATATGACACACTGACGCTGTAATAACGACAGTTGATGCGTCTCATCTCTTCGGAGTGCGTTCGCGATAAGGGCGTTTATTCTGGGGTTTGGGGGGGGGGGGAAGCTGGGGAAGCTGGGGAAGCTGGGGAAGCTCACGTCAGCACAGCTGAACAAATAACAGGCACAAAAACTGCCGCAAGCGCAGCCCTGCACTCACGGCTGGCTGCCGAGTCAGCGGTAATCGCCCGTCGCACGCTACCCGATCGGTTCCATGTCCTGGCGTTTGAGTGCTTTCTTCACGCCTTCGTCGGCTTCCATACGCGCACGGAATTTTTTAAGTGCAGGATAATCGTCTATAGAGAGAGGCGTCTGATCCAGCCAGCGCGTCAGAACATAAAGAAATGCGTCGGCAAATGAGCGTTTGCCAAGATACCAGTCGCTTCCGTTAACGTATCGCCATCGTCGAAGCGCAAAGCCGGGACTTTACCTTTCGGATTGATCTCGAGATAAGCATCCTTCTTGTGATCACCGTAGGCAATGTTATGGATTTCGACAGGCGCATTGAGCCAGGCAACGGCAATATTAGGGGCAAGTGAGCATGTACCAGGCATGGTGTAGAGAGTTGGCATTTTCAATTCTCCTTCGCGATGGTGACGGGGCTATCCTGAACAGAAAGCTCCAGCGCTTACACGTTGTTCTTGAACTCACTCGGTTCAAGCTACCCAACCCTAGCTCTGCATTTTTATAATTACAACACGCCTATCAGGCGACAGATTGTCGCCTGATAGGCGTCCACAACAGGTGAAGTATGGATTATTTCGCGGGCATCCGCGCCTTTACTCAAGTCGTCAAGTCGGGCGGATTCGCCGCGGCTGCGCGGGACATGGGGTTATCTCGATCGGTAGTCAACAAAACCGTTATCAACCTGGAGCAAGAGCTTGGGGCACAGTTACTTCAGCGCAGCACTCGCCGGGTAACGCCGACGGACACGGGCCTCGCGTTCTATGAACGCTGCATTCACATTTTAAGCGAGCTGGATGAAGCCACATCAGCAATCACAACGTCGCAAAGCCACCCGACGGGCAACCTTCGAGTCAACGCGCCAATGTCTTTTGGCACCCTTCATTTAGCCAAGGTATTGGCTGAATACATGGCCCTGTATCCCGACGTCCATGTCGAGTTGGTACTTAATGATCGCTTCGTCGATGCGATTGAAGAGGGCTTCGATGTAACCGTGCGCGTTGGAACGTCGCAGGCGACCACCAGCCTTGTGACTCGGGAGCTGGCAACTGCCCGGCGCGTGCTTTGTGCTTCGCCGGACTATCTTGATAAGTGGGGGGAGCCTGCGGTCCCTGCTGACCTCATTGGGCACCGCTGTTTGCACTACGGGTATCTGGGTTCCGGAAACAAGTGGCGTTTACGTGGCCCGGCTGGTGAACAGGCCGTCGCGATCCAGTGTGTCATGTGGGCCAATAATGCCGAACCCCTGCACGATGCGGCGATCAACCATCAAGGCATCGCAATGCTGCCGACTTTTATCGTCGGCGAGTCGCTGAAGTCCGGTCAATTGCGCACGATTCTCGCGGACTACCCAGCAACTGACATTGCGCTTAGCGTTCTCTACCCTCGCCACCGGCATTTGTCGACAAAGGTTCGGTTGCTGGTTGATTTGTTGTCCGAGCGTTTTGGGGACCGGCCCTACTGGGATCTTGAACGCTGAGTTAACTATGCTGGGCTATAAAGAGGCTTCGCCAGTAAAACGTTCAGTTATATCAGATGGCCGAGCAGGTCAATGCAAACAGCTGCAACTTTCTCCAACCCGACCTCGTATCTGACGTTGGCTACCCGTTTTTCATGGTGGGTGGGAAATACAACAAAAAGGCAGAATCGCTCTTGTGGCGGCTCATGCCAGGAGAAAGTAGCATGCACATTGCGAAGCACTACATCCGAATATCTTTGGCGTCAGCGGTGGCACTAACCACCGCGGGGACAACGCCGGCGGCCAAGTCTTCAACCCATTCGGCCAGGCTTATGACCAGGCGCTTTGGAACATTGTTGGCACTTATAATCCGTCCACCAAACAATGGTCCGATCTAGGCTACGCTGGCCTGCCCCTGCGGCTGCAATCGGTCAGCTGCC
This sequence comes from Marinobacter sp., assembly GCA_052089485.1. Lineage (GTDB taxonomy): Bacteria > Pseudomonadota > Gammaproteobacteria > Pseudomonadales > Oleiphilaceae > Marinobacter. Next base: position 547 of record JBQCZX010000208.1, on the reverse strand, counting down.
AATGCGCCCCGATAGCAATGGCGGTTCGCTGTTGGATCCGCTCTTGGATCTGAGCTCCGGCGGCGTTAGCGCAGTACCCACGCTTGGCCAGCTTCGTGACGGCACGCCACAGCTTCTGACCGAAGCCGGCGTTGCAATCGTCGCCTCCCCCCTCGGGGGGGGGGGCTTTTTACGCACTGGCCCGGGCTTTTCCTGTCTTACCGCGGCGAATCAGCGTTAACGCTGATGGGCGAGCAAAACGAGCCTTTCCTGCGGTTCTCGCCACAAGGCGTTGAAGCCAACCGTCACAGCGCAACCTGGGGCATGATCGTCCCTGCTGGCGCCCCGTCGTTTGTAGCGAACACGGATGATGCGGAAGCGCGCTGGGCGCAGGTTTCAGGCGGCAGTAATTATGGCTGGATCGAACCTCGTGCGGCCTCTGCCAATACGGTTGAGGACCCAACGCAACCCGGTGTGGTTAAGCGCTGGGGGTGGCGCAAAGCTGCTCACCAGCGCCCCTGCAACGTAGCCACAATTCGCCGGCCACCAGCGCTATCCCTATGTTCGC
>JBQCZX010000207.1:0-5779 GCA_052089485.1 Marinobacter sp. | reverse complement strand
TTAGTTCATTTAGTTATTCCCTGGATTGTTAACAAGGCTTTTCGGGGATTGTTGACAATCCGGGGTTTCTGGCGTAAATTTCGTCACACATAGTCCAGATTGTCGACAAAAATGTCTAATATCACTTCTCAAACATACACCCGGGCAGACGAAGCCTTTGATTGTCTGCAAACAGCAATCGTCAAAGGGGATCTTGCGCCGGGTGATAAAATTGGTGAGCTGGATCTGTGCTCTCGCTTCGAGTTGACTCGCGGCCCACTTCGCGAGGCGCTTGGCCGGCTTGAGTCTCGCGGGCTTCTTGTTCGTCGCCCCCATGCGGGAGTGAAGGTCGTCTCTGTTAGCGCATCGGAGCTAGTGGAGCTGTATCGCATACGAGAAATCATGGAAGGCCTGGCAGCGCGCCAGGCCGCCGAGCGCATGACCGACCAGGAAATTGCCGATCTTCAAGCCACTCTTGATACCCACGAAACCATGATTGATGAAGCCCATGGTCAGGCTTATTATCAAGCCGAAGGGGATTACGATTTTCACCATCGCATTGCTACCGGTAGCCGAAATACGAAGCTTGCCCAGATGCTCCTTGGTGATCTTTACTACATGGTACGCATGTACCGCTACCGACTAAGCACCTCCGCAGGGCGCCCCCATCGTGCCCTTGGCGAGCACCGCCGTATTGTTGAAGCCATTGCCCAACGCGATGGTGAGCTCGCAGAATTTCTGATGAAAAGACACATCAACGCCGCTCGTAAAAATATCGAGAAAAAAATTCAGGAAGGCGTTTTAACTATTTGACGGTCTCAACTATCTGAGAGGAAGGAAAATAATATGTCCACCAAACTATCCCCCGGCGCGCGTTTTCGCAAAGCTCTAAACGACAACAAGCCGCTGCAAATTGTAGGAACGATCAACGCATACGCGGCCATGATGGCCGAGAAAGTTGGCCATCAGGCTATCTACCTTTCCGGTGGCGGCGTGGCAAACGCTTCCTATGGCCTGCCAGATCTGGGCATGACCAGCATGAACGATGTGGTAGAAGACGTGCGCCGCATTAGTGCTGCAACCGACCTGCCACTGTTGGTGGATATAGATACTGGCTGGGGCGGGGCGTTCAACATTGCCCGTACCATTCGTGAAATGGAACGTGCCGGTGCCGCCGCTGTCCACATTGAAGATCAAGTGGCTCAGAAGCGCTGCGGACACCGTCCAAACAAGGAAATCGTTTCCAAAGACGAAATGGTTGATCGCATCAAAGCGGCTGTGGATGCCCGGGTAGATAAAGACTTCTTTATTATGGCGCGCACCGATTCGTTCCAAAAAGAAGGTCTGGAGGCGGCCATCGATCGCGCCAAAGCCTGCATCGAAGCCGGCGCTGATGGTATTTTCGCCGAAGCCGTTACCGAGCTTGAGCACTACGAAGCATTCTCTAAAGCCCTGGGCGATGTGCCTATCCTGGCCAACATCACCGAGTTTGGCGCAACGCCGCTTTATAACCGCAAAGAGCTGGGCGAAGCAGGCGCGAACATGGTGTTGTATCCGCTGAGTGCCTTCCGCGCCATGAATAAAGCCGCGGTAACCGTGTACCAGAATATTCTTGAGAAGGGCGACCAGAAAGACGTGGTTGATCTGATGCAGACTCGTATGGAACTGTACGATTTCCTGAACTACCACGATTTTGAGCAGAAGCTGGATCAACTGTTCAACCAGTCCAAATAATTAGGGGAGAGCAATCATGGCAGAATCAAAAAAATCAGGTGGCGCAGGCCTGCGTGGTCAAGTAGCTGGAGAAACAGCTCTGTGTACCGTTGGTGAAACCGGAACCGGTCTGGCCTATCGCGGTTACGACATTAGCGACCTGGCAGACAATGCTCAGTTTGAAGAAGTGGCGTACCTGCTGCTGCGCGGCAAGCTGCCAAATCAGCAGGAACTGGATGCCTACAAGAAAAAACTGCAGAGCCTTCGTGGCTTACCCCACGCCCTGAAAACCGTTTTGGAAAATATACCCAAAAACGCACATCCCATGGATGTCATGCGCACTGGCGCCTCCATGCTGGGCAACCTGGAAACCGAGCAAGATTTCAGTGAGCAGGACGACAAAATCGACCGCATGCTGGCCCTGTTCCCGTCCATCATCACCTACTGGTACCGCTTCGCTCACGAAGGCGTACGCATTGAAACCAGCAGCGATGTGGATTCCATTGGCGGTCACTTCCTGGAGCTGTTGCACGGCAAGAAGCCAAATGAACTGCACGAGCGCGTCATGAACGTGTCTCTAATTCTGTATGCCGAGCATGAGTTCAACGCCTCCACCTTCACGGCGCGCGTGTGTGCATCCACACTGTCTGACATCCACAGCTGCGTAACCGGTGCCGTAGGTACCCTGCGTGGCCCACTGCACGGTGGCGCCAACGAAGCGGCGATGGAGTTGATTCAGAAGTTCCAGAGTGCTGATGAAGCAGAAAAAGGCTTGATGGGCATGCTTGAGCGTAAGGAAAAGATCATGGGCTTCGGCCACGCGGTTTACACCGAATCTGATCCTCGCAACGTGATCATCAAGAAATGGTCTGAAAAACTGTCCGAGGAAGCGGGCGATACGGTTCTGTACCCAGTATCCGTGCGCTGCGAAGAAGTTATGTGGCGCGAGAAGAAGCTGTTTTGTAATGCGGACTTCTTCCATGCCTCAACTTACCACTTCATGGGCATCCCAACTGAACTGTTTACACCGATTTTTGTTATGTCCCGCGTATCTGGCTGGACAGCGCACGTGAAAGAGCAGCGGGCCAATAACCGGATTATCCGGCCAAGTGCTGATTATACCGGGCCTGAAAGCGCTGAGTGGTTGCCGATTGAGAAGCGGGATTAATTCAGCTTTACCCCCGCTCCCTAGCCCTCTCCCGCGAGGGGCGAGGGGATAATGATTAGAGCACCCCTCTTCCTAGCCCTCTCCCGCAAGGGGAGAGGGGATAGTGTCGCTGCCGCTCGTTAGGGGAGTGGTCCTGTCTCCCCTCTCCCTAGCCCTCTCCCACAAGGGGAGAGGGAACAACACATATAGAGTACCGTCCATGAACACCAATTACCGCAAGCCTTTGCCAGGCACCGACCTGGAATATTTCGACACCCGCCAGGCCGTAGAAGACATCCAGGCCGGCGCATACAACAAGCTGCCGTACACCTCTAAAATTCTGGCTGAGCAACTCGTTCGCCGTTGCGAACCCGCAGCACTCACGGATTCCCTGAAGCAGCTCATCGAGCGCAAGCGCGACCTCGACTTCCCCTGGTACCCGGCTCGGGTAGTTTGCCACGATATTTTGGGCCAAACCGCCCTGGTAGATCTTGCCGGCCTGCGTGACGCCATTGCTGCAAAAGGCGGAGACCCTGCCAAAGTAAACCCAGTGGTTCCTACTCAGCTAATCGTTGACCACTCCCTGGCCGTAGAACACGCAGGCTTCGAGAAAGACGCCTTCGAGAAAAACCGAGCCATTGAAGACCGTCGCAACGACGACCGCTTCCACTTCATCGACTGGACCAAAACCGCGTTCGAGAACGTAGACGTGATTCCGCCAGGCAACGGCATCATGCACCAGATCAACCTGGAGAAAATGTCTCCGGTGGTGCAGGCACGTACCGATGGTGAAGGCAAAAAAGTGGCCTTCCCTGACACCTGCGTAGGTACAGACAGCCACACCCCAATGGTGGATGCACTTGGGGTTATCTCCGTAGGTGTAGGCGGTTTGGAGGCAGAAAGCGTAATGCTAGGCCGCGCTTCCATGATGCGTTTGCCGGATATTGTCGGTGTTGAGCTGACTGGCAAGTTGCAGCCAGGCATTACCAGCACAGATATGGTACTGGCGTTGACCGAGTTCCTGCGCACTGAGCGTGTGGTAGGTGCTTACCTGGAATTCTATGGCGAAGGCGCAGACAGCCTCACCGTAGGAGACCGTGCCACCATCTCCAACATGACTCCGGAGTACGGCGCAACGGCGGCCATGTTCTACATTGATGGCCAAACCATCGATTATTTGAAGTTGACTGGCCGTGAAGACGAGCAGGTGGCTTTGGTAGAAACCTTCGCCAGGCACACCGGCCTGTGGGCCGATGAGCTGAAGCAAGCGGAATACGAGCGGGTTCTTACGTTTGATCTTTCCTCGGTTCACCGCACACTGGCTGGCCCATCCAACCCGCACGCACACCTGCCGACATCAGAGTTGGCAGAACGCGGTATTGCCGGTGAATGGGTAGAGGAAGAAGGCAAAATGCCAGACGGCGCGGTGATTATCGCGGCCATCACAAGCTGTACCAACACCAGTAACCCACGCAACATGGTGGCTGCCGGCCTAATTGCCCGTAACGCCAACAAGCTGGGCCTGACTCGCAAGCCTTGGGTAAAGCCTTCCCTGGCGCCGGGTTCCAAAACCGTAAAAATGTATCTGGAAGAGGCTGAACTGCTTCCTGAGCTGGAAAACCTCGGCTTTGGCGTGGTTGGGTTTGCCTGCACCACCTGTAACGGCATGAGTGGCGCGTTGGATCCGGAAATTCAGAAAGAAGTGATTGAGCGTGATTTGTATTCCACCGCTGTGCTTTCTGGTAACCGTAACTTTGATGGCCGGATTCACCCCTACGCCAAACAAGCGTTTCTTGCGTCGCCCCCTTTGGTAGTGGCTTACGCGATTGCGGGAACCATCCGTTTCGACATCGAAAAAGATGCATTGGGCTACGACCAGGACGGTAACCCTGTCACCCTGAAAGACATCTGGCCAGACGATGCGGAAATCGACGCCATAGTGAAGAAGTCTGTGAAGCCGGAGCAGTTCCGCAGCACCTACATTCCGATGTTTGATGTTACCCGTAATGCTCAAGCTAAAACTAACCCGCTATATGACTGGCGCGAAATGAGTACCTACATTCGCAGGCCACCATACTGGGAAGGCGGCATGGTTGGCGAGAAGTCACTCAAAGGCATGCGCCCGCTGGCGGTACTGCCAGACAACATCACCACGGATCACCTGTCGCCATCCAACGCCATCATGATGGACAGCGCAGCCGGTGAATACCTGCATAAAATGGGTGTGCCAGAAGTAGACTTCAACTCCTACGCAACCCACCGTGGCGATCATTTGACGGCCCAACGCGCTACCTTTGCTAACCCGAAGCTGTTCAACGAAATGGTTCTGGATGAAAACGGCAAGGTTAAGCAGGGCTCTTACGCGCGCATCGAGCCAGAAGGCAAGGTTACCCGCATGTGGGAAGCCATCGAAACCTACATGGAGCGCAAACAGCCGCTAATCATTATTGCCGGTGCCGATTACGGCCAGGGCTCGTCTAGAGACTGGGCAGCCAAAGGGGTTGCGTTGGCGGGTGTAGAGGCTATTGCAGCGGAAGGGTTCGAGCGGATTCACCGTACTAACCTGGTTGGTATGGGTGTTATGCCTTTGCAGTTCGAGGAAGGCACCACGCGTAAGACTCTGAATATTGATGGCACGGAAACCTACGATGTTGAAGGCACGGCTGCGCCTGGTGCGAAGCTGACTCTTATCATTCATCGCAAGGACGGTGGCTCTGAGCAGGTGCCAGTGATTTGCCGGTTGGATACTGCTGAGGAATTGTCTATTTATTCGGCTGGCGGTGTGTTGCAGAGGTTTGCTCAGGACTTTTTGGAGTCTGAAGGGGCAGTTTGAGGTAGGGCTGAAGCCCTGCTTCAACACCCCCTCTCCCCAACCCCTCTCCCGCCAGGGGCGAGGGGCTTAACTGCACTGCTCTCAAGCTTGGGGGTAAAGCACCCATC
>JBQCZX010000206.1:0-5815 GCA_052089485.1 Marinobacter sp. | reverse complement strand
GTATTTCAGTATTATTATACTGGCCACCATTTATATGGTGTTATTATTAGATATCTGTATAACTTATTTTTCGTTATGGCCGCGATTAAGCAGGCATTGCGTTTCCGCTGTAAGTCACTTTGCTGTTCTCGCCAGAGAAATCAGTCATGGTGACCGAGTTAACAATAAAGTGACTCTTTACTATGAGCCATTGATGGCTATCTTTGCTAAATTCATCTATATAATGGCCGCCCAGTTGAATGCTGGTTTTAGCTTTTGTATCAATGCTATGAAAACGTAAAGCGACTTTTGCTTTGGCGTGGCTTGCGCTGAGCAGTGTTACGATCGGGTTTTGGGCGTGGTGCATATCGACAATGTTGTCGTGGCAAGCCAGTTCGGTGTAAAGCGCAACAAAATCTTCCCGGCGATTAAAACTGCCGATGTGACCAAAGTTTATATCTATTTCTCCTTCGGCAAAGCATGCCAATATTTCCTCAGGCTTTTTTTCATCGCAGGCATTAAAGTAACGAAACTTTAGTTCCAGAATGGCTTGTTGATCTTCCAGCTGCTGTATGCGTTGTTCTATTGTAGATTTCTGGGTCATAATAAGCTCAGGTTTTTAATGAAAGATATATTTTTGAACAGTCTTATTTTTATTCATTATAATACTAGTGTGCTGGATGTTAATTTCAATAGTGTAAAACGTGTTTTATTTATTTTAGCGCGTTTAGTTAGGGTAGTGCCCATTTGGCTGTGATGTGTCCCGGGCGAGCCTCGTACACTCCTCTTTTCTTTTTTCGGCAATTCTGTGTTGGCCAGACCGGTCAATATTTATCCCTGCCTAGTCCGTTTGGGCGAGGTACTGGCGATTGGCCGGGCGTACCGTTAATGAAGGTAACCGGCCTTCATTATGGCCGGGACCTCACATGAGCTTCAAAAAGTGAATGTAACGGAGGACCTATGAAAACAAAAAAACTAACCCTCGGATTTTTAAGTGTCGTTGGATTCTTGTTGCTGATCAGCGCAGCTGTAACGAATACGCAAAATGGGAGTCAGGTATTGGCGCAAATGTGCCAGGCGAACCCCGTTCGGTGCGTCGTTCCCCAGAATGTGTCGAAATCGCCGCTGCGTCCCTGGTAAATAAGTACACCCGAGATCGACGTTGCAGATACCGTGCCCACAGGTGATAAATCTGTGGGCACGCACTACTGTTGTTATCGTATAGTTCCGGCCTGTTCACATTGTTCTTGATCGTCCATCCGGACGAGGCCGGCTGCTCGACCCTCCCGCTATAGTTATCATGACCAAAAATAACAGATCGGACTTCCCTCCGATGTCTTAGTTTGAAAAGCAGGAATGCCTATGAGCAACATCGATCAATTTCGCCAAGATGTCCGTGAATGGCTGGAGAGCAACTGCCCGAAGTCTATGCGTGGACTCATGCCCGCCGATGAAATGGTTTGGGGTGGGAGTGACATCGAATTCAAGACGAATGACCAGCAGCTCTGGTTTGAGCGCATGCGTGATAAGGGCTGGTTTTGCCCGGATTGGTCTAAAGAATATGGGGGAGGTGGCCTGAGTGCCGAAGAGACCTCGGTGCTGGAGTCGGAGATGCGCAAGCTGCGATGCCGCCCACCTCAGATCAATCTGGGTATCTGGATGTTGGGCCCGGTGTTGCTTGAGTTTGGCACCGAACAGCAAAAACGAGAATTGTTACCACCAATGGCACGTGGCGAAGTACGTTGGTGTCAGGGTTTTTCTGAGCCCAATGCTGGTTCTGATTTGGCCAGCCTTCAAACCAGCGCCCGACTGGAAGGTGATGATTTTGTCGTCAATGGCACTAAGATCTGGACCTCTTACGGTGACAAATCAGACTGGATGTACGCTTTGGTGCGCACCGGCCCGAAAGAACCCAAGCATGCGGGTATCAGCCTGATCGTGCTGGACATGCACGCGCCGGGCGTGAGCGTCAGTCCCATCGACTTGATTAGTGGTAAATCGAGTTTTTGTCAGGTCTTTTTTGACGACGTGCGAGTGCCTAAATCGCAATTAATCGGCGAAATAAATGCCGGCTGGGCGTTAGGTAAAGCTCTGCTGGGGCACGAGCGCCGTGCCATGTCTAAATTCAGCGAATTCAGTTTGCCCACACATTTTGATTTATTGGAAACCCTGTTCGCATACCTGCCAGAGCCCAGTAAGCCTTCAGAGATTGTTTTGCACCAGCGTGCTATCCGTTGCCGCATGGATGAGCATGCATTTGAATTGAGTCAGCGCCGACTGAACGACGCTGGTCGGGCGCGCCAGGATATTTCCGGTTTAATGGCCATTCAGAAACTGGTGCATACCGAGCAAGAAAAAGACAAGTTTGAAGTGCTTCTGGATGTTATGGGACACCGGGCTTTGGGCTGGGAAGGCGACGGATTTTCCGAGCGTGAACTGGCATTAACCAATACCTGGTTGAACAGCTTCACCCAGAGTATTGCGGGTGGCACCTCGGAGGTGCAGTTGAATGTCATTGCCAAGCGCGTGCTTGGGCTTCCTGAAGCAAAATAACAAGGGGTGGATCGTGAGCCTGGTATATAACGAGGAACAACAACAACTCGACGACAGTGCGCGGGAATTTTTAGCAGCACGCTGCGCCGTTGCAGAGCAGCGTAGGCTGCGCGACGAAAAGGTGTCTGAAGGCTTTAGTAACAGTGTCTGGAAAGAGATGCTGGAATTGGGTTGGGGTGGTATTGCCTTGCCCGAAGAATACGGTGGTCTTGAGTTTGGCTTTCAGGGTTTCGCCCCGGTTTTCGATCAGATTGGTCGGAAACTGTCCGCGTCACCGCTGTTGTCATCTGTGGTGCTGTGTGGCTCGGTAATAGAGCATTTGGGTAGCGAAGATCAGTGTCAGGCGTTGCTGCCGGCATTAATTACTGGTGAGCAGCGGTTGGCGTTGGCGCTGCATTCGCAGGACCGTTTCCGTGCCGAAGATGTTGGCGTTACCGTTCAAACGGATGGCGATAGCTATCTGCTGAGCGGCAATGGTATTTGGGTGCCGGACGGTTTGCATGCCGACGGCTGGCTAGTAGCGGGGCGCCTTGAAGGCGGAGAGATTGCCGTATTCCACGTGCCTGCAGATACCGCAGCCGTGACGGTGACACCGGTGAAGTTGCTGGATTCCCGTAATCATGTGCGCTTGTCGTTTGACCAGGCTTGCCTGCCGGCAACGGCGAGGTTAGGTAGCGATGGTGACGCTTGCCAGGCTCTGGAGTTGGCCGTGGATCGCGGCACTGCCTGTGTCGCGGCGGAGTTGTTGGGTACCGCTGAAACCATGTTTGAAATGACGCTGGAATACCTCAAAACACGAAAGCAGTTCGGCGTTGCGATTGGCTGCTTTCAAGCCCTGCAGCACCGCGTGTCTTGGATGTTTGTTGATCTTCAGCTTGCCCGCAGTGCGGTGATGGGCGCCTTCGAAGCCTTGGGTGACGGCACCGCGAGCGAGACTGAACGCAAGCAACTGGTCAGTCTGGCGAAATGGAAAGCCGGCGAAACGGCGCACAAAATCAGCGCTGAAGCGGTGCAGATGCACGGCGGTATCGGTGTTACCGACGAGTACGATCTGGGTTTGTATCTGAAGCGGGTACGCGTAGCGCAAGTTTTGCTGGGCGACAGTGATTTTCATTGTGAGCGTTATGGCCAAATGGCACATATGCTAGCTAAGGAGGTATCTCTGTGAGCAACGAACATATGAGTGCCTGGCGCAAAGCCTGGACACAACTGACCCATGAAACCTCGCCATTTGCGATTGAGTCGGGTCAAAATGGCGTGCCGGAGTTTGCTAAAGCACCGTTGCGGCTGGTGGATGCGCTGCAATTAGGCCGGGAACATGGCGATAAGCCTTTTCTGAAGTGGCAGCAGCAAAGCTATACATTTAATGAGTTTTTTCTGGCAGCGGACAAACTTACCGCAGCCTTGCAAAAAGACCTGTCTATCCGTGCCGGTGATCGCATTGCCATTGCCATGCGCAATCGCCCAGAATGGATGGTTGCTTTTCTGGCTGCCGTGCAAGCCGGTGCCATTCCGGTTCCCATTAACAGTTGGAGTACCACTGATGAGTTGCTGTACGCCATCAATGATTGCGATGCAGCGGTGGTATTCTGCGACCCCCAGCGGTATGCCCAGATGCATGGGCTGGAAGACGCAGGGAAGGCAGCGGTGGTGGTGGATGTCGAGCCTGAAAGGCCGAGCGATCATCACTGGCAAAGTCTGCTGACGCGAGCGCCGGAAGAAGCGGAACTCGCCAGCCCCGAATCCCAGGCCCCTGCGTTGATTCTTTATACCTCGGGCACCACCGGCAGGGCGAAGGGCGCTGTGTCGAGTAACAAGGCAGTTTGCCAGGCCTTGTACGCACTGGATTTCCAAGGTGCATTTGCCTACATGACATCCGAAGAGCGCATTCGCCCGCTGATTGAATCCGGGCTGCAGCCGACGCTGCTGTTGGCCTATCCGCTGTTTCACGTAAGCGGCCTGTTTTCCCAGTTTATGAGCGCTCTGCGCAGTGGCCGACGCCTGGTGATTCTTTACAAATGGGACGTTGAGGATGCGCTGAATACCATTCGCGACGAAAAAATTACTCAGTTTGCTGGCGTGCCCACCATGATGCAGCAACTGATTTATCACGATCGCTTTACCAGTGTGGATACCGATACGTTGTTTGCGCTGGGTCTGGGCGGCAGTGCAGCATCCACGACACTTTTGGCCAAGCTTTTGGAAAGCAAACCCATGGCGTTATCCGGCAGTGGTTACGGCATGACCGAAACCAACGGAATCTGTGCCGCCCAGGGTGGCAATCAGTTTGTGGCCTTCCCCGAATCGGTGGGCTGGCCTTTGCCACTGGTGCAAGTGGTGATCGGTGAGAGCCCCGACGAGCCAGTTGCGACGGGCATCAACGGCCCGATCTGGCTGCGCACCTCAGCGTTGATGGACGGCTACTGGAACAAGCCTGATGAGACTCACGCCTCCATGAAGAACGGCTGGTTTTTCACCGGTGATGTCGGTTATCAGGACGCAGACGGGATGATGTTTATTACTGATCGCATCAAGGACATCATTATTCGTGGTGGCGAAAATATCTCGGCGGTGGAAGTAGAGCATTGTGTCTGCGAATACCCGGATGTTGAAGAGGCCGCTGTATTCATGTTGCCGGATGCCGAGTTTGGCGAGTCGGTGGCAATGGTGGTTCATAGTCGTGAAGACATTGTTGAGGCTGACCTGCTGAAGTTTATGGCAGAGCGGTTGGCGACGTACAAGTTGCCGCAGCGGATCTGGTTTTCGGACGAGCCACTCAAGCGCAGCGCCACCGGCAAGCTGCAGAAAGCACAGGTTAAGAAGGAGTTTGCCGGACTGGAGTGACACTTGGCCGGCTTACGCCACGAGGGGGTAGGCCGGTGTGTCTTTTCAAACAGGTTTTAAAGCACACAAAAAAGCGGCAATTCGTAAGAACTGCCGCTTTTTTGTGAGTGGGCATGTGCCTGCTTAGAGGGCCAACGCAGCTTCGGTACCGCCGCTGAGTGCGCCTTCTATGTAGCCAAGGTGCTCGCAGTCACCGATAGCCGTCACTGACAAACCGCTTTGCGCCAGCTTGTCGGCCAGACTGCGATCCGGGCCGGCACCAATGGCCAGCACTACAGAATTCGCCGCAACGCTCTGCGGATTTTGGTCCTTGTCGATATAATGCACCTGATCCCGATCGATCCGGGTAACTTCACACTGGGTCAACATGGGGACATTATGGTCACTCAGGTTATCAAGCACCCGCCAGCGACGCACAATGGCCAGCTCGCTACCCAGA
>JBQCZX010000205.1:0-5815 GCA_052089485.1 Marinobacter sp. | reverse complement strand
CAGCGCATTTACGACACAGTGGCGGACGACTTCAGCCGCGTTAATGACCTGATCATCCAACGGCTTTCTTCGGACGTTCCTCTGGTTGAAAAGATAGCCCAGCATATTATTGAAAGCGGCGGTAAACGCCTGAGACCCCTACTGGTTTTGCTTTCCAGCCGGGCTGCTGGCTACAGCGAAGATGACCACCTAAAGCTGGCCGTGGTGATCGAATTCCTGCATACCGCCACTTTGCTCCATGACGATGTTGTGGATACATCTGATATGCGCCGGGGCCGAAGCACCGCGAACGCTAACTGGGGAAACGCCCCTAGCGTGCTGGTAGGTGATTTCCTCTACGCCCGCGCATTCCAGATGATGGTAGAGCTAAAAAGCCTGCCTATCATGAGCATACTGTCTCACGCCACTTCGGTGATCGCCCAAGGCGAAGTGATGCAGTTGATGAACGTAAAAAACCCGGATCTCACCGAAGATCAGTACATGACCGTTATCCACAATAAAACGGCCATGCTATTCGAAGCGGCCTCCCACACAGGTGCGTTGCTCGCCAACGCCGACGATACTCAGGAGCAGGCACTAAAAAACTACGGCAAACACTTGGGACTAGCCTTCCAACTGGTGGACGATGTGCTTGATTATCATGGCGACGCCGAAACCATGGGTAAAAACGTTGGCGATGATCTGGCAGAAGGCAAAACCACCCTCCCCTTGATCTACGCTATGGCAAATAGCAACGAAGAAGACCGTCAGCTTATTCGCCAGGCCATTCGCAAAGGCGGTCTGGATAATCTGCCACAAGTTCTCAAACTTGTTGAAGCATCCGGCGCTCTGGAATACACCATGGATCGGGCCAAGGCCGAAGCGACAAAAGCCTCAGACACCCTGAACGCTCTTGCCGCCTCGCCGCATAAAGAGGCTCTGGAACTACTGACCCAAGTCGCCGTGGCGCGAGTCAGCTAAGACCTTCCCGCCCGTGGGGTGCTGTAAAATCCAGTAACGGCCCCACCGGCACAATCTGCGTAGGATTAACTATACGCTGGCTCACGTAATAGTGGCGTTTGATCTGCTCAAGATCCATGGTACCTGCAACACTAGGCAAATGAGCCAACGGGATCCACAACCGAATCATCTATACTGCAACCAATCTTAGCAACGAATGGAGCCTTTGATGCGGCAGCTATCGGAACTGGACGCTTCCTTCCTGTACCTGGAATCTGAAAACGCGCCGATGCATATCGGCAGCATTTACCTTTTTGATGCCAGTGAACGGGATACGCCTCTGGCGTTCAGCACCTTTGTTGCTTACCTGCAGAGCCGCCTTCATGTGGTTCCGGTCTTCCGCCAACGCCTAAAGGAGATTCCCCTGCGCCTAGGGCGGCCATACTGGATTGACGATCCAAACTTTAGCATTGAACGGCATTTGGCTTATGTAAGTCTTGGCGAAAATAGTCGGGAAGCTGGCCTGATGACGCTGGCCTCAAAAATTCTGGAAGAACCCCTGAAACGGGATCGGCCGCTTTGGCACATAACCTTTGTGGATGGCTTTCGCTTGAGCGGCGAAAAAGAGAGAAAAGCGGGCTTCGCACTCGTTGTAAAACTGCATCACGCCGCCATTGATGCATTCAGCGGCGAGGAAATTATTGGCAAGCTGCTGGAATACACCCCCCAGCCGCGACCCATCAACCCGCCACGCCCCTGGCAGCCGCGACAAGAGCCATCAGAAGAACGGGTAATGATACAAGCCGGCGCTAACATGCTGCGCACACCCTGGCGGGTTGCCTCCACGGCTGCGGGGGCTGTGGAGGCAACGGCTCGCGGCCTGATCCATAAGCAGTTACGGAGAATACCCTTGCCGTTCCCACTGTTTTCCGCTCCGAAAAGTCCGCTCAATCGCCAGATTACGGCTAACCGACAAATCATTTCGGCCAAGATTGAGCTCTCCCGGCTTAAAGCCATCAAAGCGTCTCTTGGAGAGGTCACCCTCAATGACGTGGTGTTGGGGCTTTGCGCAGAAACAATGCGGCGATACCTTAGTGAGCAAGGCGCAGACACTGAAGAATCTCTGATTGCCATGACACCTATTTCAGTGCGTTCCAGCACACTGCGCAGAAGCACCGGCAATCAGATGTCTGCCATACTTCTGGACCTTGCCACTAATGAGCAAAACCCAGCCCGGCGCATTTGCAAAATTCATTCGAATGCCGTGGCCTCAGAACCCTACCGCGAAGCCATTGCGGCAGACCGGCTGACCGAGCTTTTACCCTCCACCATGCTGGCACTGTCAGCGCGACTGTACTCAGAACTGCAGATTGCCCAGCGCTACCAGCCAGTATTTAACCTGCCGATCACCAATGTGCCCGGCCCCCAGGTACCTTTGTACCTACAAGGTGCGAGGTTGGTGCAGCAATATAACGCCGCACCTCTGTTCGACAGCATGGGGCTGGTTATTGTGGCGGTGAGCTACCAGGGCAGCCTTACACTCAACTTCACCATCTGCCCCGACGTGGTGGCCCAAGGCAACTCACTTCTAAGCCATGCCTTTGACAGCCTTAGCGCCATTGAAAAAGCCGCAAGCACACTGGATCCGGAAGAGATACACATGCCACTCACAGGAACTCGAAACCAGACACTGGCAGACGAGGCCATGAGCCTAATGGAGAATGCGCTAGAGCAAGCGCTGAAGAAGCTAACGGGCCGCTTCAAGCGCTAATGTCTATCTAGGATCATGCCAATGTTGATGAAGGGCTGGGCACTTACTCAAACGCCCAGCGTAAAAACGCTTTTCTCTCTTCGTCGGTCGCGGTTTTCCAGACTTCTTTCAAGCGCTTCAGTGAATTCTCGCCGCTGGACAAGGCTTCGCCATCAGCGGCCTGGCCAGTAGGCTCACCAAGCACAGGCGCCCGCGCTGCGGTCGTGCTATCACCGGGGGACCAGCTCGAGGACTGGGCCAAGGTTTGGCCACTAGCCCCCACAATCGCTGCGGAAAACGCCGGCATCATTTCCTCGGCCTGCCGACGGGATTCTGGCGCATCAAACTCAAAACGGTAGGTTTGGTTGGGCTCAGCCTCAAAACGCACGACCTGAGGCTCACTTTTGATCACATGAACCTTCGACTCGCCATTTTCTACCACGCCGGTTTTGGCCCAGATAGTCTTGTAAGTAAATACAACCTGGTTCTCACCCGGTAGCAGTGCGTAATCCAGCGCCAAATCATCCATCAAATAGTTGGACATTGAGCGCCCGTTTACCCGGCTGACGTGAATGACACCCGGCGCCTTCAGCGTCGCGGCATTCACCGCAGTAGCAGGGCTCCCCTCCCAGGTTTCAAGCTTCGTAATCGCCGATGAGCACCCGGCAAGAACCAATAGGGCCACAGCCGAGACCATGGCCTGGGCGATCTTCAGCCACCGACTTGATTGGCTCATCTTAAAACTGTTTGCACGTAAAATATGAACACTACTCATGCTATCTCCTTTACGGTATAGGAAGGCTTGGAAGGAAGTATACGGCCAGCTATGCTACATTCTGAACACCGCGACCAAGGAGGGCAACCGGATACGCAAGCGTGGTCACTGGGCCGCTGAATTGTATGCGCCATCACATATTTGTCAAAAAATGTTGAATTTGCGCGGAATTGTATTAATTTTAAACAACCCCTTATTCATAACGCAGCGCCCTAAAGTCAGACACAGGATACGGGCATTGGAGCCGGTCATGAACACCCAAGTCAGATCAGGAGAATACGGACACATCCCCTTCCGTGGCAGTCGGTTTTTCTGTGTTGGATGCAACTGGTACTTCACAACCCGGGAGGGTTTTGACAGCGGCCCGTTCGCTTCCCGGGACAGGGCAGAAAACGGCCTGCAGCGCTTCCTGCACGTGGTAAGACTGCTTCCTGAACAGCAGCAGGTGCACTAAGACCTACTGCAAATCTAGACACGCATGAGCGCGCAAGGCGTTGTCTCTTAAACAATGTAAGGCATAAGCCAGACATCAATCGCGAGCAGGCACAGAAGTGCCATCACGCCTGCAACCACATCGTCCACCATAATTCCCAAGCCCCCAGGCGTATGTTCATCCAGCCAACTGATCGGCCAGGGCTTGAGAACATCGAAAAACCGGAAAAGCAGAAACGCGAGCAATACGCCGTATATCTGGTCTGGAAACAGCCCTAGAGCAATCCACATCCCGACAAACTCATCCCACACAATCCCGCCATGGTCGTGTACTTTAAGATCTGCGGCTGTTTTCCCGCACAACCAAACGCCCACCGCGAACGCCAACACCACAACTAGCCAATAGGCAACGGGCGGCAACCAGGAGAGGCCATACCACAAAGGAATCGCCACCAAACTACCCCAAGTTCCGGGAGCCCGTGGCGCTGCGCCACTGCCAAACCCGAATGCCAAAAGGTGTACGGGGTTCTTCAGAAACCCCGGCGGCAGAATGGCCTGGGGTAAATCCGGCTCTGGCCACTGATCTTCTTGGCTCATGCTTCTCTCCTGAAATGGTCAAAACCCACCGCTGCTGACTCTGACATTACAGCAGTGCCGTCTACGCGCAAACCGGGCACTGACTCAATCACACCGATAACGGTGAGTTGCTGTTTCAGCGACTGCGGAGCATTTCCCCAGCTTGCTTGCGGGATGGTCGCGCATAGTTCGTAATCATCCCCGCAATGTAGCGCGTACTCTATGGCTGCACTGCCTTTCAAGCGAGTGAGCGCCGGCGACACGGGTACGCGAGCACGTTCGATACTTGCGCCTACGCTGGAAGCTTCAAGAATATGACTGAGATCGGCCAGCAAACCGTCGGATACATCAATAGCGGCGGTGGCGAGGTGCCTCAGTGCTACGCCCAACCTCAGTCTTGGCTGGGGGTGGTGATAACGCTCCAGCACAAACTGCTGATCCGCCGTGGGGTTCTGGGCTTCTAGATAGTCCAGGGCTGCGCCTGCATCGCCCAAGGCGCCGGATACCACAATCAGATCGCCAGGCTTGGCTCCGGAACGGAGTATAGCCCCGCCCTGCTCTACCAAACCGTGAACCTGAACGCTCAGCGTTAAAGGGCCGCGAGTTGTGTCACCACCGGCGAGAGCCAGGCCGAACGACTCGGCTGCTCTGCCAAGCCCAAGGGAAAAATCACGCAACCAGGGTTCATTGACCTCAGGCAGGGTCAACGCAAGGGTAAAACAGGAGGGAACGGCGCCCATGGCCGCAAGGTCGCTGGCGGCAACCGCGAGCGTTCTCCAGCCAAGATAGTCCGGGCGATAATTTCGGGGAAAGTGCACGCCTTCAACCAGCGTATCAATAGAAAAAACCAGGTCGGAACCGGAAGGCACTCGCTGAACGGCACAGTCGTCGCCCGGCCCCACGACAACGCAGTGGGAACCGTGCAGACGGGCTAACGGTATAAAATACTGTCGAATCAGCTCAAATTCGCCCATCGTTTAGCGCGAACGGGTCTCGGCCAGGCGCAAACGGCGGCCCAACTTGTCTAGCACGCTGTTAACGAACTTGTGTCCTTCTGTGCCACCAAACCGCTTTGCCAGCTCAATACCCTCGTTGATTACTACTTTATAGGGCACATCCAGCCGGTGACGCAGTTCATAGGCACCCACGCGAACAATGGCCAACTCCACCGGGTCCACCTCATGCAGCGGGCGATCGAGATATGGCTCGATCAGCCTGTCCAGCTCTGCCTGCTCGCGATGAACGCCACGCAGAACATCACGGAAGTAAAGCGTATCCACCTTGGCCATGTCGTTGTCGACCATGAACTCGGCTTCGATATCTGAAATCGGGCTCTTGGTAAA
>JBQCZX010000204.1:0-5842 GCA_052089485.1 Marinobacter sp. | reverse complement strand
TCGGGCTCATAACCCGAAGGTCGTTGGTTCGAATCCAGCCCCCGCTACCATATAATAGAAAGGCAGATCAGTAACTTACTGGTCTGCCTTTTTTGCGTTTGGGGTTTCGAAAAATCTCTGTGACGTATATGTGACATATATGTGCCAAACCTTGTGACGCGCAAATTGTGCGCTCGGGCAAGAACGACCGTAAGTCTGTCAGCGTCACGCTCATAAGCCCTTTTAGTTTTTAACTCAGCCACAGCAAACCCCTCCTTGGAATTGTTGGCGCCACTTCGCTTTGTTACCTACTCGTCTTCCTGATATTCCAGTAAATCGCTGACCTCGCATTTGAAAAGCCTGCAGAGTTTGTCGAGCGCTTCCAGGTCAATACGCTGAGCGGTTTCTTTGTAAAGCAGTGTCACGGTGTTTCTGTTTAAACCCGTCTCTCGAGCTACGTCCACAATCTTCATTTTGTGCTCGCCCATGAGTCGAGCTAGATGGCATCGAATCATCCTAAGGTCATCCTTAATAAATAAATGTCATCCAGAATGGCAAAAAGCACTTGCAAATGTACTTTTATGGCCTAGAATGTCATTTAAGGTGACATTCTGGTACGCGGGATGTCTTTTATTGATCTAGAGTAGCTCAGAAGAAGGAATAATTCGATGGAAAACTCCTATACCTATCTGACCACTGAAGAACTCGCAGGGCGCATCAAGTACGACTGCCGAACTATTCGCCAGTGCTTAAAGGACACCGTATTGCTTGAGGGCAAGCACTACATCAAGCCCTTCGGTCGCCGAAAGATACTTTTCCTGTGGGAAGCAGTTGAAAAAGAAATGCTGGTGACTGCTCGCGAGCATGAGCAGTTGTCTATCCCAATGGCTAATGGAGTGGTTTGTCATGGGTAAGGTCAGATCACGCAAAGAAACCGGCCGGCTATATCTCGACTTTATGTACGCGGGCCACCGTTGCCGTGAGCAAACGGCGTTAGCAGATACCCCGGCAAACCGTAAGCGAGTGGAGGCATTGCTGCAGAAAGTTGAAGCTAAGATTCTTCTTGGTGATTTCAACTACGCAGAGTATTTCCCAGACAGTGGCAATCTTAAAAAGATTGAACAAAAAAATCCGGGTTCCCAAGCTATGTCGACCCTTGGGAATCCCGAGACTCCACGATTCCCAGACTTCGCCGACCAATGGTTCCTGGAATCTAAAATCCAGTGGCGCAACTCCCACGTCCGCAATGTGACCTCTATTCTCGAAAGCTCGCTCAAGCCGGCGTTCAAGAACAAGCGGGTGGGCGAGATCACCAAGGCGGATATTCTGGCAGCCCGCAACAAGATGGCCCGGCGGAAGGGCAGGGGGCCCAGTGGGTTGATGGCACCCAAGACCGTCAATAGCCATATGACAATCCTCCGGATGATATTGACCGAAGCTGCCGAACGGTATGATTTCACGAATCCTTATCTCAATATCAAACCGCTGAAACAGCAGAAGGTTCATATCGAGCCGTTTTCTATGGCGGAAGTTGAGACCATCCTCAAATGGGTGCGCGAAGACTATCGCAATTACTACTTGGTGCGCTTTTATACCGGCATGCGCACAGGCGAGGTGGATGGCCTCAAGTGGGAGCATGTGGACTTTGAGCGCCGCGAGATTTTGGTTCGCGAAACCCTGATTCACGGCAAGACGGAGTACACAAAAACCGACGGCTCTCAGCGCGAGATCCCCATGTTCGGCCCAGTGTACGACGCACTTAAAGAGCAATACGAGGCAACTGGAAAGCTCAGTAAGTTTGTGTTTTGCAATCGCCTGGGTGAGCCGCTGGACCACAACAACGTCACCAAGCGAGTTTGGTATCCCTTGTTGGAGCACCTAAAGCTAAAAAAGCGACGGCCTTATCAAACCCGCCACACGGCCGCGACATTGCTTTTGGCATCAGGTGAAAACCCAGAATGGGTCGCCCGCACTCTGGGTCATTCCTCCACGGAGATGCTGTTCAAAGTGTACTCCCGATATATCCCGAACCTGACTCGTATGGATGGCAGCGCCTTTGAGCGCCTGATTCAGAGCCGGGTGATCGACAACGACCAGGAGCTGGGAAATGAAACTGAATGATCTGCGCCCGTTAATGAAAAAGACCTTCAACGGCACCTACCGCCTGACTGGCCGCGTAGCCTGTTTTGATGATGATGGTATTCCGTATCTGAAACTTCGCTTGAGCAGCTGTGCCAGCGACATCGTGGTGCTGGCTGTGATTGGTTCTCTGTTGATCCCAGAGCATCTGGGTCACATGGATCTAGTCGTGGTCAAGGGTCAGGTGTTTGTCGGTGGGGAGGAAAGTGAGATTCTGTTGACCGATATCCGCCGCCCGCTGCAGGCAGACGTTGCCAGCCTACCAGTACTGCAAACGTTGCCACGGACGTTCTGCCCAAAGCCGGAGGCACTGGATCAGTTAGTTGCTGCGGTTCGGTCTTTGCAGTCAGCTTCATTACAGATGTTTATTAAGCGAGTATTGGAGCGCCGTGACAGGCTGGAAGTTTTTCTGAACGCTCCTGCGAGCAGAAATTATCATCATAACGAGCCCGGCGGGCTGTTGGCTCATTCCCTGGACGTTGCGAAGAACGTGCTGGTCATGACGGAGACCAATGAACCCGAAATGCCTCGGGAACTTCAGGAGCTTGGTTTCGTTGCGGGCTTGTTACATGATATCGGCAAAACCTACACCTACGACAAGTGGGGGAAACCAACAGCAAGCGCGAGGTTGTGTGACCACGCCGACTTGACTCTGGAGGCCTGTGCCTACGGCCTGGCTTATCTCGATAAGAGAGACCCTGATGCGGCTCTAGCACTCAGGCATATTTGGACCTGTGCATCGCCCGGCGCACGCTATGGTGTCAGCCCTGCCATTACGCTTGCCCGCTATGTTCGAGACGCCGATGCCCAGAGTGCCATGGCTGACAATCAGCGGAAGGCCTACCGAAAGCGTCAGCCAATGGGTTTTGGACGACTCGGAAACAACGTGTATTGGCGCCCATCGATCGAAGCTCATGGATGAGGCGGATGAAAAGTACAGTGAGGGGTGTGAGCACTGTGTGGCCACACCCCTTTTCTTTGTACTTCGGGGCGTAAGGACAGCGCTTCGAATAGGACGCAGGCATTTACCCACCAACGGTGCTAAGGTCAGGAAAAATATAGCGTCCAGGGCAAAGGCTATGCTGAAAACCTACTACCTCCACGGCTTCGCCAGCCGCTTCGATATCAACAGTGACAAACTGAAAACGCTCGCAAGACTTGGCCCCGTGTATGGTCACGACATCGACTACACTCAGGCCTCGGAAGACGTTATTGAAGATAGTTTGGACAAGCTGATGCAAGTGAACCCGGATCTTCTGGTTGGGACCTCAATGGGGGGATGGTTGGCGGGGATTTTGGGAGCCGAAACCGGCATTCCGTTTGTCGCCATCAATCCGGTGACGGATCCGGCTCACACTCTCAGGTCCTGGATAGGGCAAGGTGTGGATGATCAGGGGCAGGCCTATAAACTGACGGCTGAAGTGGTTTCTGGCTACTATCCTTTCACCCACTGTGGCAGCGGGCTCGTGCTGCTAGATCAGGGGGATGAACTGCTTCCCTGGAATGATACCGTAAGAGCGCTTGGGGATTATTTTCCGGTCCATAGCTTTGAAGGCGGCAGCCACCGGTTTGAGCACATGGAAGAGGCGTTGAAGCTGATTCGGGAGCATGTGAAGGATTAACGCCAGTGGGAGCTCGGTTTAACGGCAAGCTGACGTTTTTTCATTCGGTTTCGCAGCTGCCGGGTGCGTCAGGGCTCTACCGATCAGGTAACCGGTCACTCCACCGACCAACGCCGACACGGGCCCGATGAGGCCTCCCACCAAGCCACCAACAAACATCAGTACCACGCTTTTCATACAGACTCCTCCCGCCTTCCTGGCAGCTGCATTAGTCCAAGTATAGGGCATTGTGCCCAATGATGAGTTGACCTGTTGATATTGTCTCGCCAAAATACTGTATATTCAAACAGTATTCGGTGTAAAGCATGTCCTGCATTTTGCTAGGTGACTACGAATCTATCTCACGCCTGAACATCCCGATGTTTCTGGAGCGGGTTTCTGCTGGTTTCCCATCGCCGGCGGAAGACTACGTTGAGAAAACCATCGACCTGAACGAGCTGTGTATTCAGCACCCGGCTGCCACGTTCTTTGTGCGGGTTCAGGGAGAGTCCATGGTTGAGGCGGGCATCTATCCTGACGATGTTCTGGTGGTGGATAGGTCACTGAGGGCTGGGCACGGAGACATTATCATTGCCAGTCTTGAAAGCGAGATGACGGTGAAGCAATTACACATCACTCCGCCACCAGTGCGTCTTCTGCCGCGAAATGCTGCTTTCCAGCCCATTGTGGTTGAGGGTGACATGGTGATGGAAGTATTCGGGGTGGTCACCAACGTGATCCGTTCGCTCAAGCGGGGAGGGTAGAGGTGGTATCGGTTGGCCGAGTTCAGTCCGCATTCGCGCTGGTGGACTGCAATAACTTTTACGCCTCCTGCGAGAAGCTGTTCCGTCCGGATCTTCGCAATACGCCTGTGGTCGTGCTATCCAACAATGACGGTTGCGTGGTTGCCCGCTCGAAAGAGTCCAAGGCATTGGGGGTCAAGATGGGCGTGCCGGTCCATCACATCAAATCGGAAATTCGTCGGTACGGTATTCAGGTGTTCTCGTCCAACTACACCCTCTATGGCGACATGAGCCGGCGGGTTATGACAACACTCGAAGGCCTGGCCCCACGAGTGGATGTCTATTCTATTGATGAGGCCTTTCTGGATCTCACCGGTATTGACCGGGTAGTGGCCTTCGAGGACTTTGGCCGAGCGATCAAAGACGCCGTGCATCAAAACGTCGGCTTGCCGGTCTGTGTGGGTATTGCCCCCACGCGAACACTGGCAAAACTCGCCAACCATGCCGCCAAGAAATACCCGGCGACCGGAGGCGTGGTGGATCTGACAGACCCCGCTCGGCAACGGCGGTTGATGGCTCAGGTACCGGTTGAGGACGTTTGGGGTGTCGGGCGAAAACTCAGTGCCAGACTTCAGGCTATGGGCATTGTCACGGCATTACAGTTAGCCGATACCCATCTGGCGACGCTCAGAAAACAGTTCTCTGTCGTGTTGGAACGCACGGCCCGGGAACTCAATGGCGTGCCCTGTGTACCGTGGGAGGATGTGCCGACCCCCAAGAAGCAAATCATGTGCTCCCGATCGTTTGGACAGCCCATTCAGGAACTGAGTGACCTTGAGGAAGCCGTTGCCCACTTTGCAACACGCGCGACCGAGAAGCTTCGGGGAGGCCAGCAATATACGGGGGAGCTTATGGTGTTCATCCGAACTAACCCCTTCAAAACTGCAGCACCGCAGTATTCACGCAGTGCCAGCGTGAAGCTCATCCAGTCCAGCCAGGACTCCCGGGTTATTGTGAACCAGGCTCTGAACCTGCTTCGACCGATGTACCGGGAAGGATTTGATTACGCTAAGGCCGGCGTTATGTTGGGGGAGCTAGTGGAAGAAGCGGGGCTTCAAGAAGATCTCTTCCAGGCCGCCCCAGAGCAAGTGCCAGACAATGGTAGATCGGAACGCCTGATGGCGGTGATGGATGCCATCAACTGGAAATCCAGGGCTACGGTCTACATGGCCAGAGAGGCAGGGCCTGCGGCTTATGCGATGCGCAGGGGGCATTTGTCGCCGGCGTATACGACCTGTTGGGATGACTTGCCAAAGGTTCGTTAATAAACAAAAGCGAACATTCGCCGCACCCCCAATTCCAGGCTTTACGCCCCTTAAA
>JBQCZX010000203.1:0-5903 GCA_052089485.1 Marinobacter sp. | reverse complement strand
CGTGCACCATTCTCACCGCCGACTGCCTGCCCGTTATCCTTTGTGATCAAAACGGAACAACCGTGGCTGCGGCTCACGCCGGCTGGCGCAGCCTGTGTGGCGGCGTGCTGGAAAATCTGGTTGCCAGTATGGCGGTGCCAGTCAGTGGTTTGATGGCTTGGCTTGGGCCTGCGATAGGCCCCGAGGCATTCGAGGTGGGGCCGGAAGTTAAAGCCGCGTTTATAGCGCAAGCCCCACAGGCAGACGCGGCATTCAGTATCGCGGGCGCTCGAGAGGGTCATTATATGGCTGATATCTATCTGCTTGCCCGGCAGCGGTTAGAAAGGCTGGGAGTTACACGCATCTATGGCGGCGACTTTTGTACGGTTACCGACAGCCAGCGCTTTTATTCCTATCGTCGCGATGGCCAAACTGGCCGCATGGCAACTGTTATCTGGAAAACTTGAACTTTGTCAATTTTCTGACGTTTCTGTGCGTGCCGACCTTGAAGTTCCCCCTATAGCCCCTACATTAATTGTCAAAGCACATTGAATGCGCAACAACTGAACGCATTTGCCGAACGAATCGGGGAAACGAATTCATGAGAATCGACAAGCTCACCAGTCTTTTGCAAACGGCACTGGCCGATGCCCAATCACTTGCTGTTGGCAAGGATCATAACTTTATCGAACCGCTGCACCTCATGCAGGCCATGCTTGACCAGCAGGGCAGTTCTATCAAGCCTTTGCTCAAGCAAGCCGGTGCCGAACCGGGTCGCGTACGCCAGGCTGTAGCGCAAGAAATCGAAAATCTGCCGGAAGTAAGTGGCAGCGCGGGCGATGTCGCCATGTCCAACGATATGGGGCGCCTGTTCAACATTGCCGATAAATTGGCACAGAAGCGTAAAGACCAGTTTGTTTCTAGCGAATTGATGCTGCTCGCCGCTCTTGACGATCGCGGCACGCTTGGTCGTGTTCTGGGGGAACAGGGCGTGGATAAAGCGGCTCTGGAAAAAGCCATTGAAGCTGTACGCGGTGGTGAAGCTGTAGATGATGCCGGTGCCGAGGAAAGTCGTCAGGCGCTGTCAAAGTATACGATTGATCTGACTGAGCTCGCAGAAGCCGGCAAGCTTGATCCGGTCATTGGCCGTGATGACGAAATTCGTCGCACCATTCAGGTGCTACAACGTCGGCGCAAAAACAATCCAGTGTTGATTGGTGAACCCGGCGTGGGTAAAACCGCCATTGCGGAAGGTTTGGCCCAGCGTATTGTGAATGGCGAAGTGCCTGAGGGCTTAAAGAACAAACGAGTGTTGTCTCTGGATATGGGTTCGTTGATCGCGGGCGCCAAATTTCGGGGCGAGTTTGAAGAGCGTTTGAAAGCGGTGCTCAAGGAGCTGACCAAGCAGGAAGGTCAGATCATTCTATTTATCGATGAAATCCACACCATGGTGGGTGCCGGTAAAGCAGAAGGCTCCATGGACGCGGGCAATATGCTCAAGCCAGCTTTGGCCCGCGGCGAGCTGCACTGCGTGGGCGCGACAACCCTGAATGAATACCGCGAGAACATTGAGAAAGATGCTGCGTTGGAGCGTCGCTTCCAGAAGGTGTTGGTAACTGAGCCCAATGAAGAAGACACCATTGCCATACTCCGTGGCCTGAAGGAGCGTTACGAAGTTCACCATGGTGTGGAAGTGACCGACGGTGCGATTATTGCGGCGGCCAAACTGTCCCAGCGTTACATCACCGACCGTCAACTGCCTGACAAAGCCATAGATCTGATCGACGAGGCTGCCAGCCAAATTCGTATGGAGATGGATTCCAAGCCAGAGCCGTTGGATCGGCTTGAGCGCCGCCTTATTCAGCTCAAAATTGAGCGGGAAGCCCTCAAGAACGAAACCGATGCAGCCTCGAAGAAGCGGCTTGAAGAGCTTTCAGGTGTCATTCGGGATGTGGAGCTGGAATACGCCGATCTTGAAGAGATCTGGAATACCGAGAAAGCGGCTTTGCACGGTTCCCAGAAAATAAAGAGCCAGTTGGAGCAGGCTCGTATTGATCTGGAAACCGCCCGTCGTGCGGGTGATCTCGGGAAAATGTCTGAACTGCAGTATGGCAACATCCCGGAGTTGGAGCGCCAGCTTGATATGGCAGGCCAGGCTGAAATGATGGAGATGAAGCTCCTGCGCAACCGCGTGACCGACGAGGAAATCGGCGAGGTTGTGTCTAAGTGGACAGGCATTCCGGTAGCTAAAATGCTGGAAGGCGAGCGCGACAAACTGATGCGCATGGAAGAAGAGTTGCACACTCGCGTTATTGGCCAGAACGAGGCGGTAGAGGCGGTATCAAACGCCGTTCGGCGCTCTCGGGCGGGCTTGGCAGATCCCAACAAGCCGAACGGCTCGTTCATGTTCCTTGGGCCTACGGGTGTGGGTAAAACGGAGCTGTGTAAAGCGTTGGCGTCGTTCCTCTTCGATACGGATGAGGCGATGGTGCGCATTGATATGTCGGAGTTTATGGAAAAGCATTCCGTTGCCCGCCTGATTGGCGCGCCTCCGGGTTATGTCGGTTACGAAGAGGGTGGCTACCTCACTGAAGCTGTTCGTCGTCGACCGTATTCGGTTCTGCTGCTGGATGAAGTCGAAAAAGCACACCCGGATGTGTTCAACATACTGCTTCAGGTGCTGGATGATGGGCGCCTTACGGATGGCCAGGGCCGCACCGTCGATTTCCGTAATACCGTTATTGTGATGACGTCGAACCTGGGCTCGGACATCATTCAGAAAAAGACCGGAGAAGAAAACTACGAAGCCATGAAGAGTGCGGTCATGGAAGTGGTGGGCACGCACTTCCGTCCTGAGTTTATTAACCGTGTGGATGAAGTGGTTGTGTTCCACCCGCTGGCGGGAAGTCAGATACACGGCATCGCCAAAATCCAGATTGAGGTTCTCAGTAAACGCTTGCAAGAGCAGGATATGACGCTGGAGCTGGATGAAGCCGCAATGGATTTGCTGGCAGAAGTTGGGTACGACCCGGTATACGGTGCGCGGCCACTCAAGCGAGCGATTCAGCGACTGATTGAAAATCCGCTGGCGCAAAGACTATTGCAGGGCGACTTTGTTGCCGATGACACAATCCTGGCCACCGTGGATGGAAGTAAGCTGGTATTTGAAAAGGCGTAAACGGTCGCAATTAAAAAAGGGGCAGAGTTTTGACTCTGCCCCTTTTTCATAACTGATCCTGGCGCTTATTCTTCGGTATATGCCCCGCAGTTTTCAGCGGCAATCTCTTCCAGTTTCATGCGTTGTTCAGCGATCTCGTCTGGGGTCAAGTAGCGCATTTCGCCGTTTTCCTCAGTCCGAATACGAGCGTTGCTTTGTATGACGTCCAAGTTTGAGCGAGCATTTTCGCAGTTGGCCTCACGCTGCTTTCGGCGTGCAGTGTCTACCGCTGTTTCCTGCTTCTTTTCAGTCTCTGCCTGTTGCTTCTCTTGAAGTTCGCTAAGGCGCTGCTGAGCGCTAGGCCGGTTGTTTTTGGAACCGCTTAGCGTGCCAGAGCGAACATGGACGGTTTCAGAGTTGGCACCCACAGGTTGGCGGTCACCAAAATGAGTTATACCGTCTTTGTCCGTCCACTTGAACACGGAGGCGCTCATTGCCATGCCAGGTACTACGGCCATCAATAGTGTCAGCATCAGGGTTTTTTTGGTCATGAATCTACTCGTGGAGTGTTCTGTTTTACGTTTGCCTATCATGCCATTTGTGCGGCGTATTTTCTTCCGTCTGGTTCAAAACTCCGCACCTTGATTGTGAATAATTGTTGCGAATAATTATGCCAGACCTTCCGCCAGTATGGAGGCACAAAGCAGCAGCGGCTATTGACAGGGAGTTTCTCGCTGTCAGAATTACTAATTGCCTGAAGACTGGGGCCCATACGGCAGGTAATCCCGTGCAAGTATTCCCCCGTTATCTACCACACTGAGCGTGCCGCGCGCCTGTCGCGGAATGGTTGTTGCTTACGTGCAACCCGTCGATTGGTCGTTCTCCGCAACCCTCAGGAGGGCGGCTGACCAGGAGATAACCTCTTATTAGGTGTGGAGCAGCATCCGGTTCCGCTTTCACAAGAAGCAGGGAGGCCGTGAATCCAGGCAACCGGGGTGTTCCCGGCTCATTCACTCGAAGTAGAAGAGGGTAGAAATCGTGGAGTTATTGTCTGGCGCCGATATGCTGATCCGCTCCTTGCAGGATGAGGGTATCGAGTACGTATACGGCTATCCGGGTGGTGCAGCCCTTCATATTTATGATGCGCTGTTCAGGCAGGACAAGGTCAAACATATTCTGGTAAGGCACGAGCAGGCAGCTGTGCACATGGCCGACGGCTATGCGCGCGCTACTGGGTTGCCTGGAACTGTGCTTGTGACCTCAGGCCCTGGAGCCACCAACACTATTACCGGCATCGCCACCGCTTTCATGGATTCGATTCCCATGGTGGTTTTGTGCGGCCAGGTTGCGTCGACCTTGATTGGCGAAGATGCCTTTCAGGAAACCGACATGATCGGTGTGTCTCGCCCTGTGGTTAAGCACAACCTCAGTGTGCGCCATCCTTCGGAAATCCCTGGCGCTATTCGCAAGGCGTATTACATTGCCTCGACCGGCCGCCCAGGGCCCGTTGTTGTGGATATTCCTAAAGATATGACCGCACCGAATGAGCGTTTTGAGTACGCTTATCCAAAAAAGGTCAACCTGCGCTCATATAACCCTGCCATCCGTGGCCACGCCGGCCAGATCAAAAAAGCAGTAGACATGATATTGGCGGCACGTCGGCCGATTATTTATGCCGGCGGCGGTGTTATCCTGGGCAAGGCCTCCGGCCAGCTCACAGAACTGGTGCGCAAGCTTGGATGCCCGATCACCAATACGTTGATGGGGATTGGCTGTTATCCGGCGAGCGACAAGCAGCACCTTGGGTGGCTTGGCATGCACGGAACATACGAAGCCAACATGGCGATGCACCATTCGGATCTGATTCTTTGCGTGGGTGCCCGGTTTGATGATCGGGTAACCAACGCAACCGAGAAATTCTGTCCTGGTGCCCGGATCATTCACATCGATATTGATCCGGCGTCCATCTCCAAGACGATCGATGCCGATGTGCCCATCGTTGGGCCGGTTGATGCTGTTCTCAAGGAAATGCTTGCTCTGGTTAAAGAGAGCAAAGAAAAGCCGGATGCAGAGGCGCTTGCGTCTTGGTGGAAGCAAATCGAGGAATGGCGCGCATTCCACGGTATGCGTTACGAAACCAGCCCCGATGTGATCAAGCCTCAGGAAGTGGTCGAAATGCTATGTCGCCTAACGAAAGGCGACGCATTCGTGACCACCGATGTAGGGCAGCATCAGATGTTTGCCGCTCAGTACTACAAGTTTGATAAGCCTAATCGCTGGATCAACTCCGGTGGTTTGGGCACCATGGGCTTTGGTTTGCCAGCGGCCATGGGCGTTAAACTTACGCACCCGGATGATGAAGTACTTTGTATTACGGGTGAGGGCAGTATCCAGATGAACATTCAGGAGCTGTCTACCTGTAATCAGTACAACTTGCCGGTGAAGATCATCAACCTGAACAATGGGTCTTTGGGGATGGTGAGGCAGTGGCAGGATATGAACTACGAGTCCAGGCACTCCCAGTCGTACATGGAGTCTCTGCCTGACTTCATCAAGTTGGCCGAAGCCTATGGTCACGTGGGTGTCCAGATCGATAAGAAAGAAGATCTGGAGTCGAAGCTCAAAGAAGCTCTGGCCATGAAGGACAGGTTGGTTTTTGTGGATATACAGGTTGACCGGTTTGAGCACGTCTATCCAATGCAAGTGGCTCGTGGCTGCATGAAAGATATGTGGCTCAGCAAGACGGAGAGGGTGTAATCATGCGTCG
>JBQCZX010000202.1:0-5921 GCA_052089485.1 Marinobacter sp. | reverse complement strand
TGATACTGTGCCATGCTGGTAGATATGGTGAAGGTTGGCGACAGGCAGGGCTCTGTGGGACACGCCGTGAATACGTCCTTGTAGGCTTGGCTGCAGCATCCCTGCTGCAGACAGTCCCACAGAGCCCTGCCTGCCGCCGCCCCGCAAACTATGAGGAGTCGTCAATGACAGACAATGAGCGAAATCAACTCTCAGGAAAAGCCCTTGAAGCCTATGATCGCATGCTCGAGCAGGTTCAGGATCGCCTGCGCACAATGCAGGAGACCACCCTGGAAACCCTGGAAGGGGAGGTTGATAACGCCATTGAGGCAGAGCAAGAACTGAGGGAGATGACCAAGGACGAAGTCAGCCTCCTTGGTACCTACCTTCAAAGGGATCTGGAGCACCTCATCCATTTTGTGGATGAAACCGGTGAAGGCCTGGCAGAGTGGTTGCAACTCGATATGTCGCTATTGGAGCAGCGGCTAACTGAACGACTGCTGTCAGTCGCCGATCAGACCTTGGTGGACACATTAGCACTGAGGCAAAAACTGGAAAGCCATGAGGCCGGGCAATATATTGCCGGTGAAGTTGCAACAGCCGGCATGTTTCAGTGCCTGAACTGCGAACACATGCTCTGTCTCACCTCCACTAGTCACCTGGAGCCTTGTGACGCCTGTGGTTCACAATACTACAAGCGTGTGACCAGTCACTGGCCACGAAAAGAAAGCTGATGCTGGAATCTTAGAGGAGGAAAGGCGGCAGCTTCTCCAAAATTAGGGCAGTCGGGGCGAGGGTGTTCTTCAAAACCGTGCGGAGCCATGGATGGCGGAGCCGAGCGTACAGGGAGGTATTCACAGCGTGTTTTGAAGAACACCCTCGCCCCGACTGCAGGCACCGAACCAGATAACCATGCAGACTCAGCTCTTAGAAATAACCCGCTCGCGAACAAACACAATCAAAATCAACGCCAACGTCAAAACCGGCCAAGAAGCCGTCGACATATAAGGCGTACTGCCACTCGCCTTGAACACCTCGCCAGTCAGCACCGCCCGCTCAAACTGCGGTATACGCGCCGTGATCTGACCCTTGTTATCAATGATCGCCGTCACCCCATTGTTGGTGCCGCGAATCATATAACGCCCGGTTTCCAGCGCCCGCATACGGGCAATCTGCAAGTGCTGCAGCGGCCCCACCGAATCCCCGAACCAGCCATCGTTACTGATCGTCAGCAGCAAATCCGTATTCACAGCATTGCGCGCAAGAAAATCCGGGTAAGCCACCTCATAACAAATAAACGGCATCACCCGAGTGCCATTGGCATCTAAGGGCTCCTGATTTTCCGGGCCCCGAGTAAAGCTCGACATGGGCAAATCAAAAAAGCCGATCAGCCCACGTAGAATACCTTCAAGCGGCACATACTCCCCAAAAGGCACCAGCTTCTGCTTGTGATAAATACCTTCACCATTGCCGATGGCCGTAATGCTGTTGTGATACGTAAAACCACCGGCTCGCTCGCTATAGCCGTACCAAGGAATACCCGTAATCAGCGTACTATCTTCTCCGAGAACTTCCCTGATGTGATCAATAATTTTCCCCGCCTGATCCTGGGGGATGGGAATGGCCGTCTCCGGCCAGAGAATGAGATCAGTGTCCCAGTAGGGCTCCGTCATGCCCAAGTAGGCCACAATCTGATCCTTCAAAAACTCCGGGTCCCACTTGATCTGTTGTGGAATATTGCCCTGCATGGCTGCTACCGACGTGGGCTCGTCACTGATGTCCGTCCAGTCAATGCGGTTCAACGCCGGAGCTACAAGCCAAGGAATAAGTGCCGCAACCGCTACAACGCCAGCACTGGCTTGGCGCTGTTTAGTGATAAGCCAGCCTGCTGCAAAAATGGCAGCGCCGGTCGTAGCGATCAAGAAGGTGAGGCCGTGAACGCCAACCACTGGCGCCAGCCCTGCTAGCGGGCCGTCGGTATGGGCTGTGCCCAGATACAGCCATGGGAAACCGGTTAGTAGCCAGCCACGAAGCCAGTCCCCCAGAATCCAAATAGCGGGGAAGAGAATGAGCCTTCGCACCGCGCTGCCTTTCGCCAGCTTGCCCCAAAACCAGAATGCGAGGCCAGGGAATAAAGCCAGCCCAGCCACAAAGGCAACGGTAAGCAAAACCGAAATGGGGATCGATGTATTGCCGAATTCACTGATGCTGATGTAGACCCAGCTTGCCCCTGAACCAAACAGCCCCATGCCCGTCAGCCAGCCCGCAGAGAAGAGCTTTTTCGCCGCCAGAGGGATGGTAACCAGCACAATGAGCAGCATGGAAACCGGGCCGAGCCACCAAAAATGGAACGGGGAGAAGGTTAGGGTTTGCAAAGCGCCAGCAACCACAAGGGTTACGGCACTTAACCAAGGGTTGGAGAGAAGCGGGTGGACAGGGGTAATAAGGGGTTCTGAATTGTCACTGCTCACTACGGGTTACCTGTAACAGACGGATGACGCGATTGTCGGCGTTGGCAATGGTAAAGCACAAACCACCGAATTCAACCGTTTCTCCCCGTCTGGGCAGGTGTCCGAACTCCTTGAGTACGACGCCGCCAACGGTGTCGAACTCCTCCTCATCCAGCCCCGTGTTGAAAAACTCGTTAAAGTCGTCAACAGGGGTGACGGCCTTTACGGCGTATGAGCCATCGCCCCGGGTCTTGATGTGGGTTTCTTCGTCGAAATCGTGTTCATCTTCGATTTCACCAACGATCTGTTCCAGCACATCTTCAATGGTCACCAGGCCGGCCGTTCCGCCGTATTCATCTACCACGATGGCCATGTGATTGCGGTTTTCTTTGAACTGCTTGAGAAGTTGGTTCAGGCGTTTGCTCTCTGGAACAAACGTGGGTGGGCGCAAAATCTCACGGATATGGGACCAGTCCACATCATTGTTGAGGGCTAGCGGCAAAAGATCTTTGGCAAGAAGAATGCCAATGACATCATCCTGGCTGTCGCCAATCACCGGAAACCGGCTGTGAGCAGACGAAATAACTTCATCCAGAAATTCTTTCGTATCCTGAGACGCCCGAACGGTGACCATCTGGGAGCGTGGGATCATAATTTCATCCACACGCATGTCCACCACCTGCATGGCACCTTCGATAATACTCATGGCATCCACATCGATGATGGCCTGGGATTCTGCATCCCGCAGTATTTCCAGTACGTCTTCAATAGATTCAGGCCCGCTGGAAAAAGCCTGTGATATACGCTCCAGCCAGGACTTGTGGGGGCCCTGACTGTGACTCGACTGACCGTCACTCATGAGTCTTTTACCGTTTCCTCTGCTGCGTAGGGGTTGCCGAACCCAAGCTGTGCCAGCAACCGGATTTCCAGGGCCTCCATGGCCTCTGCGTCTTCGTCGTCAATATGATCGTAGCCCTGAAGGTGCAGCATGCCATGCACCACCATGTGTGCCCAGTGGGTTGCCGGCTCTTTAAGCTGCGCCAGCGCCTCATTCTCTACCACCGGCGCACAGATAACCAAATCTCCGGCCAATGCCACTGTTATACCGACTGGGGCTTCAAATGGAAAGGACAACACATTGGTGGGTTTATCCTTGCCCCGGTACTGGTGATTCAGCGCCTGGCTCTCATCAGTACCCACAATGCGAATGGTTACCTCGGAGGGATCCTGTCCCAGCCAAGCCGCCTGAGCCCAGGCCTGAAACAGAGATTCCGCAGGCACGCCAAGCCCATTAAATACGTTTTGAAGATCAACCGTCAGTTCACTCACTGTTTACGGTCGCTCCCTTCGTCGAGCGAGTCGTAGGCTTCTACAATTCGCTGAACCAGGGGGTGCCGAACAACATCTTTGGCTTCAAAGCGGGTAAAGCCGATGCCGGTGACCTTGCTAAGTACACCTGCAGCATGGATCAACCCGGAATTCTGGCCACGGGGTAAATCCACCTGAGTGGTATCGCCGGTGATCACGGCGGTGGAGCCAAAGCCAATCCGCGTCAGGAACATTTTCATCTGCTCGCGGGTGGTGTTCTGGCTTTCGTCCAGAATGATAAACGAGTTGTTCAGTGTGCGGCCACGCATGAAAGCCAGCGGCGCAATCTCGATCACGCTTTTCTCGATTAGCCTTGTGACATAGTCGAACCCGAGCATTTCGTAGAGCGCGTCGTACAGCGGCCGGAGATACGGGTCTACTTTTTGCGCCAAGTCGCCGGGCAGAAAGCCGAGTTTCTCACCGGCCTCAACCGCCGGGCGCACCAACAGAATTCGCTTTACCTGCTCGTCCTTCAGAGCTTCCACGGCACAGGCCACGGCCAGCCAGGTTTTGCCGGTGCCTGCAGGGCCAATACCAAAGTTGATGTCGTGGGAGCGAATGCTGTGCACATATTTCTGCTGATTCGCACCACGAGGCTTGGCAACGAGTTTTGGTGTTTTGATGGTGGTAACGGCGCCGTCGAAGGGGACATCTTCGGGCAATCGTTCGAATCCGGTTTCCCGGATGTATAGGTGAACGGTATCCGGTGAAATGTCTTCGGTGGCTTCGGTTTCCCGATACAAGTGCCGGATTACTTCTACTGCTGCGGCAACGTGTTCGGTTTCACCTTCCACCCGGAAGTGATGGCCCCTGCGGCCAACTCTTACTTGCAGGCGCCGTTCTACGTGTTTCAGGTTTTCGTCAAACTGGCCGCATAGGGTGGTCAGTCTGCGTTGATCTACTGGGTGTAAATCGAATTGTCTGGAATCGTTGGTGTCCAAATTTTCTCCGTTTTACTCCCGTGTCTTCTTCGGGAGTATGCATATCTTGTATGGGGGCAACGGCCCTGAGTTGGAACCGCCTCCCAAAAAACGCCCGTAAATACGTCCATGTAGGGCTTGGTCGCGCCATCCTTGGCGCTCCACATTTTTGGGAGGCGGTTCCAGCTCAAAGCCTGTTCAAACTATGTGCTGGCTCGAAAACTAAAAACAAGAGCTTTAATATAGCCCTGAATCAGCAGGCAAGCCGCGCAGAGAGTTGGTGTAGGCCTCAACAATTTCGACGTCGATGAAGTTGCCGACAATTTCTGGATTCTCGTGCCGGAAGTTTACAATTCGGTTGTTCTCCGTTCGCCCAGAGTACTCGCCTGGATCTTTCTTCGACAGGCCGGTTACCAGAATTCGCTGGGTGGAACCCACCATCTTGCGGCTGATATCCATCACTGTCTGGTTGATGCGATCTTGCAGAATTTTTAGGCGCTGCTTCTTCACTTCCATCTCAGTGTCGTCTGGTAAATCTGAAGCCGGTGTACCAGGGCGAGCGCTGTAAACGAAGCTGAACGACATATCGAAACCGATGTCGTTGATCAACTTCATGGTGTCTTCAAAGTCCTTCTCCGTTTCACCGGGGAAGCCGATAATGAAATCTGAAGAAAAGCTGATATCCGGGCGAATTTTGCGCAGGCGGCGGAGTTTGGACTTGTACTCCAGTGCGGTGTGGCCTCGCTTCATGGCCGCCAGGATGCGATCCGAACCACTTTGTACCGGCAGGTGCAGGTGGCTGACCAGTTCAGGTACTTGCTCGTACACATCTATCATTGCATCGGTAAACTCTACCGGATGCGAGGTGGTGTAGCGAATGCGGTCGATGCCGTCGATGGTGGCGATCAGGGTAATCAGCTCAGCCAAATCCATCACATCGCCATCGTGGGTGTCGCCACGATAAGCGTTAACATTCTGGCCCAGTAGATTCACTTCACGCACGTTCTGGCTAGCCAAGTGAGCGACTTCTGCGATCACATCGTCAGCCGGCCGGCTGACTTCTTCGCCGCGAGTGTAGGGCACCACGCAGAAGGTGCAGTATTTGCTGCAGCCTTCCATGATTGAAACAAACGCAGAAGGGCCATCGGCGCCTGGCTCTGGCAGGTTGTCGAACTTTTCGATTTCCGGAAAGCTCACATCCACC
>JBQCZX010000201.1:0-5931 GCA_052089485.1 Marinobacter sp. | reverse complement strand
ACTCTGCGCCTTAATCCCTTAGTAGTAACCCTGTAGATCAGGAGCCAAAGCACGACACACCAAGCAATCTTGAAAAAACCGGAAACCTTTCAAAACGTTGGCTCGTATCCGGGAATTTTTCCCGATGTCAGTCTCCTGTTATCCCGAATTGTCCGTGATTTTTTCCGTCGCCTGACTGCGCCAGCCGTGCCAATACTCCCTACGTCGACGCAATCACCCATGCGTTTGTCACAACAACAATTAAGGGGAAAGTCATGAATACAGCATTTACCAAGCGCCCTCTGCTGCACGGTATCAGCCTGGCAATTTCGCTAAGCTGCGCCGCGGGCATGGCAAGTCAGGCGTACGCTAAAGACGTCACATGGGACGACATAGTTAACGATGCCGAGACCACACAGGACGTTCTTGGTTATGGGATCGGGCCTAAGGTTCAACGCTACAGCCCCATGACGAAGATCAATAAAAAGAACGTTGAACGAATGGTACCGGAGTGGACCTTTTCGTTTGGCGATGAAAAACAACGGGGGCAGGAATCACAAGCCTTAGTGCACGATGGTGTCATTTACGTAACTGGTTCTTATTCACGCATCTGGGCCTTGGACGCAAAAACCGGGAAGAAACTGTGGGATTACAGCCACCGCCTACCGGAAGGCATTCGCCCGTGCTGTGATGTTGTTAACCGGGGCGCGGCGATTTTCGGCGATAAAATCTTCTTTGGTACCTTGGATGCCGGCATGGTCGCCCTGGACAAAAAAACCGGTGATGTGGTTTGGCGTGAGAAGTTTGGCGACCATGAAGCTGGCTACACAATGACCGCCGCGCCCACTCTGGTGAAAGATCAAAAAACCGATAAAGTCTTACTGATTCACGGTAACTCCGGGGATGAATTTGGAACAGTGGGCAAGCTCTATGCCCGCGATCCCGAGACGGGCGAAGAAGTCTGGATGCGCCCGTTTGTTGAAGGACACTATGGCCGCCTGAATGGCGAAAAAAGCACACCTACTGGCGACCCTAGTGCGCCAAGCTGGCCAGACGATCCCAATACGGAAACAGGTAAAGTCGAGGCTTGGAGCCACGGTGGCGGTGCCCCATGGCAGAGCGCAAGTTTTGACACCGAGACCAATACCATCATTATTGGTGCCGGTAACCCTGCACCCTGGAACACTTGGAAGCGCACCGCACCCGGTGGGGATCCAGCAGACTACGATAGCCTCTACACTTCTGGTCAGGTCGCAGTAGACCCAACAACTGGCGAAGTGAAGTGGTTTTACCAGCACACGCCAAATGATGCTTGGGATTTCTCAGGTAACAATGAGCTGGTTCTTTTCGAATACGACGACAACGGGGAAACCGTTAAAGCAACAGCGCACGCTGACAGAAACGGATTTTTCTATGTGGTTGACCGCGCGAACGGCGACTTCAAACATGCGTTCCCATTTGTAGACAATATTACTTGGGCTGAGGGCATCGGTGAGGATGGCCGGCCTATTGAAGTTGAAGGACAGCGCCCACCACTCCCTGCAGAAGGGGAAGCTCGCGGCGAATCCATCGAAGTGTCGCCTCCGTTCCTTGGCGGTAAAAACTGGAACCCTATGGCATATAGCCAGGATACCGGCCTCTTCTACATTCCTGCCAACCACTGGAAAGAAGACTACTGGACCGAAGAAGTTACCTATAAAAAAGGTGCTGCCTATCTGGGCCAAGGTTTCCGCATCAAGCGCATGTACGACGATTACGTTGGCACGCTACGGGCAATGAACCCCATTACCGGTGAACTTGTGTGGGAGCACAAGGAACCCATGCCTCTTTGGGCCGGCGTACTAACGACCAAGGGTGGCTTGGTCTTCACCGGCACCGGCGATGGTTACTTCAAAGCGTTCGATGCTGACACTGGCGAAGAGCTTTGGAAGTTCCAAACTGGCTCTGGGATCATCTCACCACCCATTACCTGGGAAATGGGTGGTGAACAGTACGTTGGCGTTACTTCGGGTTACGGCGGCGCGGTTCCATTATGGGGCGGTGACATGGCAGAGCTCACCAAACCTATCTCTCAGGGCGGCTCATTCTGGGCATTCAAAATCCCTGCTTGGGCTACTGCATCCAACTGATCCTTCAACAACAGGAGCCGCCGGTACACGGCGGCTTCATTCACTCTCAGGAGCACACCATGAGGACAATAATAAAACTGGCTATGCTTTCCTTCATTACTCCTGCTTTTGCAGCGGATTATCAAGCAGATTACACGCCTCCCGAGTTCAACGGATGCGTCTTGGAACAACGCTCGGTTTGCCAGGAAGCAGATCTTCGTGGAGCTGATATGTCTAATACTAACCTGCGAGGAGTGGATTTCAGTGGCGCGGATCTAACTGGTGCCAACCTTAACCATGCCAACTTGCGAGGTGCAAATCTCAAAGGTGCAACGCTTAACCGAGTAACTGCCTACCGTGCGAGCCTTTATCGAGCAGATCTGCGAGGAGCGAGCGTTCATGATGCGCAGATGCAAGGCGTCCAGGGCGAGTATTTGTTTGCTCAAGGCGCAGACTTCTCTGGCTCAAACATGACCGGGGCGAACTTTGATTTCTCGAGACTCTCTGGAGCCACACTTAAAAACGTCGACCTTTCTTTTGCCAGCCTTGAAATCGCATGGTTACCAAAGGCCGATTTAGAAGGCGCCAAGTTGTTCGGAGCCAACCTGCAAGAAGTAAAACTTGATTTTGGCAATTTGAACAATGCCGATATGCGCAACACTCGTATTCACTACGGAACATTTGTCGATACGTATATGGAAGACTGTAATAGCTGCCCAGTGGACTGGTAATCGCGCAGGATTCAGTTGACGGAGGCAGTGTAACCACTGCCTGACCCACCGTAATGAACCAAGCCAGAATCCACAGCGAAGTGCAAAAGCTCAAGCGCGGAGGACAGCTCCAGCTTGTTCTTCAAAATTGCAAGATGATTGGACACGGTTTTCTCACTGATACTCAACCGCTGCGCAACATTTCGGGTGGGCTCGCCGCGGGCAAATAAGATCAGTACTTCCACTTCCCTCTGAGTCATTTCCGACAACCGGCTACCAACAACATCAAGCTGTCCCATAGCCAGACGAGTGGCAAGACGATGCTCGATATATGCTTCACCCGCGGCGGTTTTCCGTACCGCCGCCACCAGTTCCGCTGGTCTACAGCTTTTTGATACAAACCCTTGCGCGCCAACTCCCAGAGCCTGCTTCACCATTCCTGTATCATCTATTGAGGAAAGGAAAATCACCCTGGCCTTGCGCCATCGTTGGCGCACTCTCTTGCAGAGTTCAAGCCCTGAGTAGTCGGGAAGCAACATGTCGGTAATGAGGACATCCGGAGCATGGGCGGCATACTGCCCCATGGCATCTGCCCCCGTGCCAGCACTTTCAACAATAATGCCTGGCATCATGCTCCGGAGCAGGCATGCTGTGCCCTCTCTCACCAGTTGATGCCCATCTGCGATAACGACCTTCATAGGGATACCTCAATGTGCTTAAAGCTTTTACAGAGCTCAGACATGCGCCCTTCTATCCTAACCTCAATAAGAGCGTGCTGAATTGTTCTTTAGTACTGGCTGTTTACTACTTTCCGAATATTCCCGCGCTGTTGCGACTCACGTAGCCTGAGCCCATAACCCCTGTTCAAGCGATCACAAAAAGAGACGGCCATGCAACTCGAGGTTCGCAACGTCAGTTACAACTAAGGCAGTAATCGGGCGTTTTCAGACATCAGTTTTCAACTGAAAAGCGGGCAGTTTCATGCGCTCCTGGGCGCCGTGTTTCAGCAAAGCGCGCTGGATCTGGACCTTACGGTTCAACAAAACCTCGAATATCATGCAGCTCTGCATGGGTTCGGTCGCAAAGAAGCCGGCCAGCGTATCGCCACCGAGTTGGATCGTTTTCATTTATTAGGCCACGCAGATGCTGTTGTCCGATCGCTAAACGGCGGGCACCGCCGTCGAATCGAGATTGCCCGTATGGCTTTTCATCTTTGCCAGCGGCCTTGGCTTGAGCACAAAAAGCGCGACACTTCCCGGAGCAAGCGGGCCTGTCAGTTATCAGATGTATCTGATTCCCGGCCTGTGTGCCATGGTCATTCTGTTCAACAGCATGCAAAGCGCCCTATCCATGGTTTACGACCGTGAACTGGGCAGCATGCGCGTACTCGGCAGTAATCGCTAGCAGGTGCACAACTTTGGTATCAGCGAATCAGGCCCATGGTTGGATTTACCTACTGCCAATGGTGCTTTGTAATGACAACATCGCAACACTCAGGAGGTAACGTTATGTCTAAGGCATGGTTGCTGACATTCATTTTTGTTTTATCGGTGGCTCCAGCCATGGTTACCGCCAACGAAGCAAAATCAGTCTCCGGGGAACTGTTTTCCCCGGAAGGCTACCGCATCGATCGTTACCGGAGCCCAACGCCAGACGCTATCGAAGATGTGCAGACCATCAGCACGTCAGAACTCAAAGCCGCACTCAGAGCCTTTCCGGCGCCAATTATCATTGACGTAATCAATTCACAGTACCGTGCATCGCGATTTATCGAGACCAAGCCACATCACTCAGTTCCCGGCGCATACTGGTTGCCAAATACTGGCCGTGGCAGCCTGGACCAGCCGTGGCATGACTACCTTGTCAAAAATGTTCGCAAGCTGACCATGAGTAACCATGACTACCCGGTTGTTGTGATGTGTAAATCAGACTGCTGGCTTTCGTGGAATGCTGCTCGCCGCCTCAAGGATGCAGGTTTCACCCATCTGTTCTGGTACAAAAACGGCATAGATTCGTGGCAAAACGCAGATCTTCCAGTAGAAATAATCACCCCTGTGCCTCCTGAGTTCTAACCCCGTGCAAAATTACTACTTTAGTCTCCATTTTTTGATGCAATGGTCGCATTCAATTAATGGTGGTAGTGGCGTGTAATGGCGTAACCACAAAAACAAACGGGGCCCGCCATGCTGAACGAACCCAGTACCATACTTGCACCGGAAAACAGCTATCATAATGAAGAAGCCATTTCCGCCACTGAAGTTCAACAGGCAGATACGTCCATGGAGCCAACGTACAAAATTTTGATCGCAGACGACCACCCACTTTTTCGGGAGGCGATCAGTAGTGTCATCGCCTCTGGTGTGGAAGGCAGCGACATTCTACAAACCGACGATCTGGACAGCGCCCTTTTAATCACCCGCGAAAACGACGATATTGATCTGATCTTGCTGGATTTGAATATGCCAGGGATGAACGGGCTGAACGGGCTTATGACCCTGCGCAACGAAGCACCGACCATTCCGGTTGTGATCGTCTCGGCAGAAGAGGATAAGCAGGTTGTATTGCAGGCGATTACCTATGGCGCGGTTGGTTTCATTACAAAATCGTCGCCACGCCTGGAAATGACGAAAGCTATTCAACAAATTCTCAACGGTAATGTGTATTTACCCTCGGACATCATTCGCACTGGCAAAGAGACCAGCAACAACCGCCGCAGCAGCAGCCATGAAGACAATCCGGTGTCGCCAGAGATGCTAAATTCTCTTACTCGGCGTCAGTTACTGGTGCTTGAGCGTATGTCTAAGGGCGAGTCCAACAAGCAGATCGCTTACAACCTCAATATCGCCGAAACCACGGTTAAAGCGCACGTCTCTGCGATACTCCGTAAGCTTGGAGTTCATAACAGGGTACAAGCCATTCTTTCAGCTGGCGATGTCGATTTCAGCCATTACCTGAAACGCTAAGCCGCTCTACGCTCTCCAACCCCTCCGCCAACATTGCCGTTTACGCGCTTCGTAGTATGTGATTCAGCGCACTGCGAAGCTTTAGCGGCTTTACCGGTTTGTTCATCAACAGGTAGCCCAGCTCACGGATATGTTGTTTCAACTCATTGGTGTAATTGGCGGTGATCATCA
>JBQCZX010000200.1:0-5963 GCA_052089485.1 Marinobacter sp. | reverse complement strand
CCATGCAGTAGTAGTCAGGTGAAATACGACCGACCGCGGGGAATGCAGATTTGCGGCCTAGCCACATCAGCGCCCGCTCCTGCTCACTTTGGGAGGTGCGAATGGACGTAGCGCCGAGTTTGCGGAAAACCGCCTCAGCCTGCGCAATGTGCTCGTGTACTTCTTCTTCGGTGCCGTCTACTTCGCAGAGCAACAAGGCTTTAGCCTCGCGAGGGTAGCCGGCACCGGCAAAGTCGTCGGCGGCCACAATGGCGTGGCCATCCATCATTTCCAGCCCACCTGGAATAATGCCGTGGGAAATAATGCCACCCACGGCGTCACCGGCTTTCTGAACACTATCAAAACCGGCCATCACCACCTGCGCCACCTCGGGCTTGGGCAGTAGTTTTACTTTCACTTCAGTTACCACTCCCAGAAGGCCTTCAGAGCCGGTCATCACGGCGAGCAGGTCCATGCCGCAGCTATCAAACCCGCCACTGCCCACTGTCACCACGTCGCCTTCTGCGGTCACCATTTCCACGCTGAGAATATTGTGCACCGTAAGGCCATACTTCAGGCAGTGCACTCCGCCTGAGTTCTCTGCCACGTTCCCGCCAATGGTGCAGGCAATCTGCGATGAGGGATCCGGTCCGTAGTAAAGGCCGTATT
This sequence comes from Marinobacter sp., assembly GCA_052089485.1. Lineage (GTDB taxonomy): Bacteria > Pseudomonadota > Gammaproteobacteria > Pseudomonadales > Oleiphilaceae > Marinobacter. Next base: position 5,315 of record JBQCZX010000200.1, on the reverse strand, counting down.
GAGCCGCCTCTTCACTGATAGCAAGGTTGCGAACACCCGGCTGAAGGCTGGCGGTTCTTGCCAGTGGGTCAATCTTCAAAATGCGGTTGAACTTGGCCAGCGAGAGCACTATGCCGCGTTTATTCGGCATAGCTCCGGCACTGAGCCCCGTACCTGCCCCCCGGGCAACCACGGGAACCCCGTGTTCGTAGCAGATACGCATAACCCGCCGCACTTGGGTTACGGTTTCCGGCAGCAGCACCAGCAACGGCATTTCGCAGTACATAGACATGCCGTCGCATTCATAGGGCTTTATGGTTTCTTCATCTGCGATGACGTATTCCGGGTCTATAAAAGCCCGGAACTGTTCAGCCAGATCTTCTTTGCTAACGTTCGTTTTTTTTGTCATACAGCTTCCATGAATCTGCGGCGCTCAACCCACTTTTCTCAATCTACATTTCTCAAATACCTTGAGCTTCGAAGTAATCTATCCCCGCTTGGGCGCAATCCATATCCTGCTGTGGCATGCCAGAACTAAGCCCAATACCACCCACTACCTCGCCATCAACAATCACCGGCAAGCCGCCGCCAACAGAACTTATACGCCCACCCACCTCGGTATGAATGCCGAACGCCAAACTGCCCGGTATGTTCGCCGCATTATATTCATGGGTCGCTTTTTTTGCCGCAGCCGCGGTGAAGGCTTTGTCTTGGGCGATGATAACGCTGCTCGTTTTGCCACCGTTCATGCGCTCAAACGCGATCAAGTTGCCAGACTCATCCACAATGGCGATGCACATGGGCACACCAAGCTCCCGGGCCTTTTCGGTGGCGCCTGCAATCAACAGTCGCGCCTCTATGATGTCCAGCCTTTTAATCGCTAACATACCACTCCTCCTAAATATCGGTTGCAGACAAGCCCTGACTGTCATATGTCGAGCTTCCCCACCATGCGAGGGCGATATATAGGTCAGAGCAACACCGGCACAGCGCCTAGCATCAGTATAGATAGTCGTAGGCGCCCACAGCTTAGTCCAGTAGACAGAGCGCTGGTCAGACCAGTTTTTAAATTCAGGAAAATGGACGAATCCATCTGAATCAGCCATATTCAAAGGCTTGCACTCAATTACAGGTGAAGTCTTAATAACAACAACGACAGGAGCCACTGGTCAGACCAGTGAGTAAACAGGCAATTTAATGGCTATTTCACAGGAAATCTCCTGCAGACTGGAGCAACTAATTCTCGACGGCGGAATGGCGCCGGAGCAAAAAATCCCCTCGGAGCGGCAACTTGCTACACGCCTTAGGGTGTCGCGATCGGTTATCCGCGAAGCGCTTCACGAGTTACAGGGACGGGGCGTAATTGAAACCCACCATGGCAAGGGTTCTTTTGTTTCATCCATGGTTCCTAGCTCTAGAGACCTCCGCGCCCAAGGCCCATTGATGCACTTGTTTGAAGGTCACACGCGCACTCTATACGACATTCTGGAGGTGCGAGAGCAACTGGAAGGACAGGCCGCTTACCTGGCCGCGCAACGGGCAACCAGTTTGGACCGCCACCGTATAACCAGGGCCTTTCGCGCTTTGGAAGAAACAGACCCGTTAAGTAATGCCCGCCCAGATCACGGTTTTCACCAGGCCATTGTGGATGCCTCCCACAACCCAATATTAGTTCACATACTCAGCAGTCTAAAAAATATGATGCTGATGACCGTGAAAACATCGGTTGCCAACCTCAACCCCCGGGCAGAAGTTTACAAAAAAATAGTTATTCAACATCGCAAAATACATGAAGCCATTATTGCCGGCAGGCCAGCTAACGCTCAAAAGGCTGCTATGGCTCATGTGCGCTTCGTGAGCAAGGCCATGCGCGACATGGAAGAAGAAGGCAGCACGCTGATCCGTATTCCGGTTGAACACGAGGGGATGAGCAGCCATCATCATGCGCTCAGCTGAAACCTGTAAAATGCTTGCATTGAACACTCAGTTCGCCACAATAAGCTGCGAATATCGTCGCTAAAAAACCGTCAAACTGTGAGTAAAAGGTATTGATTTCCACCTTCACAGTCAGTAAAACAAGCGCCTTTGTATTATAGCTTCAGGAGCCACCCATGGCGGACCACGCGCCTTTGATCTGCAGGGACATTCACAAAACCTTCGCCGAGCTTGAAGTGCTCAAAGGGATCTCACTGGAGACTAAAAAAGGCGATGTGATTTCTCTGATCGGTAGCTCCGGCTCTGGTAAAAGCACCTTCCTACGCTGCATCAACTTGCTTGAAACACCCACCTCCGGCGACATCATTGTTCACGGCGACCCTATTCGGTTTACCAAAAACCGGAAAGGTGAGCGTATTCCTGCGGATAACAAGCAAGTAGAATTGATCCGCGCCAAGCTTTCCATGGTGTTCCAGAGCTTTAATCTGTGGTCACACATGACGGTGCTGGAAAACATTATTGAAGCGCCTATCAACGTGCTCAAGGTTCCCAAAAAGGAGGCTATTGAGCATGCAGAGGCCTACTTAAACAAGGTGGGCATCTATGAACGCAAAGACTATTATCCGGCCCAAATGTCCGGCGGGCAGCAGCAACGTGCAGCCATTGCCCGAGCGCTGGCCATGGAACCAGAAGTGATGTTGTTTGATGAGCCCACCTCTGCACTGGATCCGGAGTTGGTAGGTGAGGTGTTGAAGGTTATGCAAAGCCTAGCTGAAGAAGGCCGCACCATGATTGTGGTTACTCACGAAATGGCGTTTGCAAGAAATGTGTCGTCTCAGGTGCTATTTTTGCACCAGGGCGTCATCGAGGAACAGGGTACGCCCGAGCAGGTGTTTGACAACCCGAGCTCAGAACGCATGAAGCAGTTCTTGTCACCCAACTTCTGACATGCAGCGCTATCGTGACTATGATCAGATGTACAACTTCCACAAAAATAACGCCCAAGAGGCGATCTACTGGAGAAGCGACACATGAAAAAAATGATGATTGCAGCAGGCTGTGCCCTGGCGATGTTAGCCAGCGGCGTACAAGCAGAAGAGCGAGATTTGCGCATTGCTTTCGATATCCCTTATGAGCCGTTCGAATACAAAGACGACAATGGTGAGCTGACCGGTTTTGAAGTAGACCTGGCCGCTGCCATGTGTGAAGAGATGAAGGCTGACTGTGAGTTTGTCATTCAGGCATGGGATGGAATGATCCCTGGCTTGTTGGCGCGCAAGTTCGACTTAATCATGTCGTCCATGTCCATCACCGAGGAGCGTGCAAAGCGGGTTCTGTTTTCTGAACCTTACTACATCACCCCAGGTGGTTGGTTTGGCCCGGAAGACTTTGATACCGACGTGACCGACATGGATGCCATGAAAGGAAAAACCGTGGGCGTTCAGCGCGGTACTACCATGGACACCTTTGTAACCGAGGAAATGAGCGGCGCTGTATCCATCAAGCGCTACACCACGGCGGAGGACATGGTTCTGGATCTTGAGGGCCAGCGTCTAGACGTAGTATTCGTAGATTACCCGGTAGGCGAGCAGACTGTTTTGTCCAAAGACGGCTACAAGGAAGTTGGCGAGTCGGTCAAGCTGGGTGAAGGCGTTGCCGTTGCCATGCGCAAGCGTGACAAAGCCGTTGCTGAAGAAGTAAACGCGGCTCTTAGCGCCATCAAGGAAGACGGCACCTACGAAACCATCATGAAGAAGTACTTCACATACGACGTGAAGATCTGAAAAAACCAGCCTCAGAGGCGGCCTTAACGGTCGCCTCTGATCACCGGACACTCCCATGCTTGATCTGAAAGGCTATGGTCCGGCCCTGCTGAATGGGGCATTTGTCACCATAGAACTTGCTTTCCTGTCTCTTGCCCTCGCCTTAACTCTCGGGTTAATTGGCGCGGCTGCAAAGCTGTCAAACAGCCGCGTAGCGGTTGGCGTCGCAACAACCTATACCACACTGATTCGCGGTGTTCCCGACTTGGTGATGATGCTGCTGTTTTATTATGGCGGCCAGGTGGGAGTAAATATGCTTTCGGATTATGTCTGGGAAGCCTACGGAATCGACTTTTTCTTTCAGTTTGATCCCTTCCTCTCAGGCGTGGTGACAATCGGGCTGATTTTTGGCGCCTATATGACGGAGACTTTCCGGGGTGCTTTTCTGGCGGTTGAGGCCGGCCAGATTGAAGCTGCGCGCGCTTACGGATTTAGCCGCTGGCATACTTTTCGCCGAATAATGGTTCCACAGATGCTGCGCCATGCGCTTCCGGGGATTGGTAACAATTGGCAAGTGCTGCTTAAAACCACGGCGTTGGTTTCCATTATTGGCCTCACAGATATGGTACGTGTGGCAGAAGAAGCAGCCAAGGCCGAGCGCATGCCCTTCCACTTTTTTATTCCGGTGGCGTTTGTGTATCTCGCCCTTACGGCAGGCTCGGAGCTTTTCATCAAGTGGCTCGATAAACGAGCTAACGCCGGCGTGATTCAGGAGAGTTGATAATGCCACCCGACTTTATCGCCGCCTGGCTTAACAAGAACGATATTTTTACAGCCATGACCATCATGGAATACTGGGACGGGATGGTTACAACCGTTCAGCTGGTATTTCTTTGCCTGATTATCGGGCTTGTGTGTGCGGTTCCTTTAGCCATTTTGCGCACGGTTAAGAATCCGTTTGTATCCGGCCCAGTTTGGATTTACACCTATCTGTTCCGCGGCACACCGCTGCTGATTCAGCTGTATATTATTTACTATGGCGTGGCGCAGATTCCCGGTATTCAGGAAACATTTTGGTGGGTGATCTTCCGGGAGCCTTTCTACCCAGCCCTGCTGGCATTTACGCTGAATACTTGCGCCTACACTACGGAGATTATTCGCGGGTCGATTATCTCCACGCCCCACGGTGAGATTGAGGCAGCGAAGGCTTACGGTATGAGTTGGCTTATGCGGATGCGGCGTATTGTGCTTCCCAGCGCAGCGCGGCGGGCGGTTCAGGCCTACTCCAATGAGGTTATTTTCATGCTGCATTCGAGCGCGATTGCCAGTGTAGTAACCATTGTGGATTTAACGGGTGCGGCGCGGAATATTTACTCCCGGTTTTATGCGCCATTTGATGCGTTTATTTTTGTGGCGCTTTGCTACATGGTGCTCACGTTTACGATGGTGTTTGCGTTTCGTAAACTTGAAAATCATTTATTGAGGCATCAGCGGCCCATAGGTTCCTGAGCGCTTCTCGATCATCAGGCTTCAACTTCGGTGCCCGGTCTGGCAGGGTCTTGCCTCCCGGGAGTCGCTACGTGCACATCCCAGGGCGCTTGACTGAAGCCGGCCATGGCTTCAGACACACCCGGGAGG
>JBQCZX010000199.1:1522-5990 GCA_052089485.1 Marinobacter sp. | reverse complement strand
GGGAGATCGTTACGACCAGATCTTCTTCGTCAATCAGATCGGCAACCGTCAAATCACGCTGAGAACTGGTTATTTCCGTGCGGCGCTCGTCACCAAACTCGGTCACCACAGCCTCTAGCTCTTCGCGGATAACCTGCATCAGGCGATCTGGGTCGCCCAGAATTTCCAGCAGGCCGGCAATCTTCTCAAGAATCTCTTTGTACTCGTTCTGGAGCTTTTCAGTCTCCAAACCGGTCAAGCGGTGCAGACGCATATCCAGAATAGCCTGGGTCTGCTCTGGAGACATAAAGTACAAACCATCGCGCAGGCCGTAAATTTCAGGCAGGTCGTCTGGACGGCAGGCATCTTCGCCAGCACGCTCAAGCATCGCCATCACGTTACCGGGCGCCCAACCCTTGGCCATCAACTTTTCTTTGGCTTCCAAAGAGCTTGGCGAGGCCTTGATCAGCTCAATCATCTCGTCGATGTTGGCCAATGCAACGGTCAGGCCTTCAAGAATATGGCCACGCTCGCGGGCTTTACGTAGCTCAAAAAGGGTACGACGGGTCACCACTTCACGGCGGTGACGCACGAACGCGTCGAGCATCTCCTTGAGGTTAAGAATTCTCGGCTCGCCGTTGATCAGCGCAACCATGTTGATGCCGAATACTGTCTGCAGCTGGGTATGCTTAAACAGGTTATTGACCACAACTTCCGGATTTTCACCGCGGCGCAGCTCGATAAAAACGCGGATACCTTCCTTGTTAGACTCGTCCCGCAGCTCGGTGATGCCTTCCAGGCGCTTTTCTTTCACCAGCTCGGCGATCTTTTCGATCAAACGGGCCTTGTTAAGCTGATACGGCAACTCGGTGATGATGATGGCATCACGATTGGTTTTCTTATCGGTTTCAATTTCGTGGCGGGCGCGAATATAGATACGGCCACGACCGGTACGATAAGCCTCAACAATGCCAGCACGGCCATTGATGATGCCTTCAGTTGGGAAATCCGGGCCTGGAATGTACTCCATCAGATCATCGCAGGTGAGATCCGGGTTATCGATCAGGGCCAAACAACCACTAACCACTTCGGTCAGGTTATGGGGCGGGATATTCGTCGCCATACCCACAGCAATACCCGAAGAGCCGTTCACCAGCAAGTTAGGAACCCGGGTAGGCATCACTTCAGGAATGCGCTCTGTGCCGTCGTAGTTATCGACAAAGTCTACGGTTTCTTTCTCGAGATCCGCCAGCAAGGAGTGTGCAATTTTCTCCATGCGGATTTCGGTGTAACGCATGGCTGCCGCGTTATCGCCGTCGATAGAACCGAAGTTACCCTGGCCGTTTACCAGCGGATAACGCAGGGAGAACGGCTGAGCCATACGAACGATGGTGTCGTAAACAGCAGAGTCGCCGTGCGGGTGGTATTTACCAATCACATCACCCACCACACGGGCAGACTTCTTATAGGCCTTGTTCCAGTCGTTGTTCAGTTCGGACATTGCGAACAGAACACGACGGTGAACCGGCTTGAGGCCATCCCGCACGTCCGGAAGCGCTCGCCCGACGATTACGCTCATGGCGTAATCCAGGTAAGACTGCTTCAGTTCATCTTCAATATTGACCGGCAGGATCTCTTTGGCTAATTCACCCATCGAGAAAAGTTCCTTTGCGTTATCTGGAAGTCGTTTCAGGGCCGCTTCTTGGCCCCGTAGTTATTCTTAAACAAGCCGCCGATTATACCACAGCCACCCGCTTTCAGGGGCATCTGTGAGGCAGCCTTAATCAAATACCACGGTCTTGTTTTCGTGGGTAATCACGCGATCCTCAATATGAGAGCGCAACCCTCGAGCAAGAACGTTTTTCTCCACATCCTTACCCAGGCGCACCATATCCTGAATGGAGTCACTGTGATTGATGCGAATAACATCCTGTTCGATGATCGGGCCTTCATCGAGGTCCCGGGTCACATAGTGGCAGGTAGCCCCAATCAGCTTGACCCCCCGGGTGTAGGCTTGATGATAAGGCTTTGCACCAGCAAAAGACGGCAGAAAGCTGTGATGAATATTGATCACCTTGCCTGCATGCTTTGCGCACAGTTCTGCGGGCAGGATCTGCATATAGCGAGCCAAGACCACCACATCGGCTTCGTAGCCCTCAATCAGCTCGTCGATATGGGCAAACGCCTCTTCCCGGTTATCCTTGCTTACCGGGATGTGGTGGTAGGGAATGTCGTGCCACTCAACCATACGACGCAAATCGTCGTGATTGGAAATGACCGCAGCAATTTCAGCGTTGATGTCATTGCTGTGCCAGCGATACAGGAGGTCGGCCACACAGTGGGACTCCTTGCTGCACATCAGAATCACTTTTTTGGGCTGTGCCGAATCGGCGATGTGCCACCGCATATCGAATTCTTCAGCGATCGGCGCAAACGCAGTACGAAACTGTTCAAGGCCAAACGGAATAGACTTGGCTTTGATTTCGTGACGCATAAAAAACCAATCGGTGTAAGTATCCGAGTGGTGGCTTGCTTCGGTGATCCAGCCGTTATAGGTCTGTAAAAAATTACTCACCTTGGCGACAATTCCAACCCTGTCCGGGCAGGAAATCACAAGACGGTAGGTATGCTCCATGAAAGCCTTTCCTTAACTGACAAGCGGGAAAGCAGGTGCACCGGGAACCATTGCTGGAAACGGCAGCCGGAAAAAATACCACGGTTTAGGGTACGCACCATGTAAAATGACGAGCTATCATAGCCTATCTGGACATCAGAAACGAGGAACACAGACATGGACAGAGGCCTACACCAGCAAACATGGAAAACCCGTTTCATTGGTCGCTCAGGCGGCTTGTGCGCACTCACCCTGACTACGTGCCTTGCAACTCTGGCCGCGCCGGTTTTTGGCCAAGCCATTCTTGAAGGCGAAAGGTTTCATCCGGCCAGCGCTGGCCACGGCATGGTGGCAACCAGCCACACTCTGGCAACAGACGTCGCTCTGAAAGTTCTGCAAAACGGTGGTAACGCTGTGGATGCGGCCGTAACCGCCGGGTTCGCACTGGCCGTCACTCAGCCGAGATCGGGAAATATCGGTGGTGGCGGCTTTATGCTGATTTCAAAAGGCGATGGTTCTGAGCCCGAAGCCATAGATTATCGAGAGAAAGCACCCTCGGGCGCAACCGAAACCATGTACCAGGATGAATCTGGCGACGTGGTACAGAACCGTAGCCGGTTCACCCATTTGGCCGCTGGTGTTCCCGGCACGGTTGCGGGCTTTGCCATGGCACTGGAACGCCATGGCACCCTGCCCCTAAAACAGGCGCTTGCCCCGGCCATCAAACTCGCCAGAGAAGGCTTTATTGTTCCGCAACGTTTCAGCGAAGGCCTTGAGCAGGCACGGGAACGGCTTCAGCGTTGGCCTGCAACCCTTGAAACCTTTTACAAAGAAGATGGCTCCGCCTGGCAAGCGGGCGAACGCTTTCGCCAACCAGAACTGGCAGACACTCTGCAACGTATTGCCGATAAAGGTGTGAAAGGTTTTTACGAAGGTGAAACTGCGCAGCTGATTGTGGATGAGATGGAGAAGCACGGGGGCCTCATTACCCAGCAAGATCTCGGAGAGTACCAGCCCGTTGTGCGCAACCCGGTACACGGAAATTACCGAGGTTACGATATCTACTCCATGTCACCACCCTCTTCCGGCGGCACCCACATCGTCCAAATACTGAACATTCTTGAAGACTACCCAATCCAGGAGTTCGGCCACAACTCAGCCGAGACGATTCACTACATGGCCGAAGCCATGAAGCTGGCCTATGCCGATCGTTCAGAATATCTGGGCGATACGGATTATGTGGATGTGCCGTTAAAGGGACTGACCAGTAAGTCTTACGCTAAAGAACTGCGACAAGATATAAAACCTGACGAAGCCCGCCCCGCAGGCGACATCCGCTACGGCCAGCCCCCAGGCTATGAAAGCCCAGAAACCACACACTTTTCAGTGGTCGATAAATGGGGCAATGCGGTATCGAACACCTACACCATCAATTTCAGCTACGGCTCAGGCATTACCGTGCAAGGCGCCGGTTTTCTGCTCAATAACGAAATGGATGATTTCAGTGCCAAACCGGGTGTGCCTAATGCGTATGGATTGATCGGCGGTGAGGCAAACAAGGTGGAACCCGGCAAGCGTATGCTCAGCTCCATGTCGCCCACCATTGTTCGCAAAGGCGACCATAACTTTCTGGTGACCGGTAGTCCGGGAGGCTCACGCATTATCACCACCACACTGCAGGTAATCATGAACGTGATTGACCACGGCATGAACATACAAACAGCCGTCAGCGCGCCTCGCATCCATCATCAGTGGCTGCCAGATGAAATCCGCATAGAACAAGGTATCAGCCCGGATACCGTGCGCTTACTGGAAAGCCGCGGCCACAAAGTAGTGAGCAAGTCGGCTATGGGAGCCATTCAGAGTATTATGATT
>JBQCZX010000199.1:0-1512 GCA_052089485.1 Marinobacter sp. | reverse complement strand
CCCTGTACGGTGGCGCAGATCCGAGGCGCAGTACGTCCTCGGCCATGGGCTACTGATACAAGCATCATTGCGCAATACTTATTGAATATGAAAGCTGGAGACATTTATGTTCTTGTCCGTACAACTAAGCTGTTATCCCCTGAAGGATGACTACAAGCAGCCCATCCGGGATCTGATCGCCCGGCTGGAGAAAACCAACCTGGAGGTTGTCGCTGGCCGCATGAGCACAGAGATTTTCGGTGAGTACGATGAGGTTATGAGTGTGCTTTCCGACACCATGAAATGGTCTTTTGAGACCTATGGGAAATCGGTTTTCGTGGCCAAGATTATGGCGGGGGATCGGAGGCCAAAGTGACCTCCGTCGCCAAAAATGAAGTCAAGCCTGCGTAACCAGCATATCGCTGAACAACGCCAGGCAAAACCCGAGTACCGCACCAAGCGGAGGCCCCCAGTGCTTATTCAGCCGGGACTGGGGCGCAATATCCTGAAAGATCAGATACAGAATTCCGCCAGAAGCCACCAGCATTATAGTTCCCAGAACCACAGGCTGCCCAGCCAGGAAAAAATACCCCAACAGGCCCGCAACAGGGCCTACTGTTGCAAGTCCTGCCATTACACTCAAAGTCTTTCTCGGCGTATAGCCTGGCCTTTCACAAAACTCGCGATATGCATTAAACCCCTCTGGCAGATTTTGCATGGCAATCAACACGGCCATCAAAGGCGCAAGGCCCGGGTTAACCACGATCAGCCCACCCAGAGCGGCTGCCTCAGGCACAAAATCCAGCATCACGCCCATCAACTGCGGCGATTCCCGATTATGAGCGCCAAGCATTCGCTCAATCCAGAAAAACAGTACACCACCGGCAATGATGGCGGGTATGGCCCAAAACGAATTGCCAATGCTTGATTGTCCTTCCGGCACCAGCACAATGGTGACCGCGCCAAGCAAAATGCCACCGCCCAACGCGATCACAAAATGCCGGAATTCCTGCTCCAGCCAATTAGGGCCGATTCGATCAATGCTTGCCAGCAATCCCCCAAGGGGAATGCAAATACCAGCAAGCAGGGTCAAACCAACGATGTAGACAATGTCCGAAATCATTTAAACCCCAAACTCTGAATCAGGAGTTTTCGGAGGTTTCTGCAAGCTTGTCTTGAGTTTTGTTCTCAAAATCGCTTGCGTCATGGCGCTCATGAAGCTGACTTTCGGGTTCGCCCCAAGCGCGATTCACCATTCGCCCGCGCTGAACAGCCGGTCGCTCTTTAACCTCGTGGGCCCATCGCAGCACGTTAGTATAGGTGTGCGCCTCAAGAAATTCCGCGGCATCGTAAACCTTGTTGGTCACCAATGCGCCATACCATGGCCAAATCGACATATCCGCAATGGTGTATTCGTCACCCACAATATACCGGTTATCTGCCAACTGGCGATCCAGCACATCCAGTTGCCGTTTAACCTCCATGGTGTAGCGGTTTATGGGGTATTCATACTTCTCGGGTGCGTAGGCATAA
>JBQCZX010000198.1:4963-6011 GCA_052089485.1 Marinobacter sp. | reverse complement strand
AGTACGTCCATGTAGGGCTCGATCGGGCCATCCTTGGCCCTCAACGGTCCTGAAGAGTTCAACCGGGCTACCGGCCCCAAAATAATGTTCGTGGAGTCTACCGATGGAAACCTTGCCTCACTGCGAAACACTGCTTCTGGAAAAACAGGGTCCCGCCCTGCACGTCACCATCAACCGGCCGGATTCCCGGAACGCCATGAGCCTGCAAATGGTTGCCGAGCTGTCTGCCATATTTACCGAAATAGAAACTGACTCAAGCATACGCGCCGTCGTTATTCGCGGTTCGGGTGGCCACTTCTGCGCCGGCGGCGACATCAAAGACATGGCCGGAGCCCGCAACCAAGAAGCCGGCGAAGGCGAAACCGATCCGTTTTACCGATTAAACCGAGCCTTCGGGCAGATGCTCCAGCAGGTGAATGAATCGTCGAAAGTGGTCATTGCCGTAACTGAAGGGGCCGTAATGGGCGGCGGCTTTGGCTTGGCCTGCATCTCAGACGTTGCCATTGCTGGGCCAACCGCCAAATTTGGCATGCCAGAAACTTCCCTCGGCATCATCCCGGCCCAGATCGCACCGTTTGTAGTGGAACGCATCGGCCTAACCCAAGCTCGCCGGCTTGCACTGCTTGGCTTGAGAATCGAAGCCGCCGAAGCCTATGCACTGGGTATTGTTCACCAGGCAGCAGCGTCGGATGAAGAACTCAACGATATGCTAGCTCAGGCACTGAATCGCATTCGCCACTGCGCGCCAAACGCGACTGCAGAAACCAAAGCCCTGCTCCACCGGGTTGGCAACGAATCCATGAGTGGGTTGTTAGACAGCGCCGCAGACATGTTCGCAAAAGCCGTCAGAGGCACCGAAGGCACCGAAGGCACCATGGCGTTCATGCAGAAGCGCCCGGCAGCCTGGGCAGACACGAAATAGCTTAGAGGGAGTGAGTGGCTGTGGAAGAGTGCTCAGGAAATGTCGGAGGCCAAGGGTGGGCGGGGCCCACCGCACCAGGATGTGGGCGCAGCCGGTTACGGTGGAAACATAAACCACCACACACCG